>QCSL01000003.1 GCA_003209165.1 Synechococcus sp. AG-670-B23 | reverse complement strand
AAGTGCCGGATCGGCGCCAACATGATTTGGGACGCTGAAAAAAGCGGAAAGCTCACCAAAGGCAAGGTGATTGTTGAGCCCACCTCCGGCAACACCGGCATTGCCCTAGCTTTCACTGCCGCCGCCCGCGGTTACAAGCTGATCCTGACGATGCCTGAGTCGATGTCGATCGAGCGGCGTCGGGTGATGGCTGTGCTCGGTGCTGAACTGATCCTCACCGAGGCCGCCAAGGGCATGCCCGGTGCGATCGCCAAGGCCAAGGAAATTGCCGAGAGCGATCCGGCGAAATACTTCATGCCTGGACAGTTCGACAATCCCGCCAATCCCGAGATCCACTTCAAGACCACTGGTCCTGAAATTTGGAACGACTGTGATGGCACCATTGATGTGCTTGTGGCCGGGGTCGGCACCGGCGGCACTATCACCGGCGTCTCCCGTTACATCAAAAATGAGGCCGGCAAAGCGATCGAATCAGTGGCCGTTGAACCCACCAACAGCCCAGTGATCACCCAGACCATGAAAGGTGAGGCCGTCAAGCCCGGTCCCCACAAGATTCAGGGCATCGGTGCCGGCTTCATCCCCAAAAACCTCGACCTTTCCGTGGTCGACAAGGTGGAGCAGGTGACTAACGAGGAGTCCGTAGCCATGGCCTTGCGCCTGGCCCAGGAGGAAGGCCTGCTGGTGGGCATCTCCTGCGGTGCCGCCGCTGCCGCCGCCATTCGCCTGGCTGAGAAAGATGAGTACGCCGGCAAAACCATCGTGGTGGTGCTGCCTGACCTGGCTGAGCGTTACCTCTCCTCGGTGATGTTCGCTGAAGTGCCGACCGGCATTATCGAGCAGCCAGTGGCTGTCTGAAGGACAAAGGCCTCAGCAAAAAGCCAATCCAATCGCGGCAGGTCTGGACCTAGATGGGTTCAGGCCTTTTTTGGAGGCGGAAACAAGCAAGAGGCAAAACTCAAAACACGTGTTACAAGATGCCTGGTGAGGCATCGTCATGGAACAGCAAGCTGTGATCAGCCTAGGAAGCCTGGAGGCGTCACTTGGACTATCACGGGTTGATCTGCTTCTGGTAATCCGGGAATTGGGAATTCAGCCCGTTCGCAAAGGGATGAGGACCTGGATCAAACAAGAGGAAACTGGCCTCATCTATCAGCACCTGGGCAGAAGCGATCCCCAAGAGCCCTTGGTTGCTGAAGTGGTCACCGTTGAACCATCCACTCCCAACAATGAGTTGATGGTGACAAGTAATCAGGGTGGTGGAACTGTGGACGAAGAGTTCAAAAAGTATTCGAAGCTACGGTTACTAAGAGAGAGAATTGAAGTCCTTGACCTACTTCGATCGACGGAAATCGAGCTGACAAGTCATGAAATTTGCTCGCTACTGGAGCTCAAACGACTGCCATCACTGGAACCATTAGACGACGGAGCCGTCGGCTTCAGGCGCATGGGACTTGAATTTGAAAAGGTTTCACGACCAGGGCAGCGCCTGAGCTGGAAAGCGCGACAGGCGAGCTGATATCAAAATATGCAAGGTTCCTGACTAACCTGCTGCCATTAAGAAAAACCCCTTAGTTTAAAAATATATGTAACAGTACAAGTGACTGGGTTTACGACTGCTTTTGCGACCGTAGCCCTGGCAGGCATCGGAGATAAATCATTTTTAACCGCTCTAGCCTTAGCAGCACGCCACAAGGCCCGTTGGGTTTTTGTTGGAAGCGTGTCTGCACTCACAATCGGAGCCGGACTTTGGATCGGGATGGGTGCATGGCTAAACACCTTGGTCTCAACAGATACAGTCAAATTTGTATCTGGAATTACATTTTTAGCATTTGGTGCACTCGCGCTGAATCAGGTCTACCAATGTCATTCAAACCCTGAGATAGACGCGAAACTAACATCGGAGAAATTAATGTGCGACGCGGGAGACCAAGGGGCTGAAATTGTCATTCGTGACTCATTTACAACAACCTTCTTGGCTGAATTCGGGGATCGCACTCAGCTAGCCCTATTAGCCCTAGCGGCAGGCCCAAACATTTCTGCCTCAAGCATTTTTTCTGGGGCCGTTGCAGCCAATATATTGCTCGCCATTGCAGCTGTTTCATCAGGAAAACTCTTGAGGAACCACCTAAGCTACAAGAAATTGTCTTTTTGTAGCGGCATTCTTTTTATCGCGCTAGGCGTCAAAATTCTTGCAACATAAAGAGAAGGTTGGATAATCCCCCTAAATAGATCTCAAACGAGAGCAATTTGGAGACAACGATCTCAGCGTATTCAACTCAGCGATTACACCAGGTGCATTAAACAAAAAAATCAATTGTAGTGGATTCAAAGTGAACACAAAAGCGGCGAGAGTCAGAATGATAGACGAACTAACGATAAGATTCGTATTCACCTGCACTGATCGCTCATAATTACGGCCCAGAGCGATTAAACGCGGCAGCCAATTAAGATCGCTTGCAAGAATGACATCACATACCGTTTTTGAAATAAAACCATCGGGATCCTCCTCAAAGCCGATTGCTACTTCTGCAGCAGCCATGGCTGAAATGTCATCAATGACATTCCCGAGGTAAGCCACCTTTTCGCCTGCTTGACGACGCTTGGAGACGGACAACAGGCGATTATTTGGTTCTCGCAGGCGAGCGGCGTGAGTTCCAACCACTTGAACAGAGACACCGAGAAAAGCCAGATCATTTACCATTTGATCGTAATCAGGATCTGGAATCCAACGAATAAGAAGAGAGCCCAATGTCTCAGCTTGACCTTCAAATCGAATTATCACGTCATCACTATCGTTCGAAAATTGAATCCGAACAGATTTACCATTGCTGAAATCAACGTTATACGCACAGCATTCAGGTTGATCAGATGTAATCTCCAAATGGTCAACAGGCCAAGCCTCCACCGACTGCGCTCCAAGAACTCCCCAAAAAACAGTTGTTGGGTCTGCCCTCAAATAGTCAGCAACGGAACTCAGCATACGAAGCATGTCGCCTGGCTGTGCTGAAGTGACAGAGGGAAGAATTTCTGAATAGCTATAATTTCCGAAATATTGAAGAGCATCAATACTTATCAAAAGAGTATTCAAATCGGAAAGGGTTTTCAGTGCTCGAATATCGGATATATGCACACTATTGAGACGCATATCAATTAGAGCGGTTTCAGCCGAGGACATTCGGGAGCGCTCGGAATCTTGTGCAGGGTTAAAAGCAAGAACACCAATCGCACGTTCTGTGAAGCCACTGAACAATGACCAAGCTGCTAATCCCAACTGAATAGGAGGGACAAATAACCGATATAGAGAGGACACAGATTGCTGATATTCGGTGAGAGACTCCTCCTCAAACAAGGTGTTTTGGATTTTAAATACTGGAATATCAACGAAAGCCGTCGTCACTTCTGCGATGGCGCTTCCGTGTAGGACAGTAGCCCCGAAAGGAAGATGATACCCAGGGCAAGCACGGAATGGCAACTTTGATCCATCAGCAAGATTATTCAAAACAACCAATTCACCTTCAACGAGTTTCGATGTTAAATAAATGTGGCATTTATTGTTGATTTCATAGCGTTGACCAACCTGAACATCACCAATGGGAACAAGCTGGGGCTCGTTTTGTTCTTGGGACTCGCACGACAGAAAAACCGAGGTTTTGAAACGCTCCAGAAAATCAAAGAACTCGAGACTGGAACCATCGGTGTTCTTAGACAACGACTGAAGAGCAGACGTCGTGCTGCCAAGTAGATTATCAACCAGAAGCTCCTGAGCCAGGCCCGATGAGATCAGGGTCGCCGACAAAGCCACTTCCACAGACGAGGATGGCAACAGATAGGAAGCGACAGCATTTCCGCTGGACAACCAGCGATCACGCATCTGCGACCAGAACTCCCGCAACAAAGGAAAACAGAATATTGTGGCCGCAAGTCCCAATGCCAAAGGAGGAAAGGGCACCAGTGAGTTAATCAGCAGAATCGAGCTACAAGTGGCACCTGTTTTTAAGGCCGATAGGAAAGGAGAACTCCTGACAATATCTGTGGTTGACGATTCGGCTGAGAGCAGACTCTCAAAGCTCGAATCTGCAAAAGGATCTACAAAACATCGCCTGAGCAATAGATCGATCTTGTTTTGCTCGTTGGCAGGAAAGCGAAGCACAAGCGTTCCAGAGAGGCCATTGATGCGGTGGCTCAGTAACCAGTGGGTACGATGAAGCACACCGGAGCAATGGCGACGTAACCCGGGAGAGTCTGAAAGACCGGGATGAAAAATCCTGAGACGTCCATACAAATCACTGCGAATCTGCCAAGGGTTATCAGCAAGTATCGAAGTCGTCATGGGATCACTTCAAGCAACGAAGGGGCGACGCAAGTCCAGGGCAGTTTCAAATAAAAAAGTGGAGAGCAGCATGATCAACAGACCTGGAAACAGGGGGAGATAGAGGCCAACCAGCCCAAGAGCAAATGCCACAGAAGCCAATAGAAGACATCCCAAGGACAATGAAGCCGAGAATGCGTTCACAACGGGATAGAGAAATGACCGAACCTTCAACCAAACGCGGTTCGGAGACGGTTTGAGCACCTCTACCTTGCTCAGTGGAATCGTAGACAACTGGCACCCTTGATGGTTAAGTTGATCGACGAGCGCAGAGTAGACAAACTCAAATGAATAGTCTGGATTAATAGATAAAGATGATCTAGAGCTGATCACAATCAGGCATTTGGATTGGTTAAGCCGAAGACACCACTGGTGGGATGGGAAGGCATCCTCTAAATCCAGTTGCAACAGCGCCCAGTTCAGTGGAACAGAGGAGTCAACACAAAAGCGCCAGCGTGTTGGGGTTTGGTGCTTCAGAACCAACCTTGAGGTCATGATCAGGCTGCAATCACCGAGAAAGATTTTCGCTTTGAACAGTATTCCCAAGCATGGCCGTCTGGATCGTGCTTAGCTATCCAATCGCTAAAATCAGAACGTCGTCTTCGGGCCGAAATCTTCTGATAACTCAGACCAACGCGTTTTGCCAACCCAGAGAGGTCAAGATCACGGATTGGCTGAGAATCGGGATCCAAATCAGAGGCCACGACATTAACGAGATCTTTACACGTGGAAGGGTTTGCAGACGGTAGTGCCTTGGCCTTAAAGCCCAGGGCTCTGATGGCATTGCCGGCGGCCACCAAACAAGAACCGTTGTTAAGGAATACGGCTGCGATTGGGCTGACAGGGAGGAAGGTTCCAATGACCAGTGCAGACAAGTTCGGGACACCGACAATCCCGATGTTCTGCTTTACGAGAGCAAAAGTATGACGGGCAAGATCCTGAGCCACAATCAGATCGGACACGCGATCGTTGGTTAGAACAACATCGGCGGTTTCCCTGGCTAAGTCACTTCCAGAGGCAAAGGACACTGACACATCTGCATAGGCCAGTGCAGCGGAATCGTTGATGCCATCTCCAACGAAAACAACCTTCTTCCCTTGAGAGGTGAAGTGCTGGACCAATTCAGCCTTCTGATCAGGAAGTGCATCCGAATGCACTTCTTCAGGCTTCAGCCCGATTTCTGCAGCCACAGCATGTGCCACTGGGCCGATGTCACCGGTAAGCATATGGGCCTCCATGCCGCGGCGATGAAGCTCCGCAATCAAATCTGGAGTATCAGGCCTAACACGATCGAGAGCGTAGTGGATACCTACCAGTACCCCATCCAGGGCCAGGTAGATCGGTGTCGCCACAGCAAGATCGGTGTGCTCTTCGATTGAAGGGATTTCAACTCCTTCCTCAAAAAGAAGTTTGGAATTCCCAAGCAATGCTTGTTTTCCATTGATACTGGCAACGACACCACGGCCAACCCTGTAGTCCCAAACGTCACAGGGGATGACATCGATCTTCTCATGCTCTGCAGAATCACGAATCGCCTTGGCAATTGGATGATTGAGCCCTTGCTCCAAAGAGGTTGAAAGTTGCAAGAGTTCCTTGCGGCGAGCATCGGAGACGGTCTCGATGGGACGGCCCTTAGTATCAAAGATGGCGAAGTGAACTACAGAAGGGTGTCCTTCCGTGAGAGTTCCAGTCTTGTCGAAGACCACCACATCGACGTCAACCAATTGCTCGAGGGCGCGACCACTCCGAATTAAAAGACCCTGGCTACCTGCACGGGCCAAAGCAGCCATGATTGCAGTTGGCACAGAAACACGAAGCCCGGTACCAAGGTCAAACATTAGAAGTGATGCAGCCTGAGCGATATTGCCTGCACTTAAGAGCAACGAGACTCCAGCGAGAGCAAGTGTTGGCAATACAAAGCGGTTAGCGATGTTGGCAGCAAAATTGCCGACGCGTGTGTCGAACACAGGCGCCGATTCAATCATCTTTGTGATTTGACCAACCCTTGTGTCATCGCCAACAGCCGTTGTCGTGACAACCAAATTCCCTTCAAGAACTATAAAACCAGCAAGAATCTCATCTCCAGGACCCGAGATTCTCGGAACAGACTCACCAGTCAGTTTGACAACATCAAGTGATGCTTCACCAGACATGATCACACCATCAATGGGAATCTTGTCGCCGGGGAGGAATGACACTCGATCTCCTGGAGACAGGTCAAAGCTGGAAACAATCACTTCACCTTCGTCAGTAATCAAACGGACATCCGACTGGAGACTGGAGACAAGATCAGTGTTGGAGGAATGAGCAATTCGCTGGGTCGCATCACGAACTGCCTCACCGCCCTCAATCATCGTTATCATCATCGCTGGCCCGAGAAGGAATCCCTCGAGGCTGTGCAGAAGAACAGCCAATGCATCGAGAAAATCTACGTTGATTTTCTTTTCATGTTTGAGACCAGACCAGGCACGCCTGAAGCTGAGATGCGCCGAACCGATGATAAAAATGCCTATCGCCAAAGGAGGAAGCGAAAGAGGTCCAGCCAGAATGGCCAAACCTAAGGAGCAGACGGGCAAAATGATGCGCGTCGGAACAAATTTTTCCTCATCATCCTCACCAATTCCTTCGATAGAAGATGAAGACGAAGACGAAGACGAAGACGACCCATTAGCTTCAGACACAACAGGGATGTCGCTCTTAAGCTGAGGCAAAGCAAGCAACCACTGAAGTGGGTCAGTTGCTGAATCCTCTTTAAAAACAATGACGTAACAACAAGCCCACTTGTTTGAGCGTACGCGAAGAACGCTAGGAAGAGAATGCAGATGACGCTCGAAATTATCAAAGTCTCCAAAATCGGATTCAACGCTAAATCTCAATCGATGCTTCGATGCATGAAGAACTCTGTCAACGAAACGCGGCAAACCCCTCTTCGGATGACCATTCGAAGCCGGTACTCCTCCATCGAATACTTCAAAATCAGAAGGCAATTGGTAGGAAGTAGCCATTGGAAATGAAGAGAAGAATCTGAACTATTGGAATCAAAGACATCCGGACTTTATTCCAAAGTAACGTCAGTGATGGTGGGAGCTGCTGATTCATTTTTTGTGATCTTTGATACTGCAACATCCTCGGTACTGGAGTTTTCAGATTTCGCCTCTTCAACCAAATCGACAAATGTTTCAGCCGCTTCCGCAGCGCTTTTGGCTACACCTTTGGCAACTTTTTCTGCTGTACCGACAGCTACAAGACCAATTTTCACACCACTCTTCGCCATTGTCCGACCAGCTTGTCCCATCGAATCCCCGAGCTCTTGATTGCCTAACTTTCGAACAACAGGCGCCATTGCCATAAGTGCAGCACCAGCTCCAAAGGCTGCAATCGTTTCAAGCTCGAACATAAGCTCTTAAAATCTCAATTACATTATCATGTTTTTCATGAAAGGATTTTTCAAATGCCGATATACTCATAAGTGATTCCATCAAGGCCTCATTGATCATCTTTGCCAGCGCTGATAGGTATCAAGCATTACAGAAAGTTGTTACCTCGACTGCAACTCATTTAAAAAACGGAAGAAAATTAATGGTTGTCGACATGTCTGGAGAGAGATTAAACCTATTATTAGATACCAAAAACTCAACAATCTCATACTTCGATCATAGTCAAATGGTCGAAAATGTTTGGATGATGTTAAGCCCACACGCTTTGGAATGGTGGAAACTCTTAGGCCTTGAAGACAAAGATTCCTTGGAATTGCCTTTCCTACCTGGGATCGAAGACCTGACACGTATCATCAAACTTGCACAAGTCATTGATGAACACAAAGACTTTAACGTTCTAATGGTGATCCTTCCTCACCCTCTGCACGCCATCAAGCTTCTGCAGATGGCACAAAAAGGACCCGATCTTGTTGAACAACTTGTCGACCCCCTATTGAATTGGTGGGATAAGACACGCAAGTCTTTATCAACCGTAGAAAAAATGTTTCGACTCAATCTACCCTCCTCAAATAAATTACGATTAGAAGATGCGTGGAAGAAAAAGCTTGAAACACTACAGAGAATTACTTCACAGAGGAATCAGCACAATTTTATTTGTTTCATCGACCAGGAATCGAGAAACCTTGATCAACTGCAGCACCGATTCAGCACCTTTGCACTACATGGCACATTCCCAACACATCTCGTTATTCAAGATGCAGAAAAGCTGATCGTAGAGCAAATTAAAATTAACTGCTCCGATAGCCCATTCACAGTTATTGAATGGCATGAAGAGAAACAGCAAAATATCGCACAAATGCTAGTGCAAACCCCCTCTAGTCGACAGACAATATTCATCAACAAAGAAGATATATCCATCCATATCTTTATGCCTGGGGTCCAAAAAAACTTTCTAAAAATCAAACAAACTCTCGAAAATATTCATCTCATTTATCAGGGTAATCACCGATCAATAGAAATCCCTGAGGCGTGGAAGAGGATGCGATGTGAACGTGCTCAAATAAAATCGTGCTGGTTAACATTAACATTTTTAGAGGAATCCGAGGATGGTCTCCACCCCAACCACCATGCAACAAGGAAAAAAGGAGTGCCAGGAAGGATCGGCAAAATCCAACCTAATACTGCCAAAATAAGTGATCCTTGAATACTGACGTTTACAGCCTGCAGACGAAAAGATTCAAAACGGGTAGGTGGCAGTGCGGGACCGAAAGGAAAACATTCTTGAAAAAAGCCGTCTAACTCATCTAAGAGTACTTCGGAATCAATTTGTTTGTCGGTTGCTCTACGAACAACACATCCTGATCGACACGATGATGGAAATATTTCCAGACCTGAATATCTATACTGTATTGTCGCATGCAGTAAATTAAATTCTTGAGGCGACAGAGTTCTCGGAAATTTGAATCTTACTCGCGCTTTTGTGGCGTGTTTAATCGAAACCTTCAAGCCTTGGTAGTTCCGGAAGCTTTCGATGATTTGGTCTCAGCCAGATCAGCCTTAGCTTCTGCAAGGATATCTCCGAAGCTTTCACCAACTTCGCTCAAACCAGACTTCACACCTGTCAAAAGACCAGATGCCTTGGATCCGACCACGATCCCAACTTTTAAACCTTGCTTTGTAATGCCTCGCCCTGCTCCTGAAATTGCTTTGGTCAATTTGCTCTCACGACCTGTCATAGATGCGGCAATGGGTGTGATGGCTACCAAACTAGCCCCCAAAGCGAATGCAACCAGGTATTCTAATTCGAACATGCCACTAAAAATCATTACTCCTTAATGGTAGGCAAAAATATGTTTGTTGTGAAGTCAAGCATCACCTTGACTTGCCTTTGACGTGGATTTCAACACAAGATAACGAAACGGACTGAGCCAAACCACACGCCTTTAGGTAACCTGTGTAACAAGAGACAAAATAATTGAAAAGATTGTCGATGCAAATAGGAACGACGAAAGACAATGAATAAGGACAATGCGACGTACAGATGCATCTTCTAAACCACAATCAGTCATCGAATATGTCAAACCAATCGAATAAGCTATGTACAAGAAATCACTAAATGATGGCTCCTTACCTTCGATAATGAATCCGTGTTGCGTATCATCAGTGGCTAGCGGATAAGGATTCATTTCGTAATACCTTTTGGCATAATAAAGAGCAAATCCATTGTGCAGCTCCAACCACATTAAGAACAAAGCCAAAAAAGCAGTAAAAACATGGAAATGTTTTGGTAGGGCACCCTGGGACGAATGAAGCTCTGTAAGGCAAAAGCTCAACAATCCAAGACTGAGAAAAACAAATGCAATGGTTCTCTCTGCGACCAATGACTCTCTGGCCTTAGAGCAAGAAAGAATTTCTCTGGTATGGACATTACCAAGTAGCCATGTTCTACGAAAAAAGACAATCAAATCCCAAGCCAAAGCCAGGGTTATTCCGAACGTTAGGGTTTCCCTGAAGGAAAGAAGTGGCAAGAATACGACAGTTGAAACAGTTCCGACTAGAAAGGAGCGTGAAAGACGATAGCTATCGGATAAATAACGTAATCGCATGGGTCAAAGTACATCTATTTGGGATGACTTAAGTTTTGAAAAAAGACTTTTATGAAGTCGTGGAACTACGAAAGCCTTGGAAGCTAGGGATATCAGCACAGCTCCACATACAACGTCAGACATAAAAGTGGTAGAGGTTTCGGGAAGAATTTCAGAAACTTTAATTCCAAACGTATCTTCTAAAAGTAGAGGAGCCGTTACAATTAAAGCCATTGATATAGCACCTTTTGGACTCCAAGAGGCTAAAAGCTTTTTCTCTTCAATGCTGACTGAATCGCTCCGAAAAAATAAAGAAACAGTAACAGGTCTGATAAGAATAATTCCTATCCATGCATAGAAAGCAACCGGCAAATGAGCAAAGAAGAGAACAGGACTCAAACCTAAGCCAATCGCGAAAAACAGAATTGCTTCGCAAGCAATATTGAGAGATTCAAGCTGTTCTGAAAGAAATTCAATTTCATCTTCAGTTGAATAATTACGGTAGGACAAAGAAGTCGTGATACCCATAATTAGGACACAAAGGTATCCTCCTTGCTCAACGGCCAAGGCAGAAACACTGTAACCAATAAAAGCAAACGAAACGGCAGCAAGAATTAATTGAGCTTTTGACGTCAAAAAGAATCGAATGGTATAAGTCAACAATATGCCGAGTATCAAACCACTCACCGAGCCGATAAAGAAGCCTCTAAAAATAGAGATCAAAAGGCTAAGATTTGCAATATTTGCATACTCAGGATTCGAAGCAATCCAAATCAGGAAAAGTATTTCAGCTACTGCAACAGAAATCGCAGCCGATACCGCCGTCTCAACCTTAAAAATGTTGGATATAACAAATCTGAAGTCTTCTATTTTTTTCGATACAAAGACAAAGGAATTCCAATCCTGAACTGCCAAAGAAAAGACAGCTGACACTGCCGCCAACCAGACAATGCTGGAGGGAACACCCTTCAGATAACCAAAATTACTCTGGAAAAAGGAGAAGCCAAGGCCGAAGTAAAAGAACCAAAACACCATGCTTATAAAGGTTCCAAAAATAGCTAAGTAAATCGAATTGGGAAGAAACTTGTTTTTCCGAAGCAAGCTGCTTTCAAAAGATAGACCGCTAAAAAAAAGCAAAATACTCAAGGCGATAACATGAAGTTCTTCAAGTGGAAACTCGTCGAAATCGTATCCAGATACGTGAAAGAAGAGCCCACTAAAAAATAACAAAATTGAACCCGGCATTCCAAGCTTTGCTCCCAACTTATCAAATACAATGCTGAAAATGATCAGCAGAGACAAGCAAAGAAGCGCAGATTCAAAAGTGAAATGAAAAGATATTATCTCTTCAATCAAACTCCCTGAAGTCTCGGGTCTTGATAGATGGGATTCACCACCCTCTGCATCGAGTGAAGCCAAGATTAACTGTAAGGCCATAGCCATGGCGAATATAAATAGACCCTATGGTGTAAGGTGAAATCCTCATTATATTTATGAGGATTTCATGATTTTTTAAATCATGGCCTGATCCTCGGCTCATGGTTGACTCACCAATTTGAGTGATTGTAAAAATGGATGCAAAAGAAGACTCCTACGTCGATTCGGGACGGGGTCTGAATAATCCGAGCGCAATCGTCGAGGAGCTCAAGGCCGGGTTCCAACGGTTTCTCGAAGGTCAATCCGCCCACCCGCATGCCTCAGAAGCAAGGCGACATCAGCTGGCAGGCGGTCAACATCCTCAAGTTGCACTCCTGGCCTGCTCTGACTCACGGGTTCCCGTTGAGGTGATCTTCGATGCCGGCTTTGGGGATCTTTTTGTGATCCGAAACGCCGGTAACACCAATACGTTCGGGTCAGCCGGTTCCATCGAGTACGCCGTGCTTGACCTCAATGTTCGTGTCCTGGTCGTTATGAGCCATCAAGGCTGTGGGGCTGTCAAGGCGGCTTATCTCAAGGAGAAAAGCTTCTCGGCATCGCTTACCGAACTTGTTACTGACATAAAGACAGGCCTAACCAATCATGGCATTAGCACCGATGACCTCAGCAGCTACAACGATGCCTGTTTGCGCCACGCCAGCATCACCGCAACCTCGTTGATGAACACCAGTGCCCCGATCCTGGATGCTGTCCAGAACAAAAGGTTGATGGTTCAACCAGCCTTTCTTCATATCGATCCTCTTGCCATCTCCTGGTTGCCTCCGCTTTATGGACGCGGCTGAACCTCTGGCAGAACAACCTCAGGGGCGATCCACATGGCATCGCCATAAGAAAAAAAGCGATAGTGCCGTTCGATTGCCTCGCGATACAACGCCAGCAGTTTCTCTCTCCCGATCAAAGCACTTACCAACAGCAACAGAGAACTTTTGGGCAGGTGAAAGTTTGTGAGCAGGCCCTCCACCACCGCAAAGCGATAGCCCGGCTGAATCACCAGATCCACCGGCCCCGTGTAGGGCATCAGAACACCGCCATGGGCTTGAGCGGCTCCCTCCAGGGCACGAACACTAGTGGTGCCCACCGCAATCACCCGGCCTCGACACCCCTGCACCGCCCTTACTACAGCGGAGCTGACATCGACCCATTCACTATGCAACTCCAATGCGGTGAGGTCTTCCGTTTCAACGGGACGAAAGGTGCCGAGGCCCACATGCAGGGTGATCCGGGCAAGGTCCACCCCTTTTTGCTGCAAGGCCGCCAGCAGTTCATCGCTGAAGTGCAGCCCCGCCGTCGGGGCAGCCACTGCACCAGGGCGATTGGCATAGCGGGTCTGATAACGCTGGCTGTCGCTGGGATCGTGACGTTCGATGTAAGGCGGTAAAGGCACCTCGCCAACATCATTGAGTAAGCCCTCAATGGTTTCGGCATCCCTGCAATCACGTGGGAACTGCACCACCCGTCCACCACTGGCGGGGTCTTCCGCGAGCACCTTCAGGCTGATCGAGGTGCCATCAATAGTCAGGTTGTCGTCCGGTCGCATGCGCTTGGCAGGACGGGCGAGACACAGCCAGCGGCCCTCCCCCCGCGGCTCCAGCACCAGCAACTCAGACAGCCCGCCCCCGAAACGGCGCACCGCCAGGCGTGCCTTCAGCACCCGGGTGTCGTTCACCACCAGCAGATCACCGGGCTGCAGCTGCTCGAGCAGATCCCACACCTGGCCATGAACCGCTTTCATTGGTGGCTTCCCCTGGGGGGGAACCATCAACAACCGAGCGCTGTGTCGGGGCTCGACCGGTGCCTGGGCGATGCGCTCGGGCGGCAGCGGGTAGTCGTAGCTGCTGAGTTGATGGTCCCTTGGATCAGGCACGCTCGGCGACGGATCAGAGCGCCAGGCCTTCCGGACGGTTCTCGATCAGCTCGGCGAGATCTTTCAGGAAAGCAGCGCCGTCGGCTCCGTAAATCACCCGGTGATCCGCCGTCAGGTTCACCTGCATCTGGCGCTTTACGGCGATGGACCCATCTTTGCCCGCCACCACCGTGGAGCGTGATGCCGCGACGGCAAGGATGGCCCCAGTGCCTGGCGGAAGGATGGCGTCGAAGCGGTCAACCCCGAACATGCCGAGGTTGGAGAGAGTGAAGGTGCCCGTGGAATATTCCTCCGGCAGCAGCTGCTTGCTGCGGGACCGCTTGACCAAATCACCCCACTGACGCGACATCTCATAGAGGTCGGTGCGATCGGCATTGCGCAGCACCGGTGTGATCAAGCCACCGTCTTCCATCGCCACAGCGACAGCCACGTTCACGTCGGCGGGGTAGGCCATGCCAGATGCTGTGGTGGCGGCATTCACCTGGGGGTGACGCGCCAGAGTAATGGCCACCGCCTTGGCCAGCAGCGCCGTCATCGTGACGCCCTTCGGCTTCACCTGTTTGTAGAAGGAATCCAGCTTGTCAGTGGTGATGGTGTAGCCGACACGGAAGCAGGGAACCACCAGGCTCGCCTCCATGTTTTTGTTCACCGCACCCTGGAGGGTGTTGAAGGCCACGGTCTCACCCGGCCGACCGAAGCTGTTGCCTGCCGGAGCAGCTGGGGCAGCTACAACAGCAGCTGCAGCGCCGTTCGCGGAAGCTGCGGGGGCTGTTCCTTCCGCCACGCGGGGCACAGAAATGGGTTGCCCGAGGGATTGCTCAACGTCTTCCGCCTGAATACGGCCATGGGGGCCGCTGCCGCGCACCGTGGCCAGGTCCACTCCCATCTGAGAAGCCAGTTTTTTGGCCCGAGGGCTCGCCACGATGCGGCCGTCGTTCACTACCGGTGCCGAAGGTGCAGCAGCCGCTACAGGAGCCGGAGCCGGCGCAGGAGTGGCCTGGACCGTAGCTGGTGGCGTAGAAGCAGGAGCCGGTACTGGTGCAGGGGCGGGCGCGGCAGCGGGAGCGCTTGGGGCCTTGGCCTGCGCATCGCCGATCTCAGCTTCGGTTTCTACAATCAGGCCAATGGTTTCGCCCACCGGTGCCGTGCTGCCGGCAGGCATCAAGACCGCGGCGAGGTAGCCGTCCTGGAACGACTCAACGTCCATGTCCGCTTTGTCGGACTCAACGACTAGGACTGACTCCCCTCGTGCCACCTTGTCGCCGGGCTGTTTCAGCCACTCGACGATCTTCCCCTCCGTCATGGTCGAGCTGAGGGCAGGCATGAAGATGTCTGTGGTCGCCAAAACCGTCTCCGGGAGGGCAGATCAGGGGAGTTTACGAGTCAGCAGAAGCAAGCCGATCAGGCTTCCTCAATCGACTGAACAACGCCGTCCTTCACAACGATGGCCACTTGCATCTTCTGCACCAGGTTGTCGCCGACCTTCAGCTCACAAGTGCTCTCCAGTTGTCCCTGCTCAACGATCTGATCCATCTCCAGGTCACGCACCTGGGCCTGCTGCTGAAGCAGATTGCGCTTCTGCTCCTCCAGCTCGGCACGTTTGGCCGCCACTTGCTGTTGGATCTGCGCCACCTGATCCTGCACCCGGGGATCGAGGGGATTGGCACTCTGACGACGCACCTGATCCACCACGTCCTGACATTCCTGCTCCAGCTGGGCCAGCTGTTGGTCAGCAGTGGCGATGCCATTGCTGAGCTCTCGCTCTGCCTCCTCTTTCCAGGTGGGCGTCACCACGGCGCGGACGGTGATCGGACGCTTGATCGTCAAGGAGGTGCCGTCAGACATGGATTCTTGAGAGACGGCCAAAGCGTGTCAGCCCTTCCGCATGGGGTCAATCACCGGTAAACCGACCGCCCCCCAAGCCTCTTCAGCCGAGTTCAACGCCCGTAAAGGGCATCGATCAAGTGCTGATCGCGGCTGGTAATGCGATCGCGGCGCTGCTTCAGGGTCTGGGTCAGGAGTCCGTTCTCAATACTGAAGGGATCCACCAGCACCACTCCGGCCAGCCGCTCATCACCACGGGAACCAGGCCTCTGCTTGAGCAATCGGTTGCATTCGCGCATCAGCAAGAGGAGTAAGGCCGGCTCTCCAGGTTGACCGCCCAGATCTTGAGCCACGCTCAAGGAGGCTTCAGCCGCCCAGGCCACGATCGCCTCCGCACGAGGCACGATCAAGCCACCGAGCTGGCGTTCGTCCTGACCCACCAGCATCACCTGCTCGATCAATGGGCTAGCCACAAGGGCTTCTTCCAGGGGGCCGGGCTCGATGTTCTCACCACTGCTCAACACAATCGTGTCTTTGGCCCGGCCGGTGAGGGCCACGGAGCCATCCGGCAGGAGCATGCCGAGATCGCCGGTGTCAAACCACCCCGCGGCATCGAGAACCGTGGCGCTGGCCTCGGGTTTGCCGAGGTACCCCGCCATCACCTGGGGGCCCCGCACCATCACCCGCCCCCGTTGCCGGAAGCCCAAGGGCTGGCCGTTGTCGGAATCGACGATCCGGAATTCGGTCTGGGGCATGGGCAGCCCGGAACTGCCGCGAATGTTGCGCCAGGGCCTCCGGCAGCTCACCACAGGGCTGGTTTCCGTGAGGCCGTAGCCCACCAGCAATTCAATCCCCACGGCTTCAAAGAAGGCATCGATGTGAGGCGCGATGGCACCTCCACCGCTGATGGGATATGCGAGCTGACCACCGCTGAGCTGGCGCCGCAGCTTTGGCCAAATCAAGGTCGACGCCAGGGCATGCAGGGGCCAGCGCAGCGCAGCAGAGCCGAAGGCACGCAGCCGGCCGGGGGCTGACACCGGATCCAGCAGAAGGTTGCGCGCCTTTCGCACGTCTTTGCGTTGGGCAGCACTGTTGGCCAAAGCCGCCCGCAGAAGGCGCTGCCTGGACGGGGGGAAGGTTTTGAGCACATCCTCAAATCCTGCCTGAACCGCCTCCCACAGCCGCGGCACGGTGGCCATGGCAATCGGCTTGACCAGCGGCAGATCCTTCTTCAGTTGCTTAATGGTTGTGTAGGTCTGAGTGCAGCCACAAGACAAAAAGTAGTAGCTGGCACTGCGCTCGTAGGCATGCCAGATGGGCAGCACACTCAGCACCGGAGCACCGGGCTCGGGATAAGCAACACAGGCCAGCGAGCTCATCTGATGCAGCAGGTTGGCGTGGGTCAACGGGACCCCTTTGGGCTGCCCAGTCGTGCCCGAGGTGTACAAAACGGTGGCCACGGCGTCTCGCCCCCTGGCGGGGCGGACGGGATCGAGGCCTGCCCCTGACGCCAGAAATGTCTCCCAACCGATGGCGCCCTCGGCAGGCTCACCCTCCAGCTGAAGCACAAAGCGCAGCTTCGCCCTTTGGTCTGGGGCAAGGGCTACACGCCGCCACACCTCAGCGTTCTGCACCACCAGGGCCGTTGCCCGGCAATCCATGAGGATGTAGCGGAGCTCCTCCACAGGAGCTGAAGCGCCGCGCACTGCATCTGCGGCACCGGCACGCATCAGACCCTGATCTGCCACAAGCCAGCGGGGGCTGTTCTCGGCAAAAAGAGCCACCACATCGCCTTCGTTCACGCCATTGCGCCGAAAGGCAGCTGCAGCGGTGGCGATGCGCTCAGCCAGTTCACCGAAATTGAAGCGTTCGGGATGAGCCGCATGGGGCGCATCCAGCGCGGCAATCGCCCCGTGGCGGTCGGCTAGCCAAGGCCACACCGCATCAACCCTCAGCAAATTCTGAACATAGGCATGACGCTGAAGAGCGTCGTTTTCGCGGGCTGTCGGGCTCCAGCTGGCCGTCATCCGAGGCAGGTGTTCAAACAGCTCAGGTCTATCTCGCTTTGTCCTCCCACACCAGACCAAAACGATGGGCCAGGGCCTGCCGCAGCAGCGGCTGCACTTCTGCGGCCGTCAACCCTGGCAACCAGTCCGCCAGCCGCCCAACCGAACGACCAGCAAGACCACAAGGGGTGACCTGCTCAAACCCCTGCATCGAGCAGTCAACGTTCAGAGCCAGACCGTGCTGAGTGATCCAGCGGCGGCAGCCCACACCAATGGCGGCGACCTTGCGGTTGTCCAACCAGAGGCCGGTCAATCCCGGCAGACGCTGACCCTCCAAACCCAACTCGGACAGAACATCGAGCACAACTTGTTCCAACTGGCGCAGATACCAGTGCAAATCAGGAGTGCGCCGCCGAAGGTCCAACACGGGGTAGGCCACAAGTTGGCCTGGCAGGTGATGGGTCACGTCCCCGCCGCGATCAATCCGGTGCAGGGGTGCAGGTGGATCGGCGGGGTCGAAATGCAGGTGCTCCTCGCTCGCACCGCGGCCGAGGGTGTAGCAGGTCTGGTGCTGAAGGATCCAGACCGCCTCCGGAGCCGACGGATCAGCCAGCAGTTTGCTCTGCCAGCGCTGTTGCGCTGACCAGGCAGAATCGAATCGAACCGGATCACACGGCTCGAAAAGAAATGCACGCTGGGGGTGGGCCGAATCGTGCGGCGTATCTAGCTTGCCGATAACAACCGGCACAGGAGCGAGGCATGAAGTTGCTGATCCATGGTCGCAACCTAGAGATCACGCCGGCTTTGCGGGATTACACCCAAACCAAATTGGAGCGGGTCACAGCGCACTTCAGTGATGCTGTTCGCGAAGCGGACGTCCATCTCTCGGTGGCCCGCAATCCCCGTGTGCCGCAGCAGACCGCCGAAGTGACGGTCTTTGCCAAAGGCACGGTGATCCGGGCCCAAGAATGCAGTGAAAACCTTTACGCCAGCATCGATCTGGCCGCAGGAAAACTGGCCCGCCAACTGCGCCGCTGGAAGGAACGCCACAGCGATCACCACCACAGCCACGGCCACAGCGCCAGCCACACCCCCAGCACGGATGTGCTCAACAATGAATCCCCCGTTGAGGAGTCCCTGCTGCAGGGGCGTGAAGCGGAACTGCCGAACCCAGGTGTGCGACGCAAATACTTCGCCATGCCCCCCATGGGCTTGGATGAGGCTCTCCGACAATTGGATCTGATCGACCACGACTTTTACCTATTTCGGGAGAAGGAAAGCGATCAACTGCAGGTGATCTACCGACGCAACCACGGAGGGTATGGCGTGATTCAGGCTCGTGACTGACCCCCTGGCCTGCCATGGCTGATCCAGCCCAAGAGTTTCCCGACCTACCGCCACGGCTTGATCAGGCGATCCTCGACCCCTTGATGACCCAAGACCAGCTTCAGGCCCTCTGCGACTCCGGAATTCAGGAGGGCGTGCGGGCCATTTGCACCACACCGCGGCAGTTGCCGCTTCTGCGGGAACGCATCGGGGGGACCGACGCAGGTCCCCGCCTGCTAGCGGCCATCGGCTTTCCCTTCGGTGCGATTCCCGCAGAGCTCAAGCTGGCGGAAGCGGAGTGGTGTGCCGGCCATGGAGCCCAGGAGCTCGATGTTGTTCCCGATTTCAATGCCTTGGCGAATGGCGATTCAGGCGCGTTTGCAGAGGAACTCTCCTCCCTCTGCGACCTGGGGCTTCCCGTGCGAGCCATCCTGGACATGGCACGTCTGGAGACCGAGCAACTGGAGCTGGCCGTGGAGGCCGCCATTGATGCTGGCGCTGCAGGATTGCAGACCGGCAACGGCTTTGGCCCGGCTTGTCATACCGATCAGATCCGTGAGTTGAAACAGTTGATCCGCAAACGCTGCGCAATCAAGGCGGCCGGTGGCATCCATAGCCTCAGCCATGCAGGGGAGCTGCTGTTGGCGGGGGCGGATCTACTGGGCACCAGTAGCGCCCCGGCTCTGCTGCAGGCCCAGCGTCGCCCCTCGTCCTAGATGGCAGAACGACGCCTCACCGGACTCGCCCTCAAGGTGGGGCCCCTCGGCGAGCACGACCGACTACTGAGCCTGCTCAGTGATGCAGAAGGCGTCAGTCGCTTCGCCGTTCCTGGAGCGCGCAGACCCAAGAGCAGCCTGGCCGCCGCGGCCCCCCTCACCCTGTTGGAACTGCAGGTGGGAGGACGCAGTCGTCTGGCCAGGGTGCGACAACTGCGGGTGCTGCGTAGTTTCTCCGGGCTCGGAGAGCAGCTGGAAACCCTGGCTGCGGCGCAGGCTCTCTGTGACCTATGCCTTCAACTGGCGGCCCAAGACCCCGTAGAGGGATTGCTGGCCACCATGCAACTGCACCTCGAACGTCTGGAGGCACACCGAGCTCATCCGGAACTGGTGCTGGCCGGAACAGTCCAAGCCTGCATCCATCTGCTCACCCTGGGCGGTTATGGACTGCCGTTGCAGACCTGCTGCCTGAGCGGCGATGCCCTGGACCCGCCGCTGGGTCAATGGGACTGGCGCTGCAGCCTGCTGCCACAGGACGGCTTCGCAATCGACGAGCAACCTGGGGCAGCAATCCAGCTGAATGCATCCGAACTGGCCCTGCTCCAACGGCTGACCCGTGCCGAACTGCCTCGTCGCCAGGACGGTGAGCTGATGGGTCCCCCCACCGTATGGCGCCGGCTGCTCCGGGTCATCGAGATCTGGAGCCGAACGCATCTGAACCGACCCAGCAAAGCCCTGGCCATGCTGCGAGAGACGCTGCTGGCAGGGGCGTAAGCCATCATGGCCGCGATGCAACTTCCCCTTGAGCGGACCCAGCCTCACCACCCCTGAACCCGCACTGCCCACCGGCAGTAATCCCGATGGGAAGCGCGGCCTAGAAGCCGTGCTGCGACTAGACGATTTCCGCAAGCTATGGCTGGGCCAGATCTTCTCCCAGCTGGCGGACAAGTTCTACATCGTGCTGATGGTCTTCCTGATCGATCAGAACTTGCTGCTGAAGGGTCAAGGGAGTGGCGTACTTGCGGAGATGGCGTCGGATTACGGCCTGGACATCAGCACACGCACACAAGTAATTACCCTGCTGGCCACAGGGATCTTTGTGGCCAACACCATCCCGGCCATGCTGCTGGGAACTGTCGCTGGGGTTTGGGCTGACCGCTGGCCCAAGCGTCGGGTTATGGTCGCCAGCAATGCCATCCGTGCCCTACTGGTGGTATTTGCGCCGCTTTGTCTGCTGCCAGGGCCCATCTGGCTAGGTCTCCCCTGGGGCTATTGGGGCCTGGTTGGAATGACCTTCATGGAGTCGATCCTGACCCAGTTTTTCGCCCCATCGGAACAGGCCACCATTCCTGTGGTGGTGCCGGGTGAACACCTCCTGGCAGCCAATTCCCTCTATCAGGCCACCAGCATGGGAGCCACGATCCTTGGCTTCGCGCTGGGGGAACCGATTCTTCGCGGCCTGCACAGCAGCCTGGCGACCCTCGGCATCGATGGCGGCGAATTTGTGCTGCTTCCGCTCTGTTACGGCCTCGCGGCCCTCAGCCTGTCGCGCCTGAAGCTCCAGGAAGCCCCCAAGCCCGCCTCCAACACCTCGGTGTGGACGGAGATCGGTGAAGGACTGCAGGTGCTGCGCCGGGTCCCATCGGTCCGGGGCGCCATGATTCATCTGGTGCTGCTCTACAGCCTGTTGGCGGCGCTCTACGTGTTGGCGCTCCAGCTGGCTGCACTCATCGACAACCTAGGGCCCTCAGGATTTGGCGCCCTGCTGGCCATGAGCGGTATGGGCATGGCGACAGGAGCTGTGGTGATGGCCCAGCTGGGCCATCGGTTCAGCCGCCGCAGACTCACGGCGACAGGCCTAGGCACCATTACCTGGACCTTAGTACTCCTCAGCCAACTGAGGGGATCCCTTGTCTTCACCCTGAGCCTCTGCGGGATCCTCGGCATCGGGGCAGCTCTGGTGGCGATTCCAGCGCAGACCACGATTCAAGAGGAAACACCCGAAACCGAGCGCGGCAAGGTGTTCGGACTCCAGAACAACCTGATCAACATCGCCCTGAGTCTGCCGCTAGTACTGGCGGGCACCTTGGTGAGCAGCATCGGCCTTCAACCTGTGCTTTTGCTGCTGGCTGGATTGGCGTTGGGGGCGGCGTTGATCGAACGGCCGTGGCAACGCTGCTAATTTGCCGGTTCGCCTGAGGAGGCCCAACACCCTTGGCGCAGATTGCGTGGCTCGGCAAGAAGTCCCCCTTCTGCGGGAATGTGTCCTACGGGATCAGCACCACAGAAGCGCTGCGCAAACGCGGGCACCAGGTGCACTTCATCCATTTCGATAACCCGCGCAGCCCCGAGCGCGACAACACCTCACTACTGGCAAACGATCCCGATGTCAGCCTGCCCTATCTGGTCAAATCGCAGGTTTACACAATCCCCTCCCCTGGGGCGCAACGGGAGTTGAGGGAATCCCTCGAGCGGCTGCAGCCAGACCTGGTGCACGCCAGCCTCACCCTTTCCCCCCTGGACTTCCGCCTGCCGGAACTCTGTCAGCAGCTAGGCGTCCCCCTGGTGGCCACCTTTCACCCCCCCTTCGATGCAGGGCTACGCAACCTCACGGCAGGAACCCAGCAGCTCACATACCAGCTGTATGCACCAGCCCTGGCCCGCTACGACCGTGTGATCGTGTTTTCACAGCTCCAGGCGGATTTTCTCGAGCGCCTCGGCGTTCCTGACGACCGTCTGACGGTGATTCCCAATGGTGTGGATACCGACCGCTGGTGCCCCACACCTCCCGGCACCCTTTCGCTAATGCATCAACAGGTGCGCCAACGACTGGGCCGGGAACGGATCGTCCTCTACATGGGGCGCCTGGCGACGGAAAAGAACGTCGAGGCCCTTCTGAGGGCCTGGCGCCTTGTCTCACCGGAGGGCTGTCGGTTGGTGATCGTCGGCGACGGCCCGCTGCGCAACAGCCTGATGAACCAGTTCAACGACGATCGGATCCTCTGGTGGGGCCATGAGCCGGACTTGGACACCCGGGTTGCCCTGCTTCAGTGCGCTGAAGTGTTCATCCTGCCGAGCCTCGTGGAGGGCCTCTCGCTGGCCTTACTGGAGGCGATGGCCACCGGAACAGCATGCGTGGCCACAGATGCCGGTGCAGATGGCGAAGTGCTGGAGCAGGGGGCGGGGATCGTGCTGAGCACCCAGGGCGTCACCACCCAGTTGCGAACGCTGCTGCCGGTGCTCAGAGACCAGCCTGTGCTGACGAAGGAATTAGGCCGCGCAGCCCGCATCCGTGCCTTGGAGCGCTACACGATTTCAAGCAACATCGATGCCTTAGAACAGCTCTACGCTGACCTGATGCTGACAAGCAGGGTTGCTGCCTGAACCCTGCCCCTCAGCGCCAATCCAACCCAGGAACCCAGCCCACAATCGCCGGAGTGTCAGTGGCGTATTGGCCGTAATCCGGATGCACCGCCCTTAAACCCTGCTCCTCTAAGCGGGCTTTGCCCCGCAGCACCACAGCAAGGCTGAACAACAGCAACAGATGCAGCAAGCTGCCTGTGGTTAGTACCACTCCTGCAGAACACTGCAAAACAGCCCGGTATAAGGGATGTCGGCAGATGGCATATGCGCCCGTGGCGATCAGCTGATTCGACGGCTTGGGCGCCGGCAGCGGCGAAAGGCTGGCCCCAAGGCAACGAAATGCCTCGATTGCCCGAAACAGGCCAAAAGCCAGCAGCAGCAAGCCCAACCCAAATAAGGGCTGGGGCCACATCGAGACCCCGAAGCTTGCCGGAGCGGGCCAGACCGGCAGCAGATGGGCCGTGATCAGCAGTAGCTGGACCAGCAGCCACCACTCACCCCGACGGTTGTCCAACCAGCCGCCCCAACTGAAGCCCCAATCTGAGAACATATCCCCCTCATCACCAATCTTTGGACATTAAGGCGCTGCACAAGACCCGCCAGAGCCTGCATATGGTCCCAGCGAATCAAGCCAACACAGCCCAGCTTGTCACTTTTGGCATTGCGGTTAGCACTGGGGTCGAGATGAATGCCAAAATGGCCTCGACAAGTGGGGAACTGCGGTGAAATCCCGATACAGATCGGCCCGAGATCACTCGGATCAGCAGGACCCAGGGGCTCCACAGGTCCAAGGCTGAGCGACCGGCAGGAAGCGGCACACGGGTGCCGGAACGATGGCGACCGGCGTTCTGAAGGTAGGCCCGACCACTAACGGCATCGAAGTGCTGCACAGGCTTGCCCGGAGTTTCAAGACGCAGACTCCAGATGGGATCGCCTGTGCGCGGGAGTGATCGCGTGGTGAGGTTCAGCACCAAGACCGACTCATCCGTCGATTGAGAGGTGGATGCAGAGGCCAGATCCATCTCAGCCGCAGAACAGGGCACTGCCAACAGCGCCAGCAGCTTCAGCGCGAGACAAGACCGAACTACCACATAAGCCAAACCAAAAGGCTGGAACCCTATGGGCGGTTTTATTCACTGAGAAAATAGAAACTAGCGCTCTCACCGTGACCCTTTGAGACCCAACTCGAGAAAAGCCTCAGAGTTCGTTTTCAGCAAGCTGCAGCGCTTAAGCCTCCTTCATGGGATCCAGAACACACCTGTCATCCAGCAGGCGCTGAAGGCGAGGGCTGACGGCGACCACCAGGGGATTCCCCAGCACGCCCCGACTGATGCCCAACTCTTCTAGCGCGATGGCCAGGGATTGCTTGGCCTAGCCGCGCGAAAGACGACCCCTCTCGACCTGACAGTCGCTGCTGGCCTTGGCCATAGCGGAATATCCGCGAATTCTGCGGGCCAGCACCACCACGGCAACCCGCCGTTGAGCCTCGGGTGCCAAGGGAACATCCTCGGCAGCAAAAGCGATGGGTGCTGCCAGGAACAGACCAGGCAGCAGCGCAACAAAGAAGCGGTGGAAGCGCATCAAGATGCCCTGAGAGCCCCTCAGTCAAGCCTTGGAAAACGCTGAGCGATGCTGCTTCCGGTGTACCGCGCGACCCAGCCCTCGGGGTTATTGAACCAACGCACAGCACAAAACAGGGGCTGCGGGCCCATATCAAACCAGTGCCGGGTCCCCGCAGGGACCCGCATCAAATCCCCCCTTTCGCACAGAACGCTGAGCACCTCGGAACCAATGTGCAGCACAAACAAGCCGCTCCCTTCCACAAAGAAGCGAACTTCGTCTTCGGCATGGGTGTGCTCCTCCAGGAACTTGCGGCGCAGGAGCTCACGATCGTGATGATCCGGGGTCATCCGAATCGCATCGACCGTGGCGTAGCCGCCATCGCATTGAACCCGAGCAATTGCGCCGGCATAGGCCTCAAGGATGCTGGCCTGATCGGCACCCTCTGGCAGGCCCTGCTCCGCTGGCCAATGTTCAAATCCGATGCCCCGACGGCTGAGCTCCGCCTGAATCACCGCTGGATCGCGGCTGTCCAGCTGGAGCACAAGCCCGTCCGGGGTATTGGTTGCGGTTTCGTCTGGAAAGATGCTGAGACGACTCATCGTCTGGACCCCGGGCGCATCGACTGCTGACCATCATCGATCCCACCACGACTGGGGGTCTCACGCTGGTGGGAGTCGGCCCCGGCGATCCTTCCCTGCTCACCCTGGCCGCCGTTGAAGCCATCCGCCGCGCGGAGGTGGTGGCTTACCCCGTCGGACATACGGGGGGCAACAGCATGGCCGCCAAAATCGCCACCGCCTGGATCCGCAGCGACCATCAGCGGCTGCCGCTGTCATTCCCAATGGTTGAAGCCTCCGAACCGCGTCGGGCCGCCTGGGAAACAGCGGCGCAAGAGCTGCAACAGGCCATCCGTTCCGGCCATCAGGTGGCGCTGCTCTGCGAAGGAGATGCATCTTTGTTTGCGAGCTGCAGCTACGTGCTGCTGGCCCTTCGTCAGGCCTGGCCCGACTGTCCCATCAGCGTGATTCCCGGCATCACCTCCTGCTCAGCAGCTGCCGCTGCCGGCCTCTGGCCCCTCGCCCTGCAGCAAGACCAACTGCTGTTACGCCCCTGTCCCGACACTCCTGAGGAACTGGAGCAGGTGCTGGACACCGCTGCGGCAGCGGGGCAGGTTCTAGCCCTGCTGAAGCTGGGTCGACGCTGGAGTTGGGTGCAACCGCTACTGAAGCAGCGCCGCTTGCTGGATCAAGCGCTGTTCGCCGAACGGGTCGGCTGGCCCGACCAGCAGATCTGTCCTGCGGATGCTGTTGAGGCCGAACCCCGCCCCTACTTCTCCCTGCTACTTATCCGTCAGGGATGGCCGGAGGTGTTGCCCTAAGCCAGCTCTCGACTGCGTTCTGCAGCCGCGACAACCGCCTCAATCAAGGCGGAGCGCAGACCAATGCGTTCCAAGGCACGGACACCGGCGATCGTGGTCCCCCCTGGTGAGGTGACCATGTCTTTGAGCTGAGCAGGATGCAAATCGCAACGGTCCAGCAGCTCAGCCGTTCCAGCAAGGGTGCGGTGACTAAGCCGCAAGGCCAGATCCCTAGGCAAACCGGCTGCAACAGCTCCATCGGCCATGGCTTCTGCCACCAGGGCCACAAAGGCAGGACCTGAAGAGGTGAGAGCTAAAAAGGCATCTAGCTTGGCTTCAGCCAGCTCCAGAACTTCCCCCACCTCGGAGAACAGCTGACGCACCTGGTCCCTTTGCCCTTGCTCGATCCATTCGCCCCAGGCCAGAGCCGTCAAACCAGCTCCCACCAGCGCAGGGGTGTTGGGCACCGCCCGCACACAGCGATGACCGGGAAACAAATACTGCAAGCGCGCTAGAGACACCCCCGCCAACACAGAGATCAGCAGCGGTTGACCAATAATTGGTCCAGCAGCTGCAGCAACGGCGTCCAATTGCTGCGGCTTCACCGCAAGCAGCTGCACCGGCGCCGTCCAGACCCGTTGGGCTGAAGGATCGTCTGCGGCCACCAAGCTGATACCAGCTGGTAAGGCCTGACGACGTTGCCCGAGGGAGCCGGAACCTCCAACAACAGCTAACAGCTGGTCGGCCCGAATCCGCCCACTCTCCAAGAGAGGGATCACAAGGGCTTGAGCCATGCGGCCCAGGCCGATCACACCGAAAGCGGGCTGCACGGAGACGTTCAGAGAGCGGCGGCTCCCCAGGCAGGCGACGGTGCACTGGAGGATTCGTCGACGTCCGCTACATCGACCTCACGGCTTACCACCGTTGGAGCTGATGCTTCGTCTTGACCCATATTGGTGACGGTGACGCAGCTGGGGGCGAACAGGAAGATGCTCTCGCCGACGCGCTCCTGGTGACCATCAATCGCGAAGGTGCCACCAGCGACGAAGTCAACTGCACGTTGTGCCTGGTCAGGCTCCATCATCGTGAGATTGAGGATGACGGTCTTGCGCTCCCTCAGAGCCTGAATGGCCCGAGGCATTTCATCGAAGCTGCGGGGTTCCATCACATTCACCTCGGACGCAGCTTGGCTGATGCCGGGCATGCCGATCACGTTAGATCCAGGCAGATCACCACCGAGATCAAACGGGTTGGAGTCACCGATGGTTGCCAACGCACCACCATCTGCCTGCATGGCCCGCTGGTCCTGATCATCTTGCTCGTCGTCGTAGGCGAAGTCATCCAATTCGCCATCGAGATAGTCATCGCCAGCGACGACGGCACGGAGACGGGAGATCAGCGACACCTTGGGATTCCTCTCGGTCTGGATGTGGTTAGAAAACCATGTCCCTGGATACCGTTTTCGCTGCGGCGGGGCAAGTCAATTCCCAGAGTCTGTTGACACCAACCTCGGGCCGAACAGTGCCGAGCCGATCCTGAGCCACGTGCTGCCGGCTTCTGCAGCCTCCCTCCAGTCGGTGCTCATTCCCATCGAGCACTCCGCCAAGGCGAGCCGATCCGCCAGGGCACGGCAGTCAGAAAACAACGCCTTGCGCTGCTGGGCTGCCATGTCGAGCGGTGCCATGGTCATCAGACCCGAAATCCGCAACCCGGGCAGAGCCTGCAGGTCTGGCCAGATGGCGCCGAGCTCATCGGCCGACAACCCCCCTTTGCTGGGGTCGGGGCGGAGTTTCACCTGGAGCAGCACTTCAGGCTGACGGGACTCCTCCACGGCGATGCGCGACACCCGTTCAGCCAGGGCAAAGGAATCCACCGAGTGAATAACATCGAAGGCCTTCACTACGGGCCGCACTTTGTTGCTCTGCAGGCGCCCGATGAAATGCCAGCGCAACTTCAGATCGACTAATTCCTTTTGCTTAGGTAGAGCCTCCTGGACGCGGCTTTCCCCGAAATCACATTGACCAAGGTCTGCAACGCAACGTACTGACGCTGCCGGGTGCCCCTTGCTGATGGCCAGAAGCCTTGATGAGGCAGGGCGGTCAACATGGAGAGCCTGCCAACGCGCAGCGAACGAATTGGTCAAGGGTTCAGATGAACGTCTGATCGAAAAGCTGACTCCAGGAGTCAAGATCTTCCGAGCCATCCCGCCGGCAACGACCCAGATGCACCTCGGCGTGATGACGCGCGTCCCCGTAGGGAATCACTTCGAACTGGGCGCCACGAGGCTGCAGGGTTACCAGGAAGAACATGCGCTGGGCGTACAGCGTGGCGTAGACGTCACGGCCCTCACCAGCCGGAGCCACCCTGTAGAGCATCCCGAAGGTGGGGTGATTCAGATATCGCTCGGACGCCATGCCGTAATCGAAGGTCATTGGGTACCGTACTGACCCCGAAGCCCGATCACCAACACAAGAGCAACCATCGCCAGGCCATTCAGCAGGGGAGTAGGACGATCGGGAGGTATACGGAAGTACGACGGGTCGAGGATTCGGCCGCCACGGGCGACCAGAGCATCGGCTCCCTGCTCAGCTCTGAGAAGAATGTTGGCCAGCAGCCGCTCTCCGACGGCCAACACCAAGCCGAAACTGGCCTTGAAGCCCAACTGGCGCAGGTTGACGGCACGACTGGCGAGGGAGCGGAGCAGATTCTGGAGCTCCTCCTGCACGAGAGGCAAAAAACGAAGCGCCAGCAGAAGTTGAAACCCCAGCCGCTCCACAGGAAACCCCAGCCACTTCATTGGAGCCAGGCACCAACTGAGAGCCCAGACCAGATCCTCAGGTGGAGTTGTGATCAGCATCAGATTGACACTGTGAATCACGGTGAAGATCAAGGTCGACGTTCGCAGCCCCAGCACCGCCGAGGCCCGATCCACCACCAGAGGTCCCAACTGGAAAGCGCCCAGCTGCAGGGGGCCGAGGCGCAGCAAATCCCAGGTGGGTCCTTCCGTCTCTAGCCCAGGAAGCTCTGCCGGATTGCGCAGCGGGAAAGCCGCAGGGGGATCCACAGCCGGTAACAACATCGACAACAGGCCCACTACAGTCGCCAAGGCCGTCAAGAGCAGAACAGACCGCCACCACAGTGACCGGGACAGACCACTGCCGAGTGTGATCAGCACCAGAGCCACCACCAGGCCAATGCGCCAAAGAGGCCCCGCCAGAACAGGCGTGAGCAGAAAGACAAGGGACCAGGCCAGCTTCAGCCGTGGGTCCAAGAACCGAAGCCAACCGGTGGAGCCATCAACGTATTGCCCCATGGGGACCTGGCGCAACCAGTCCATGGCTCAGCTTTTGCGACTCTGTTGACGGGCAAGGTCGCGCTCGGCATCACGTTGTTGCTTGCCACGCCAGAACAAGCGCAGCGGGCTGCCATCGAAGCCAAGACCCTCGCGGATCTGGCGCTCGACATAGCGGCGGTACGTCTCTCCGAACAGTTTTGGGTCGTTGACAAACAGAGTGAAGCTAGGAGGCCGGCTGGCCACCTGGGTGCCGTAATACAGCTTTCCTTGGCGGCCACCCCGGGTGGTTGGAGGACTGCGCCAACTCAGCGCTTCCTTGAGCACCTCGTTTACTACAGACGTGCTGACGCGGCGTCGGTGCTGCTCAACCGCCAAGGCGGCTAGGCCAAAAATGCTCTCCACCCGCTGGCCCGTTAGCGCCGAGGTAAAAAGCATCGGTGCCCAATCGAGGAAATAGAGCTTGGAACGCAGCTCCTTTTCCATCGCCGTCATGGTGTGGCTGTCTTTTTCCACGGCGTCCCACTTGTTGACGACCACCACGCAGGCACGGCCGTCCTCCTCGATGCGGCCCGCCAGGCGCTGATCCTGCTCGGTCACCCCATCGAGGGCATCAATGACAAGCACACAGACATCACTGCGTTCGATCGCCTTGAAACTGCGGTTGATGCCGAAGAATTCCGGACCGTAGTTGACGCTGCGACGCCGGCGGATACCCGCCGTGTCCACCAGGCGCCAGGGACGATTTTCACGAATAATGCTGGTGTCAATCGTGTCGCGGGTTGTGCCGCGGATAGGGCTGACAATCGCCCTTTGCTCACCGCAGATGGTATTCAGAAGACTGGATTTTCCGACATTCGGCCGTCCGATGATGGCCATCTGAATCGGCTCCTCCTCATCGCCCTCTTGATCCTTCGGGGGCAAAAAGGTGAGCACTTGATCCAGCAGTTCTCCGGTGCCGGCCCCGTGGATGGCCGAGATCGGATGGGGCTCACCTAAGCCAAGAATCCAGAATTCACCAGCCATAGCGAGGCCCTGCTCCGGAGACTCGCACTTGTTCACCGCAAGAAGCGTGGGACAGCGATGACTGCGCAGAAATTCAGCGATGGATTCATCAGCGGCCGTGAGCCCCTGCTGACCGTCCACGATCACCAGAGCCACACTGGCTTCCTCTAGCGCGAGAGCCGCCTGCTCCCGGATCTCTGGCAGGAACTCACTGTCGTCATCGAACACCAACCCACCGGTATCGACGACCTTGAATTCCCGATCGCCCCAATAACCATCCTGGTAGGTGCGATCACGCGTCACACCAGGCTGATCGTGGACGATGGCTTCGCGGCTGCGGCACAACCGATTCACCAAGGTCGACTTACCGACATTGGGGCGTCCGATGATTGCGACGACGGGACGCGCCAAGGATTTGCTCAGGCCAATCTTTCACCCTACAGAGACACCACAAACCTTTGCGGAACTGAAATTCTTTCACAGCGAGACAGGCGAGTCTCGCTTGAGACCACTGTGGGGGGTCAGTCTTTTCACTTGCCATGCTCGAGCTCGTCGCCAGTCTCGTGGTCGACCTCTCAAGCCAACGCCTGCCCGTTTACGACAGCCAACAAGATTTGGTCCGTGTGATTCCGGTCAGCACCGGCAAGGCCTCAACGCCGACACCGATCTACAACAGCAAGGTTTATACGAAGTACTGCTCCACCACGATGGACGGATGCACATACACCGTTCCAGGGGTGCCGTTCACGATGTGCTTCAGTGCCAATGAGGCCATCTGCCTCCATGCCTCCACCTGGCAGGAGAAAACCGGGTAACCCTTCGGCGTCCCCCGCAGCCATGGCTTTGTACGCATGCCGATGAACCGCACTTTGGTTGTTTCAAAACACCCCTAAGGGCACGCCAATCAGGATTCAGGCTTGAGTCAGCCCACCGGCAGATCGCCGGGGTGCCCCTGCACCGGATCGACTGGAGCAGGAAGCTCAGGCCCCAAAGGCCCATCCTCCGGCAGGGGTTCTCCCTGCTGTGACAGCCAGGCCAGCAACCAGTTAACAGCTGTAGCTCGCCGGGTGCGGCGGGGATACAACTCACCGATCCGGTACCCCGCGAAGTTGAGCTGTTGCTTGAGAAGCTGCTTGTATTCCTTAGGGATTGAGCGGGTCAAACGAACCGACGCCGGTCGCTCAGCAATCAACTCGGGAGCCTGGGGGAAAGCGTCCGCCCAATCCTGCGGCGTGTCGGGGCCGGCGCACCATTGAGGTTCGGCAGGCCAATAGCCCAAACGCTCCCAAATCCTTTCGCAGACAAAGCGATCGCTGCAGCGGTCTTCGAGGATCTGCAAGAGCAACGAACGACTGAGCGGCCAGGTCATGTCGATTGCGTTGTGCAGCATGGGCCTATGAATGCTTTATCCCCTATACAGCTTCCCGGCCATGGGACCGCGCGTCAGCTGCGGTGCCGAGTTCTGCAATCACCGTTGGCGGGGGTGAGCGATCGGGTGTTTCGTGGCCTGGTTCGACGCTGGGCGCCCGACGCCCTGCTGTTCACTGAAATGGTGAATGCCACCAGCCTTGAGATGGGGCACGGGCTCTGCAAGGTCGAATCACTCGCCGAGGAACCCGGACCCATCGGCGTGCAACTGTTCGACCATCGCCCTCAGGCCATGGTGGATGCGGCACGGCGGGCTGAAGCCAGTGGAGCCTTCCTGATCGACATCAACATGGGATGCCCCGTACGAAAAATTGCACGCAAAGGGGGCGGTTCCGGGTTGATCCGTGATCCCGATCTGGCCATACGGATTTTGGAAGCGGTGGCAGGTGCCGTTGCAGTCCCCGTCACCGTGAAGACGCGCCTGGGATGGTGTGGCAGTGATGCGGATCCCGTGCACTGGTGCCAACAACTGGAACAAGCCGGCGCACAACTGCTCACGCTGCATGGACGCACCCGGGAACAGGGCTTCAAGGGCGCTGCGGACTGGAGTGCCATTACTCAAGTCCGAGAGGCCCTCACGATCCCCCTGATCGCGAATGGCGACATCAATACCCCCGAAGATGCGCTGCGTTGCCTGAATCAGACCGGTGCAGCAGGCGTGATGGTGGGCCGCGGCACCATGGGAGCCCCATGGCTGGTGGGACAGATCGACGCCGCACTGGCCGGTCGTGCGATTCCCTCCACGCCGAACCCGTCAGCACGGCTTGCGCTGGCCCGAGATCAACTGGACGGCCTGGTGAAGGATCGCGGCGAGCATGGATTGCTGATCGCCCGAAAACACATGGGCTGGACCTGCGCAGGTTTTCCTGGAGCCTCGCGACTGCGTCATGACCTGATGCGGGCCCCCACACCCGCCAAAGCCAGGGACCTGCTGAATCAGCAGATCGATGCCCTTGCCGCGTCGGCTTGACTGGACGCCCCGACGATCAGGACGTGGAGCCTGCAAGCGGCAAAGACAACACCACGCTTGATGCCCAGGCCTGGCAGCGCTGGCAATCTGGCATCGCCAGTGCCGACGAGATCGAGGGTTGGCAGCAACAGCTCCACCAGCAGCTTTTCCAGCTCCCGCGAGAGCTGCTTGATCCGTCGTTGCTACCCATCGCCCTGTTGCGCGACCCAAGCCAGTGGTCCCCTGAAGAAAGCGGACTAGATCCCATCGATCTGTTGGCCTGCCACTGGGACCTGACGGACGCCAAGCAACTGCTGAGCAGCGGCCGCCTGGGCGAGATCGCCCTGGGACATCGCAGCCTGTTCACGGATCTACCACCGGTGCACCTACAGGCCTACCGGGATGGGTTGAGACCAGCGGCCCGTGAAGGCTCCCTTAGCGCCCTAGAGCACCTGGGCGGCATCGGCCGTCAACGTTTCCAGCGGGGACAGCCCCTGGGCATGGATCTCGATCGCTACCAGCCCCCCGCCCCGGAGCCAATACCAAGTGAGTCCGTTTCCTCAGCCACCTCGATGCTGGTGGTCCTACACCCAACGGAAAACGAAGCGAAGGCTGAACCCATGGCGCCAGAGCAGGGTTGGAGCCAGATCCGCCACGCCTCACTGGAGCATCTGTCTGGATGGATCGGAGCGCCGCCCCCTGACGACGACACCCTGGTCAGCTTCTGCCATGTCAGTGATCAGCTGGATCCCGAGTCGGCACTGCGCATGGCCCACTGTGCGGCGCAACACCCGGCAGCGGTCTTTCTCACCAGCGACGAAACGCTGCACTGGAGTGACGACCCCTCTGTTCCGGCAGGAAACCGCCAAAACAGAACAGCGATCACGCCGTTTCGCCTCCTCTGCCGGGGATGCCTGGGCGGCCTGGTGACCATCCGCTGGTCCACGCTGCAACAGCTGACGTTGCCGACATCCACCGGTTCGCTCCACGCCCTATTGCTGGATTTGGCGCTGCAGGTTTGCCGACGCGGCGACGCCATCGCCCACTGTTCAGAGGCGTTAATTCAGCGATCCATCCGGGCGAACCCGACAGTGCCCGACGTGGCCTCGCCGGCCGACCGCCATTGCTGGTCCCCTGAGCTCCGCACTGAGATACTAGCGATCACCCAAAGGCACAGCCCAGGCTTTCTAGAGCCCGGCGGACAGCTAACTCCCATTACATCGCTGAGCGCCTGCCATCAGCTTCAGCTCAGTGCCGATCCCAATGTTTTGGTGTCGGTTTTGATCCCGTTTCGCGACCGGGTCGAGCTCACCCAAAGCTGCGTCGAATCCCTGCGCCGCTGCGCTGGAGCTGTGGCCTATGAGCTAATCATGATCGACAATGGCAGCAAGGAATCTGCCACCCAGGCCTGGCTGGACGAACAGGCTCAGCTCGACGACGTTTGCGTGGTGCGGGTGGACGCACCATTCAACTATTCGCGGCTCAACAACATCGGTCGAAGCCATGCCCGTGGCAACCATTTGTTGCTGCTGAACAACGACATCGAATTTCGATCAGCCGAGGTGCTTCAGGCGCTGTTGGACCCATTCGCCTACCGCGGCACCAAAGCCGTGGGGGCCAGGCTGAAATACCCCGACGGGAGCATTCAGCATCAAGGGGTCGTGCTGGTGAAGGGGGAACGGCGCTGTGTGGTGGAGCCCGGCAAACACCTTCACAGTGCCCCTGTGCTGTCCACGCTCACCCCCCTGCTGGTGCAGGAGGAGTTCACAGCCGCGACCGGGGCCTGCCTAATGATCCGCCGCAACGAGTTCGATCGAATCAAAGGCTTCGATGAAAATCTCGCAGTGGCGTTTAACGATGTGGATCTCTGCCTGCGCCTTAGGCAGAGCGGTGGTTCGGTGGTCGTGACCCCCTTTGTGGAGATAGTTCATCACGAATCGATCAGTCGCGGGAAGGATCGGGAAGGCGCAGCGCTGGCTCGGCATCAACGGGAATCCGGTTACCTGAGGGCCAAGCACGCCAGGCTGTTTGCCGCAGGCGACCCCCTCACCAGCCAACGGATCCACCCCCACAGCAATCGCTACCAGCCCAGGGAAGCAGCGCCGCGCTCAAAAGGGCCGGTTCCAGATGCTGTGCTGATGCACTGGAGGGACCCAAACTTCCAACCCAGCCGCCAACGACCGATCGTTCTGCTGGCGCACTTCTCAGGGGACAACCGGTTTCGGGATGACCTCTTCCCTCTGATTGACGAGTACCGCCGCTTCGCCGATGTGATTGTTGTGTCGTCGGCTTGGGGGCTGCGCTGGCACCCAAGAACACTGCATCGGCTGCGCCAACGCTGTGCCGCGATCGTGATCCGACGCAACCAGGGATATGACTTCGGCAGCTGGAAAGCAGCACTCAACCTGCATCGGCAAGAAATTGATCAAGCAGCGTTCCTGGTGCTCACCAACGACAGCTTCTGGGGGCCGATCACTCCCCTCGACGACCTATTCCAACGCCTGCACGCGAGCTCAGCGGACGTGATTGGGTTGACGGACGATCTGATGTACGAACCCCATCTGTCGTCAGCCTTCACTGCTTACAAACCCAAGGCACTGCAGTGCCAAGCCTTTAACCACTTCTGGGATGCCCTGCAGATTTGGCCCCGCAAACGGGACCTGGTCAAACAATGCGAAGTGGGCCTGCCGGTGCAGCTGCGGGCAGCGGAGCTGAAGCTCGAGAGCCTTTACACTCATAATGCGAACGGGAATGTTCTCCACTACGACTGGAAGCACTTGATTGAGCAACGCGGCTTCCCCTTCCTAAAGGTGAGCCTGCTGCAGGACAACCCGACGCGACAACCGGTCGACACCTGGCCAGAGGTGATCGGCCAACGCAACCCTCAGTTGGCGGCCAGTATCGAACGCCAACTGCGACCCAAACCATGGTTGCAGCGGTTCTTGACTGGGTTGCAGCGGGATGAACGGGAGTGAGCGCAAGGGGTCTCGTGCTGTAATAACGCCGACTTCACGCGGGTGATCGAGCCAATGAGCACCGCATCCAAGCGACGGGGAATCATCCTGGCTGGCGGAAGTGGCACGCGGCTGCATCCGATCACCCAGGCCGTCAGCAAACAGCTCTTGCCGGTTTACGACAAGCCAATGATCTATTACCCGCTCAGCACACTGATGCTGGCGGGGATCCGTGAGGTGCTGATCATCACCACTCCGCATGACAAGAAGGCTTTCCAGCGTGTGCTAGGCGATGGCAGCCAGTGGGGCATGACGATCGAGTACGCCGTGCAACCGAGCCCTGACGGATTGGCCCAGGCGTTTCTGATCGGTGCCGACTTCCTGGCGGGCCACCCAGCTGCGTTGGTTTTAGGGGACAACCTCTTCCATGGGCACGATCTGGTGCCGCAATTGGTGAACAGCAACGATCAGTCCCTAGGGGCGACGGTCTTTGCTTACCCCGTCAGCGATCCCGAGCGTTACGGCGTCGCGGAGTTCGATTCTGATGGTCGCGTGCTGAGCCTGGAGGAAAAACCCCAACAACCCAAGAGCCGCTACGCCGTTACGGGGTTGTATTTCTACGACGACAGCGTCGTAGATCGAGCCCGCGAGGTGAAGCCTTCAGCTCGTGGCGAGCTGGAGATCACTGATCTCAATCAGATGTATCTAGACGAAGGGCTGCTGCGAGTGGAACTGATGGGCCGTGGCATGGCCTGGCTCGACACTGGCACCTGCGACTCCCTCAACGATGCAGGCAGCTACATCCGCACGCTGGAACATCGTCAAGGGCTAAAGGTGGGGTGCCCGGAGGAGGTGGCCTGGCGCCAAGGTTGGATCACTGCGGAACAACTCAATCAACTGGCGCAACCCTTAAAGAAGAGTGGCTATGGCTCCTATCTGCTCCAGATGCTGGAAGAGAGCGTGAGCGATCACGCTGCTTTGCAAACCAGCCTGGAGGTGAGCCATGCAGTTTGAACAACTCAAGACCACCAATGGCCAGACCATCGACGGGCCACTGCTGATGACTCCCAGATGCTTCGGTGATGACCGTGGCTGGTTCTACGAAAGCTGGAACCGACGCTCATTCGATGAGGCTGTTGGCGAAACCGTGGTGTTTTCCCAAGACAACCACTCCCGCTCGATACGAGGCGTGCTTCGGGGGCTGCATTACCAGCTCGCACCGGAACCCCAGGCCAAGCTTGTGCGCGCAACAGTCGGGGGGATCCATGACGTCGCCGTTGACATCCGGCGCGGCTCGCCCACCTTCGGCGCCTGGGTCGGCGCCGAACTGAGTGCTGAAAACAAATGCCAGCTTTGGATTCCCGAAGGCTTCGCCCACGGCTTTCTCACCCTCAGCAGTGTTGCGGAGGTGCAATACAAGGCGCGGGGGTTCTGGAACAAATCCTGTGAACGGGCCATCGTCTGGAATGATCCGGATCTGGGCATTGCCTGGCCGATCGATCGTTTGGAGGGCGCCGAAGTGAGCCTTTCAGGCAAAGATGCCGAAGCTCCGGGGTTCAAGGCTGCTGATGCTGGGGGAGACGTTTTTCCATGAAGGTGCTGCTTACCGGAGCTGGCGGACAGTTGGGACAAGCTCTGCTCGCCTCTGCCCCCAAGGGTTTCGATCTGGTGGCCACCAGCCGTCAGGAGCTCGACCTCGCTGACCCTGAAGCCTGCCGTTCAGCAGTAGAACAGCACCAGCCCGCCTGGGTGCTCAACGCGGGTGCTTACACAGCAGTTGACAAAGCCGAGTCGGAGCCCAAGTTGGCCCACGCCGTGAATGCCGGGGCACCCGAAGCCTTTGCCCGTGCTCTAGATCAACAAGGGGGACGCCTGCTTCAGATCAGCACCGACTTTGTGTTCAACGGGACCCAGGGCACGCCCTATCAACCCCAGCAAAGCCGTACCCCACTCGGCACTTACGGCGCCAGCAAAGCTGCTGGAGAGGCAGCGGTGCAAGACGTTCTTGGAACAGGAGGACGGGGCCTGATCCTGCGCACCAGCTGGGTGATCGGGCCCGTCGGCAAGAACTTCGCCCTCACCATGCTCAGGCTCCACCGTGAAAGGGATCAGCTGGGTGTTGTCGCCGACCAGGTGGGCTGTCCCACCAGCACCCTCAACCTCGCTCAAGCCTGTTGGCAAACCCTCCAAATTTCTGGTACTCGCGAGTTGCCAACTGTCATGCACTGGAGCGATGCGGGCGCCGCCAGCTGGTACGACGTGGCGGTGGCCGTTGGCAGGATCGGTGCTGAATTGGGTCTCATCGAGACCTCCGCAGACGTTCAACCGATCACAACGGCGGACTACCCAACTCCTGCAGAACGACCTGCCTATTCCCTGCTGGACTGCACGGCCACCCGAGCAGCTCTTGACCTCAACGGCGAGCACTGGCAGCAAGCTCTGAAGGCTGTATTGCAGCAGGCCAGAACGCCTTGAAGGGCCAATAAGTTCAACGCCATATCCCCAAACAACGCCCCAACCCACTCCCAGACCAATGGTTTCGTCCATGCCTTCCGCCTCCGACCTGCTGGGAGATCGCCGCAGGGTTCTGGTGACCGGAGGTGCCGGCTTCATTGGTGGCGCCGTCGTCCGCAGGCTGCTGCTGGAGACCACTGTCACCGTCTTCAATCTCGACAAGATGGGTTACGCCAGCGACCTCTCCTCCATTAAGAAAGTGCTAAGCAAACTGGGGGATGCGGCGAACGAACGGCACAGGCTTCAACAGGTGGACCTGACAGATGCAGCAGCCGTTGAGGCTGCAGTTAAGGAGGCCAACCCCGATCTGGTGATGCACCTGGCAGCGGAAAGCCATGTGGATCGATCCATCTCCGGGCCTGGCGTATTCATCGAAAGCAATGTCACAGGAACTTACAACCTGCTGCAGGCGGTCCGCGGCCACTACGAAGGCTTGAGCGGTGAACGCCGGGAGGCCTTCCGGATGCACCACATCAGCACCGACGAAGTCTTTGGCTCACTCGGCGCTGAAGGACGTTTCTCAGAAACAACGCCCTACGACCCGCGCAGCCCCTATTCAGCCAGCAAGGCAGCCAGCGATCACTTGGTTCAGGCCTGGCACCACACCTTTGGACTACCCGTTGTGCTGACCAACTGCTCGAACAACTACGGACCTTGGCAGTTCCCGGAAAAGCTGATTCCAGTGGTCACCTTGAAAGCGGCTGGAGGTAAATCCATCCCCCTCTATGGGGATGGATTGAATGTGCGTGATTGGTTGTATGTGGAAGACCATGTCGATGCCCTGCTTTTAGCAGCGTGCAAAGGTGAATCGGGCCGCAGTTATTGCGTGGGCGGCCACGGTGAGCGCACCAACAAACAGGTGGTTCACGCCATTTGCCAGCAGTTGGATCAGAGCTGCCCCGCATCAGCTCCCCACGCCGATTTGATTAGCCAGGTCACCGACCGTCCAGGCCATGACCGCCGCTACGCGATTGACCCAAGCCGTATCAGTTCCGAGCTGGGCTGGAGCCCACGTCACAATGTGGAACAGGGACTAGCGGAGACCGTACGCTGGTACTTGGCCCATCAGGAATGGTGCAGCAAAGTGCGCGAGCGGGCGGGATATGATGGCAGCAGATTAGGCATTGGAACGCCAAAAACCAAAGCAGACGAGTGATAAGTTTCAGCCTGCTTTTTTAGACTTGCCAGATGAGCGGCATGCCAAACCAACGTCATCCGCTCTCCGCTTTTTCAAAGATGGCCCGCAAGGTGCTGAAGCGCTCAGCTTCAGTAATCGGCAAGCAGAAAATTTTGCCCAAAGCACTGCGAAAGAAGCTGAATCGGCTAAGTCAAGCCAAACCAAACACCCCCAACAATAGGCGCAAAAAAACAACCCTCGAACTACAGGAGTACCTCAAAGGCCTACAAACCAAAGATATAAGCAAGAGAATTATTCGCGATTTTCGCGAATTAGCCCATTACGCCTACGTCTTTGACACTGAGCATTATAAATCCCAATTAGAGATCGGAGAAGCGAAAGAACTTAAAAGCATCGGCGACGTGATTCTTCACTACTGCACCTCAGGCAGCCGGGAAGGAATAGATCCAAGCAATTTATTCGATACTGACAATTATTTAAGCAAATATCCCGACGTCAAAGAAAGTGGACTCAACCCGATGGTCCACTGCTTCAAGTTCGGCATGAATGAACACCGTTATTCGATGGACAACATCCATTTTATGCGGAAAATGGCTGACATAAAAAAGCCAGACCCGAATTCTCTGAATTCAATCAAAGACGACCTAAAGGCAAAAAAAGTTGGTGTTTTCCTGCACATTTTCTACCCCGAACTAGGGGAGACAATTGCCACCTATCTTAAGAATATACCTTGCAGCATCGACATCTTCATTTCCACAAAAGAAGATTCAATCCGGACGTTGCAGAGAGTTTTTACTCGAGTTGAGAATGCCAAAAAAGTTGAGGTTAGAAATTTCAGGAATATCGGACGAGACGTCGCACCATTCATCGTTGGATTTAGGGATCAAATTCTTAATTACGACCTCATTCTCAAGCTGCACTCGAAAAAGAGCCCACACAGCAATGCACTCAGCGGCTGGTTCTTTCACTGCCTTGACAATCTAATCGGCAACGATGTCATTACAGCAACCAATCTCAATAGTCTGCAATCACCTGAGACAGGGATTGTCTATCCGATTGAGAACTACGCCCTCAGCCTTGGGATCAAACACGATTCCTGCTGGGGCCATGAGGATGGTAACTACACCAAAGCAAAACCCTTTCTGAAGCACTTCAATCTCACCCACATTAAACGAGATAGCCAGTTCCGCTTCCCAACCGGGACGATGTTCTGGTGCAAGCCAGAGCTTCTGAAACCACTTCTTGACTGGGATCTCAGTTGGAACGATTTCGACGAGGAAGGCGGACAGATTGATGGAACCATCGCCCACAGCATTGAACGTCTTATCGGCCTTACAACAACTGAAATATTCAATCAAAAACTTGTAACGACTTACTCTGGCTACCAGCTTTCCAAGCAACACCAACATGACAAATCAATCATCGAAGATCGCAACAAGCTAAGAATTGACGGCTTTGAAAAAGTCATTCAATTCAAAGCCAAAAAACTAGATCCGAACTGGTCAATAAACAATAATATTAATACCAAATCATTACAGATCCACTGGGTCATACCTAATTTTACACCTGGCCTAGGTGGCCATATGACCATTTTCAGAACCATTGATTATCTGGAACGCTGCGGTCACCAATGCACGATTTGGGTTCATTCCGAGCTCAAGGGGAATGGCAAACCAAGTCGCCTTAGCAGTCTGCATAAACGTGTAATCGACCAATCCTTCATTCCGCTTCAGACAGATCAGGTCTACATGCTGGGCAATAACCAGGACGACCTTGATCTTGTGAGCGGCGACATTATCATCGCCACGGACCGCATGAGCACCTATCCCGTGCTTGGCATGAAGAAGTTTCAGAAAAGGTTTTATTTTGTTCAGGATTATGAGCCCTATTTTTTCGCGCGAGGAAGCTCCAGCATCCTCACCGAACAATCGTATGCATCTGAAAACAACTTTTCCTGTATTTGTGCCAGCCCTTGGCTCAAGCAGAAGATGGAAAGCTTTGGAAATTCAGCCATCTCCTTCCCACTGGCAGTCGACCACAGTGTTTACCACCCCAACATCGATCGGAAACGCAGCAGTCATACCATTGCCTTCTACGTTAGACGCAGCACGCCAAGACGACTCTATGAACTGGGGCTACTTGCCTTAAGAGCTTTGTTTGATCTGGGTGACCACTTCGAAATCATTACCTTCGGTGAAAAAGACTTACCCGATCTAGGAATTCCTGTGAAAGTAAAACATGCAGGAATTCTTGATGCCGTTGAACTATCAAAACTTTATTGCCAGTGCGCGGTTGGATTCGTCCTTTCAGGGACAAATTACTCCTTGGTTCCCAACGAAATGATGGCCTGTGGGCTGCCCGTTGTTGACATTGATGCCGAACACACTCGGATCTCCTATCAACCAGAAACAGCAGTCTTGGCCGAAGCAACACCAGTGGGGCTGGCCTCAGAATTAAGCCGCTTGTTGAATGATGCGTCGTTCAGGGAAAGCACCGCCGTGGCTGGACTCGCCGCCACCGAACATCTCAATTGGGATAGTTCCAACAAGGTAATTGAAGCCTTCATTCAGGAATCACTCCTATCGGCGCCATCAATCTCACAACATGTTCAGCCATCGACTCCATTGGTGACGGTCGTTATTCCCGTATACAACGGAGGCACGATGCTCAAAACCGTCATCGAGTCGTGTCTCGCGCAAGATTTCGATCAGTCATTTGAAGTGTTGCTGATCGACAGTGCCTCCAACGATGGGTGCATAGAAGCTTTGCCACAGGACGAGCGACTCCGTCTGCACAGAATTCGCAAAAAGGATTTCGGCCATGGACGCACCCGCAACCTGGGAGTAGAGCTAGCGAGGGGGGAGTATGTCGCTTTCATCACGCAGGACGCCATCCCCGCGAATCGAATGTGGCTGATGAATCTGATCGCCCCACTGCAGAACGATCCCAATGTGGCCGGAGTCTTCGGCTGCCATATTGCTCATAGCAATCATGGACAACTCACCGCCCATGATCTTGACCGGCACTTCAATCGTTGGATTTTCAGAAGTCATCGACAACCAATCGAACTTGATGTTGATCGACAAACCCCCAATGGCGCTGTGACCACGCATGAACGTTTCTACTCAGACAACAATTCCTGCCTAAGGAAAACTGTTTGGGAGACGCTACCACTCCCCGATGTCGTTTACGGCGAAGATCAATTGTGGGCGCGCGAAATTCTCAGGAAGGGCTATAAAAAAGCCTATGCACCTACTGCAGTTGTTCGCCATTCCCACGAATATGGTTTTCGTGAAACCATATTGCGCTCCAACACGGAATGGCACTTTTACAATCAACTACTCGGGGAGAGTTTGCCTTCAACAAAAGAGCAGGTTTTGCAAATGGTTGAACAGTCTTGTGCTAATGACCTCGATGCTCAAAAATTGTACCCAGAGATCAGCGTCGACGACCTATTCCAACGACGCCGACTTCATTTCGCTCGAGCCTGCGGCTACTACTTGGCCGCCAAAGGCTATGGTGGCATACGCCCCTAAACTAATGAGAAATCGGGAATAGCTAACCAACAAATAACTATATTTATATTTTTATGCATATTTAAAACAACAATTAATCCCAAGTTTAATTCACTTAATGCATCCACGGTAAAAATCTAATTAGCGGAGAGGCTGTCATACATGAAGGCTTTCAAACAAGCCTGTGCTGATATACAGATCAACTCTTCCGCATTGCATTCAAAATAAATCCACCAACACCCCAGCCCACAACAATGATTCCGACTGATGCCAAAAATGCTTGCCAGCGCCAGTTTGGATCCGGTGCAGCAGGTAATTCGGCTTGGCTAAGAACAACCACGTATTTCAACTGACGCTGGCTATCACGGCGACTGTTATCCGATGCAAGCCGGGCCGATTGCAGTGTTGCGGTAGCGAATTCAACATCTGAAATTAACCCCGCCTCTTCAAGTACAAGTGTATTTAGATCGCGACCGTTTTTGCTTACTGAACGTTCCCTCTCTTGACGAATCTGCACCTTAAGTTCTTTCACCTGGTCTGCAACAAATGAGACCTCAGGTGCATTGGGGTCTCGGTATTGACGGCGCAAGGCTGCTTCTTCAACCTTCAACTCAACCAGTTGAGATTCGAGACCAGAAATAAATGAACTAGTTGCCGCTTGTTCAGATTCAACACTTAAATTTCCGTTTGTTTTACGGAAAAGCTCGAGTTTCCTTGATGCTGCCTTGAGATTTAGTTCAGCCAGTTGAACTTCTTTCCTGGCAAATTTGTTCTGCTCAGCATTGATTGATTGATTCACTTCATTCACAAACCGGCGTGACTCCTTCAGCAGCGCAGAGTTGAGATCAAAAGCCTGCTTAGGAGTAAATCCAGAGGTCGTCAAGATGACTGAACCGCTCATGGGCTGTGGGGCAACAGACAACTGTTTTCTGTAGAAATCAAGTTGTGCTGGTGCTGAGCTGTTAGCAGACAATCCAGTCCATAGATCCGGAAGCCTGGGGCGGTAGGCCAGTTCCAGCTTCTTACCGTCAGGGAACAAACGGGTTTTGATATCTGAGGATGCGAGATAAACCTGAAGGTATTGTCCGTCGACGAGGGATGTTAAAACTTGTGGAGCAGCAGCTGCCCCAGCCAAAACTGAAGCCGATGTTCCATCAAGGGGTGCTGGCTGTTGAATCACAAACTCGGAAACAGCCGTGTAGCGGTCCCGCCCAATCACAAAGCAATAGAAGGCTGATGTTGCGAGAAAAGTCGATATCAAAACCCTAGGCCTTGCGACTCTGGCTAACCTCTCTCGCCAAAGAGGGGGCAATTGATCTGCAACCAAGAAATCAGGCAGTCGGAATGACGATGGCAGCTTGTTAAGCCCAGCAGATAAAGAGCTGGAGGGTTGGTTTGAGTCTGGCATGGCTCAATTTAACTCAAGGGAAGAGACTGGACAATAATCAGGCGTTAGTCATCCACGGCCTCGAGGAGGGACGACTCATTTGTTCGATAGAGAATCAACGAAAAGCCCATAAGTATTAAAGAACACCAAGTCAAATAAGACAAAGAAATGTCTGGTATTGGATACTCATTATTCAACGAATACCTGAAAAGTTCAACAGCATGTAGAACAGGATTCCAAGTCACGAATGGTCTTGTATATTCAGGGAGCTCGAAGGTCGCAAAGAATAGACCAGAAGTGAAAATAAGAATGCGATTGATAATACGCTTAATCAACCTTGTTATGAATTTATTGTACTTTCCAAGAAAGACAAGGCAGATGCCAAAGCCTATCGCCATGAAAACCGTCAACAGGTAAATACAAAGAGCCAATCCTGGGCTATCCATTCGAAATTCCCAAGTGAGGGCCCAAATCAAGCCCATCAAGCCAAGCGTCAAAGTCAACAACGCTCTGATGTTATTGATCGATAAAGCTAAAAGTATGTCTAGCGGCTCGATACGCCTATAATAAAGTGGAGACCTTAACTTCAAGCCGGAGAGTGCCTGTATAGCGAGCTGCCTAAAAGGGAAATAAATCGTGAATCCTGCAGCCATAAAAATTACGATATTAAAATACAAATCAGTCGTGCCGCCAGCCAAATTAGATCCGCCGGACATTAAAAATCGAAATCCGACGCGGATACCAATGAAGAACAGCATGATCTGCAATGGGCTAATCAAGCTCTCCCAGGCGCCAACCGAACTGGTCGTCGACCTTCGATCATTCTCATAAGCAGCGATAGCAAGAATTGTAGAAATCTGACGCGACATTGCAGTCACAAATCTTTTAAACAAATTCACGACTTCATTCATTTTTAAAATTCACCACCAATTCCGTCGCCGACAGATTCAGAATTCTTCAAGTTCAAATTCAAATTCAAATTCAAATCAAAATTATCATCCTCTAATTCTGGCATACCGAAGTCTTCAAGATTTTCGTCAGCCCACTGGATCACATCTAAAAGCTTACCCGCAAAAAGAATCTGACCTAAGGGTCCAAGAACAATACCATCTGTACAGAACTCGCGTTGGAACTGAACATTGGCCGAAGTGGTGAAAAGCATCTTTCCTTCAAGCTGCTTTAATAACAATTCCCGCAGAGCCTTAGCAGGCTTAGACATTAAAAATCTTGTCTTTGGGATCAAATAACAATCAAATGAAAAAAGCACAGACAATGCCAAAGCAAAAAAATCCTTCTGATTCTTAGGAAGCTCCTTAATCACTAAACCAGGATCAATACCAACATCCGACAAGATTCCCCAAAACTCATCAATGCTGACGAGAGATTGATCAAGACAATCGCTGTAGACCGCCGATAGAAACTTTACAGAATGGGAAATGCGCAACTTTCTATCTAAACCTCCCTCTCCTCCAACAGGCCAGCCAATTACGCTGTTACCAAGAATTTCGCCAGAAACTGGGGAAACAAGTCCAGACATGCAAGCAATAAACTGATACCTCAAAAATGAGTTGTTCGTAATGACGGCAATCCTTTTACCTTGACCACACTCCCAATTCCAAGGAGTTTCAAACGTAATTTGAGGGTCCGACTTATCGCAACGAAGAGAGAAGTTCCGAAAACTCAACACTGACTTGGCTGAAGCTGCCGCAGTTACCACAACACCAAGTGCGGAAGGTTTTAATTCAGTGACCCTACCACCATGAAATAAAGCAGCTTTAGGGGTGTCGTGCAATCCAATTAAGTGCTCCTCTGATCAATCCGGTGCGACAACGCTTTTCCAAGCGATCCGTCACCAAACCCAGTGCGAGTTCCCCCGTACGTTGCATCAGCGGCTTGGGCAAGAGAGCCCCTGCTCCACTCCGAGACAGTTCAAGACTGAGATCCGCCGTGGCGATCAACCGTTCCTGCTCGGGACGGATCCATGCCTGGCACTGGAACTTCACCAGATCCTGCAAACGACCGAGGCCATTAATCGTGCAGTGTTCGAAAACAATGATGAGTTGATCGCCATCCCAGCTGGAACGGATCACCACCTCTGGTTTGAGCTGAAAATTGAGCAATTTATACGGACGGGAGGAATAAAAGAATCGGCCATCCTCAAGCCGCTCCACCTTTTTGCGATTCAACAGTGCCTTCAGCGGACGCCCAGGCTGCGACAGGTAGCCCTGCAGCTGAGCCAGGGATGTATCGGGCAGCGGCAATGCGATGCCATGGGAGCGCTGAACCTGCACCTGATACCACCGAAACGGTTGATGCGGAACGATGGCACGACCAACGGATGGTGATCACGGATGATCGAAGTAACGCTCGATCACGCCGAAGATCCGATGACGCAGCCGTTCAGGATTGAAACCGACAGCCTGGGGGGCATTGAGGTGGCGTCCGAGGCGCTCTGGGGAGCCCAGACCCAGCGGTCGCTTCAGAACTTCGCCATCAGCGATGAACGCATCCCGCTCGAAATCATCCAGGCCCTGGCCTGGATCAAACGCTCCTGCGCCACGGTGAACGGCCAGCATGAGCTCCTGAGCATTGAACAAGTTGAGTTGATCTGCACGGCGGCCGATGCCATTGCCGCAGGCCAGCACAACGATCAGTTCCCGCTTCGGGTCTGGCAAACCGGAAGCGGGACCCAGACCAACATGAACATCAACGAGGTGATCAGCAATCTGGCGTCTAAGGCCTCAGATACAGCTCTCGGCTGTCACAGCCCGGTGCATCCGAATGATCACGTCAATCGGTCGCAATCGACCAATGATGTGTTTCCTGCAGCCATCCACGTCGCCGCGGCCAAGCAACTGAAGGATGGGCTGCTGCCGGCGCTTCAGGCCCTGGTGCAGGCCTTGGATGCCAAAGCCCAGGCCTGGATGCCAATCGTCAAGATTGGGCGCACCCATCTACAGGATGCAGTGCCCCTGCGGCTTGGCGACGAAGTCGCCGCTTGGCGGGATCAACTCAAACAAGCCCAGGCTTGGCTGGAGGACTGTCTTGTAAGCCTTGGCGATCTTCCCCTGGGGGGCACCGCAGTGGGCACAGGGTTGAACACGCCGCCGGGCTTCCGCCATGCCGTGGCGGAAGAGCTGAGCAGAGTCGCTGGCATCGAGGTCCGTCCTGCCGGGAACCTGTTCGCTGTAATGGCCGGCCATGACGCTCTCGTCCATGCGATGGGGCAACTTCGCCTGCTGTCGGTGGCCTTGCTCCGGATCTCCAACGACCTTCGTCTGCTCGGGTGTGGCCCCCGAGCGGGGCTAGGGGAGTTACTGCTGCCTGCCAACGAACCCGGCAGCTCGATCATGCCGGGGAAAATCAATCCCACCCAGTGCGAGGCCATGGCCATGGTCTGCACCCAGGTGATCGGACTCGATGGCGCCGTGGCAGCCGCCGGAGCAGGCGGCCATCTGCAGATGAATGTCTACAAGCCCTTGATCGGCTTCAACCTGCTGCAGTCGATCCGAATGCTCAAGGACGCGATGACTAGCTTCCGCCAGAACTTAGTGGAGGGCTTAAAGCCTGATCGGGAGCAGATTCAGCGGTTCGTTGATGGCTCCTTGATGCTGGTTACCGCCTTGACCCCGAGCATCGGTTACGAGAAGGCCAGTGCCATCGCTCAGCATGCCTACCACCAGGGGCTGACGCTGAAGCAGGCGGCCTTGGAGCTCGGCCACATCACAGAAGCAGACTTTAATCAGCAGGTGAATCCTTGCGCCATGGCCGCTCCGGAAGCCTGAGCTCAGGCCGCCCGCTCTGTTGCCGGGTTGAGCGCAGCGGAGGGCGGCAACAGATCCTCGGCCTCGGCCACGGGAAAGCGATTGATCGCTTTCAAAGCCTGACGGGCATGGCTGCGCAACTGCTCGCTGATGGCCTCGCAGTAGGGAACCTGGGCCAGAAGATCCACAGTGCGGCGCATTATTCGCACCACATCGCCTTCATCTAAAGACGTGTTAGCGATCAGATCGCTCCAAGAGGTTCCCCGCGCCCAGGCATCCACAAGACCCATGAGCTCGGGTTCCCACCAGGCCGGCACGACCACACCGGCGCGTTCCTGGGCCCGCAGCAGCTCGCGACGCAGACCCGACAGATCCTGCAGGGCTTCCTCAGCTGCCGCTGGCGGCGGGAAGCCGCTCCAAAGATCGGGGCGGTTGACCTCCGTGCTGATCGCCTCGAACACAGCCGCCAGGTCTGGTGGGGAAAGGTCATCGAGATGCCCACTCATCAGAGCCAGCCCCAGCCAAAGTTCGTTGTCGCCCCGCAGTGCAGCAACTGTGCGGCCGATCTCCGTGGGATCCAGCTCATCAAGGCATCCGAAATGCTGCAGGATCTCCATCAAGGCCAGGAAGGTCTCCCAGTGACGGTTGGCCCGCTGATGCAGCAGCTGCTGCCGTTCAGCGATCTCCAGTTCCAGATCTTCCATGCGCCGGCGGTGCTTCTTCAGCTGCTTGCGATCTCCCCAGCGATGGGCGGGATGCTGCTCCTGCTCCTGCTCGAGATCCCGCACCAGCCGGGCCTGGGTCAACACCTCCCCAGCCAAGTCGTATTGCGGGGTGGTCATGTCGTGGCGCCGCGCCATGTGGGCTACCGCTAACGCCAAACCGCCACTGGCCTGATCGCCATGGCGCAACTCACCGGAACGGGTCAACTCTGGTGCCTCCAACCCATCCACCTGCAGACAACTGAGCTCCGCATGGATGCTCACCACGGCCTGACAGGGCAGCAAAATCCAGACGTTTTCATCGGTCAAGCAGAGCAGCAGCGGGAATTGACCAGGCCCCTTCACCTTCTCGACGATCACCGCGGGCGCGACACGCCCCCGAAGCTGCGGCGATTTGAGGCTGACCAAGGTGCCGGTGCTGGCGAACTGCAGGGCCATCGTCAGCTCATTGGCCAGCGTTTCCTCGGCTTGCTGCTGAAGAATGCGGAGCAAGCGCCGCTCCTCGCGGAGCCGCCCACGCATTTTCTCGTAATCCTCGAAGTCCTCCCAGGGAATGTCGCCGGCGACGCCCTCCAGCTGGCTGAGTTGCAGCCGCAGTTGGGAGAGATTCTCCTCGTCCTCCACGAGGTCAAGCCCCGCCAGATAGCGGCCAAAGCTGCGTTCGACCAGCTCCCTCGCCTTGGCCAGATCGTGGCGCTGCAGCAGGTTCAGAACCATGCCGTAGCTGGGGGTGAACTGGCTCACGAGAGGGTCGGCGGGACTTGTCGCCAGCTGACCCGCTTCACGCACCCCTTCAAACCGGCTTTGCACCGTCACGACGTAGCCCTGGGAATCGAGGCCACGCCGCCCGGCCCGACCGGCCATCTGCAGGAACTCACTACCCATCAGCGGGCGATGCCCCCGTTCGGTGCGCTTGGACAGGGCCGCAATCACCGTGCTGCGGGCCGGCATGTTGATACCCGCCGCCAGGGTCTCCGTCGCGAAGACCACCTTCACCAGCCCCTGCTGGAAGAGCTCCTCGATCAACTCCTTCCAGGCGGGAAGAACACCGGCATGGTGGGCAGCGATGCCCCTCAGCAGCGCGTCAGCGTGGATTCCATCCCGCACGGCCTCGGGGTTGCCATGGCTGTAGGCCGTCAAGCGCTCCTTGATCCGCGCCTGCTCCTGTGGTGTCACCAGACACTGCACCCCCAGATCCCGAACCGCCTTGTCACAGCCGCGGCGGCTGAAGATGAAATAGATCGCCGGGAGCATTTGCCGCTCAGCCATCTGGGCCACAACGAAGCTGATCGGCGGTGGCTCCGGTTGCGGCGGCTTCTGGGAACGCCCTTTGCGCTTGTGGCCTTTGGGCGCGCGCCAGACTGTGCAGTTGGGATGCAGACCCGTGCCGGCTTCGTTCAGCAGTGGGTGCAATCCCTTGGCACTGCAGAAGCTGAACTGGAGCGGAACCGGCCGGTGATCACTCATCACCAACGTGGTCGGTCCATGGACCTTCTCGATCCAATCGGTGAGCTGGCCGGCATTGGCCACCGTGGCGGAGAGCGCCACCAGCTGCACCGTCGGCAGGCAGTGAATAATCGATTCCTCCCACACCGTGCCGCGCTGAGAGTCGTTCATGTAGTGACACTCATCGAGCACCACAGCTTCAACATCAGCGAGAGGATCATCGTGCTCACCCGCCTCGGCGTAGAGCATGTTGCGGAAGATCTCCGTGGTCATAACAACGATGGAAGCCTCGCGATTCACGCTGAGGTCACCAGTCATCAACCCCACATCCTCAGCACCGAACTGGTCGCGGAAATCGCGCAGTTTCTGATTGGACAGAGCCTTTAGCGGTGTGGTGTAGAAAACTTTCTGGCCGTGGGCCAGCGCACGATGAATGGCATATTCACCGATCAGCGTTTTGCCGGATCCAGTGGGGGCGCTGACAACGACCGAGTGCCCCTGGTTGAGGGCATCCATGGCTTCTAACTGGAAATCATCCAGCGGAAAAGGAAAGATTTCTGAGGGTTTGAGAGGGGCACTGCGATCGACATCGGGCTCTGATCGAGGCGTGGCCGGTGTCGATTGGTTCATAGAATGATCTTAAGGAGCCTGGCCGAGCCGTCTTTTCCAGCGAGCGATAAGCCAAGCCAATGCCATGAATCAAATCTGCCGACTCCCTTTGACGAAACCAAGGCAAATCATGAAAAATAGTGAAGAGAATGCTTCGAGCCTTGGTGAGTCCACCAAGGCTTTTTTGTGGCTGCCCTCAAAAGTCTGAGGGTGACAGAGCCACGCCGCCGATGCCATGACAGAGAAGAACGAACGCCACTCCCTGTGACCAGCACTCAGCTCACCAAGCCGCGGCCAGCTGAAGACACCCTGATCGATGCCCTGCGGGGCTGCAGCGACGTCAACGAGCTAAAGACCCTCGAAAAGCGCCTGGCATCCACAACCGATGCCCCACCGCTGTTCACCTGGATCTGTGATCTGCTCGCGGCACGACGAATATCCCGTGGACTTGCCGCCCGCCTGCTGTTCGAACTCCACGATGGGGGATCGCCCTAGGAAGACTGACGCCTCCAGACGGCGGCAAGGGCGCTGCCGATCAGGCAATGAATCATCGCAGAGATGGCGCCCGGCAGCGCCGTGAGAGGACTGGCGAAGCCTCCACTACGGGCGAGCACCACCGCCAAACCCGAGTTCTGCATGCCCACCTCGATGCTGATGGTCCTCTGGGCCTGCACGGTCTGCCCCGCCAGCCGTGGAAGCAGCCAGCCGAGCAGAAAGCCGCCGCCATGAAGCAGCAGGCAAGCCATGATCAGCACTGGCCCCTGTTGGCGCAACACAGCCGTCTGGCTGCCCACGATGCTGGAGACGATCATCACAATGGCCATCACAGCCAGGGGAGGCATTACCGGCTCAATCCGCTTGGCCACTCTGGGCAGACCACGCTTGAGCACCACCCCAACGGTGACGGGCAACAGCACCACCTGAAGCACAGCCAAGAACAGTGCCCAACCGTCCACCGGCACGTACTGGCTGGCCAACAGCTGCGTGAGACGCGGAGTCAACACAACCGCAGCCAAGGTGCTGATCGTTGTCATGACCACTGAAAGCGCCACATCGCCACGGCCGATCAAAGCCACCACATTGCTGGCGGTGCCGCCCGGGCAGCAGCCGACAAGAATCAAGCCCACAGCAAGCGGCCCAGGCAAGTGCAAAGCCGACGAGATGACAGCAGCGAGGGCCGGCATCACCAGGAACTGCACCAGCACCCCCAGCAGCATGGCGCGGGGTCGTCGACCAACCCGCACGAAGTCGGCAGGGGTCAGCCCGACGCCCATGCCCAGCATGATCACGCCGAGTCCAAGGGCGATCAGTGGCCCCTTGAACCAAATGAACAGCGGAGGATGCAGCAGCGCCAGCAAAGCTCCCAACAACGTCCAAATAGGAAACAGCAGAGTGAAACGCTCCCAGGTCATGACGATCAGAGGACTGCGGCCATCCTTGATCAGGGCGGATTCCAGACTGTTGTGATGCGGGACCACGCCTCTCCCATCCACCCAGTTCGCCGCCGCCGCCTGCGGAGCTTGAACTCCGGCCAGGAGCCCTGGCAGCTTCAGGATCCCTCCGGCACAAGCCAGCTGCTCGATCTAGCGAGCAACGACTACCTCGGCCTCAGCCGCCATCCAGATGTCCTCGCCGCGGCGACAGATGCCATGGCCTCCGATGGCGTCGGTGCCGGGGGATCTCGGCTGATCACTGGCACCCGACCACGCCATCTGGAGCTGGAGGCAGCCCTTGGCACCTGGCTGAACCGGGACCGGGTGCTGCTTTTCCCCAGCGGATTTCAAGCCAACATCGCCGCCTTAACGGCCCTGAGTAACAGGCAAACCACCGTATTGGTGGACCGGCTGATTCACCACTCGCTGCTGGCCGGCGTCCGCACCAGTGGAGCGCGGCTGCAGCGCTTTGCCCACAACGATCTTCAAGATCTCGACCAGCGGCTGCAGCGGCTCAAACAGGCAACGACGCCCTCTGTGGTGGTGACCGAAAGCCTGTTCAGCATGGAAGGCACCAGCCCCGATCTGAAGGGTATGGCCGACCTTTGCGCTTACCACGGTGCACAGCTGCTGGTGGACGAAGCCCATGGTCTAGGGGTGCTGGGGCCAGGCGGCCGCGGGCTTTGCCACGGACTCCAAAAGCCCGTGGCCTTGGTGTGCGGCACCTTCGGGAAAGCCTTCGGCAGCGGAGGTGCGTTTCTGGCTGGGAATCACACCACGATGGAGCGGCTGCTTCAAACCAGTGGGGCCTTCCGCTACACCACGGCCCTGGCACCACCTCTCGTTGCTGGAGCGAGGGCATCCCTCCAGTTGATTCAGGCTAACCCCTCCTGGGGAAGCGAGCTGAGCCAGCGCTCGGAGCGCTGGAGAAACGCCCTGGAGCTCCAGGGCTGGACGAAACCAACAGGGCAGGGTCCCGTGCTCCCCTTGCTGGTCGGTGAAGACCAAGACGCGCTCGACCTTCAGCAACAGCTGGAACAAGCGGGTCTGCTGTCGGTGGCGATCCGGCCGCCCACCGTGCCGGAGGGAACCGCCCGTTTGCGCCTGGTGCTGCGGCGGGACCTGCCGGGGGGCACATTGGAGCAACTGCTCGCAGCCCTCGGCTCTCGATGATGCAGGTGCTGGCGATGCATGGTTGGGCAGGCCAGGCCGGCGCTTGGTCCCATTGGCGTAAACGCTTCGAAGACGAGGGAGCGACATGGACCAGCGCAGACCGTGGTTACGACGGTGGTAAGGCCGTTGCTCCATGCTGGAGCAACGGCCTGGGACGCAACCTGTTGATCGCCCACTCCCTTGGGCTGCATCTGCTGCCGGCACCTGTTCTGGCACAGGCAGATGCGCTAGTGCTGCTGGGCAGCTTCAGCGCCTTCGTGCCAAACGGTCGTGCGGGGCGCGCTCTGGCGGCGGCTCTGCAGGGAATGCAGGCCGCCCTAGGCAGCGACCAGGAACTGCCGATGCTGGAACGCTTCCTCGACAAAGCCGCTTCACCTCATGCCCTCAGCGCCCTGCCCCCAGCCCCTCTACTGCAAGGTCTGACGACCCTCGGGCGCCAGCGGCTGCAACGGGATCTGGAGCTTCTGGCGCACTGCAAAACTCTGCCAACGGGGTGGCCGGAGGCAGTACCTGTGCTGGTGGTGCAAGGCGAACGGGATGCCGTGGTGCACGCCGCATCGGCGCAACAGCTCATCGATGAGCTGAGTCATCAGCCGCTGACTCTCCATCGCGACCCGGATTGGGGCCACGCCCTCATCACACCAAAGGTTCTCTCGGTGGTGCAGCGATGGCTGGGGAGCCTGTGATTCGCCCAGACCAGGTGCTAGAGCGGTTCAGTCGCGCAGCACCGACCTACGCAGGCCATGCGACGCTGCAACAGGCGATGGCCTGGCGCCTGGCCCAACTGAGCCGACGCTGCTCCATTCCGCGAGGTCTTTGGGCTGACCTTGGCTGCGGCACAGGTCATTTGGCGGCAGCACTGGAAGCCGCTCACCCCGGGCAGCAGGTGATCCGCCTTGACGGAAGTTCCGCCATGTTGAACATCCATCCCCGCGGAACTACCACCCTGCAGCATGACCTGAGCCGCGGGCTGCCGGACTGGCCTGAGCCCCCGCAGCTGATGGCCTCCAGCTTTGTTTTGCATTGGTTGCCGGATCCAGCGCAGCAGCTCCGGAGTTGGGTGGATGCATTGCCAGAGGGGGGCTGGCTGGCCGTAGCGGTGCCGGTGGATGGCAGTTTTCCGCAATGGCAGCAAGCCGCCCGCGCAGCAAATCAGGCCTGCACGGCCTTGACCATGCCGGTGCGAGAGCAACTGATGGAAGCCCTACCGGATGGCGTGGTGGAACGAGACGAATGCCTGAGCTTCACCCAACACGCCGCCAATCCGCTGCGGCTGCTGCGACCCTTGAGCAGCATTGGTGCCTCCGTAACCAACGGGGGCCGGCTTTCCCCAGGCCAGTGGAAGGCCGTCTTCCGGGCTTGGCCCCAAGCCGACTCATCAACCGGGTTCGCCCTGACCTGGAGGATGTGGGTCCTGATGGTGAAGCGATGAACGGCAGCGTCAGTCGCCTGGTGGTGTGCGGTACCGACACGGACGTCGGCAAAACCGTGGTGAGTGCATGGCTCGTGCAGGGACTTCGGGCCAGCTACTGGAAACCGGTGCAGAGCGGACTGGACGGCGGCGGTGACCGCGAACGGGTGAGCCAGCTATTGAACCTCCCACCGGAACGGATGCTGCCCGAGGCCTATGCCTTCCGAGAGCCGGTCTCCCCCCACTGGGCGGCCGAACTGGACAACAAAGCGCTCGACCCTGCCCAACTGACGATTCCCAGGCATCACGGGTCTCTGGTGGTGGAGACAGCTGGAGGATTGATGGTGCCCCTCACCCGCAGCTGGCTTCAGATCGATCAACTTGTGGAGTGGCAGTTGCCGATCGTTCTGGTCGCCCGCAGTGGGCTGGGCACCCTCAATCACACCCTGCTCAGCCTGGAAGCGTTGAAACGCCGCAATCTCATGGTGTTGGGAGTGGTCCTCAACGGTCCACTCCATGCTGACAACCCCAGGACCCTCGAACAGTTCGGTGGAATCCCCGTTCTGGCGCAGCTCCCCCCCCAAGCTCCGCTCTCAGCGAAGGGTCTGGAGCAGCTTTGGCACGAGCAGAATCTCACCACTACATTCCGAAAAGTGTTGAAACCATCGACGCCGTGAATTCACGTCAAAGCTTGGCGACCCTCGCTGTTTCAGCGCTTTGTTTAGGGATTCTGGTGCTGTTCACCGACATCGAAATGCAGCTAGTGCGCTGGGTGCACTGCGGCGCCATCGCCACAGAGGCAGAAAAGAACAGTGACGTCTGCCGCTGAAGTCTCAACCCAAAGCTTTTGAACCGGTGGGGCAGGTTCCTAGTCGCATAGTGGCATGACGCACCGCAACCCGCAGCGGCCATCCCTGCCTGAGCTCAGCCTGAATCACCTCCAGCTGGGACGACGACCAACCCCGCAGCTCGAGATCACTACGAATCGATTGCCAGTCGCCCTCCGGAACAACAAGGCGACGAGACGTGAGGAGACACATGTCCGACGGCTCAGGCCGACTCGGGGGAACAAAACGGTTGGACTGACGACGGGTGCGTGTGGCAGCCATCCAAGGCATTAGTAACAGCTAGAGATTCAATATGGCAAAAGCTGCCGCTGCTGCCATGGGGTCGATCCGCCATCCGAATTTGTGGCCCCCCTTCACCCAGATCGCCAGCGCAGCCAACTCCCAACGGGTGGTTTCCGGAGACGGTGCCCTGCTGATCCGTGAGCAAGGAGAGCCGCTGATCGATGCCATCAGCAGCTGGTGGGTCACCCTGCATGGCCATGCCCATCCGGAGTTGGCCAAGGCCATCGCCGATCAGGCCGCCCGCCTAGAGCAGGTGATTTTTGCCGACTTCACCCATGAGCCAGCAGAGCAGCTGGCCGTGCGACTGAGTGGACTCTGTGGTCTGCAACGGCTGTTCTTTTCAGACAATGGCTCCACCGCGGTGGAAGTGGCGCTCAAGATCGCCTGCCAGTGGTGGGCCAACCGTGGGCAACCGCGATATCAGATCGTCGCCTTCGACGGGGCCTACCACGGCGACACCTTCGGAGCGATGGCCGTTGGCGAACGAAACTTATTTAGCGCGCCCTTTGAAGACAAGCTCTTTCCCGTCGCCCGGGTTCCCTGGCCGGCCACATGGTGGGATGACGATGCCGTGGACACCAAGGAATCGGCAGCACTGGAGGTGCTCGAGCGCGTGCTGGAGACGCCTACAGCAGCGGTGATTCTCGAGCCGCTACTGCAGGGGGCCGGAGGGATGGCCATGGTGCGGCCAGAGTTTCTGCGACAGGTTGAGGCACGAACCCGCCAGGCCGGAGCACTGCTGATCGCCGATGAAGTGCTGACCGGCTTCGGACGATGCGGCGACTGGTTCGCCAGCCGGCGAGCGGGCATCCGGCCGGATCTGATGGCTCTCTCCAAAGGATTGACGGGTGGATGTCTGCCTATGGGCGTGACCATGGCCAGTGAAGCGGTGTTCGAGGCTTTCGTCGGTGACGACCCCTGCCTAACCCTCTGGCACGGCCACAGCTTCACGGCCAATCCTCTGGGCTGTGCTGCGGCCAACGCCAGCCTCAACCTGTTGGAGAGCAACCCCGCTGCGTTTCAACAGTTCGAACAACGGCATCGTCCGCATCTGAAACGGTTGGCACGCCATCCACGGGTGCAACACCCACGGATGACGGGGACGGTTGCCGGCTTCGACCTCGTCGTGGAAGGAACCTCCGGCTACCTCAGCCCGGCGGGGCCGAAATTGAAACGACTGGCGATGGAAAACGGCGTCTTCCTGCGGCCCCTCGGACAGGTGGTCTACCTCTTGCCACCGCTCTGTATCAGCGATGCCCAGCTGGAACGGTGCTACGCGGTGCTGGAAATGGCCCTCGATCAGCTCTGAGCTTTAGCTCCAGGGACCCGCCTGAATCGCCGCCTCAACGTCAGCTCTGGACAGGCCATAGGGCAAAGAACACTGGACCATCTCTTCCAGGGAACCAGGGTGCCAGATCACTTTTAGGTCCTCCCGTTCCAACAGCAACAGAGCTTTCCAATCGGAACGATCGAGCATCCACTGGCAGCGGTTGTCATCCATGCGGATGGCACCCAGCTGCTGAAGCCAGGCCTCAAGAGCCGGGAGAGAGTGCTGATTCAGCGGGGTGCTCTCCGGGGGCAGGGCGGCCATCAGTTTGCGAACGAACAGATGTGTCCTGAGTCTGCTCATCCGCCAGCCAACTCGGCGACACCTGCCAATCACGCCCCTGGGCAAGAGCCACCCCCAGCCCCAGCACCAGACTGAGCAAAAGCGCAACGCTCAAAAGCACCAGGGAGAACCATTCGCCTCCGGACAGAGGCCTTCGTTGACCGATGCCCTGCCAGGCATCGGGGCGGGGAGGGCTCTGCAGGGGCAGTGGCGATGCCGGCGTCTGTGCCCCCAGATTGAGGGGTGATTGGCTCTGGCGCAGAAGAAAGTCGTAGGACTCCTTGAGCTGCTGAAAGGCAATGCTGGCCTCCTCGTGCGGCAGTTGCGTTGTATCGGGATGCAGGGCCTTGGACTGGCGTCGAAAGGCCTGGCGCAAGGTTTCAGCGTCGACTCCAGGGCGCACGCCAAGCCGTTCGTGATGGCTGGGGTGGGCTTCGGACACAGAGGAAGGCCGGTCCTTCATCCTAAGAAGAGTTGTTGGTACAGCCATGGCCGCCACCGCGCCTGAACCGGCGTTCTGGGATGCTCTTGGATGGCAGCCATCGCAAACGCAGCGCGACCAGCTGGTTGAGCTTCAGGGCCTGCTACATGGCTGGAATAAACGGGTCAATCTCACGCGCCTGGTGGACGGTGATGATTTCTGGGTGGGTCAGGTCTTCGACAGCCTCTGGCCGCTAACGGGGGAGCTCCAGTCAGCAAAAGAGCCGCTTCAGTGGATTGATGTGGGAACAGGGGGAGGTTTCCCCGGCCTCGCTATCGCCATTGCCCTGCCCCAGGCACGGGTGACCCTGCTTGATTCCGTCGGGCGCAAGACAGCCGCCGTGGATGCCATGGCCAGCAAGCTGGGTTTGGCCGATAGGGTGCGGGTCCGCACCGAGCGGATCGAAAACACAGGCCGAGATGGCAACTTCCGCGGCAGCTTCGATCGCGCAGTAGCCCGGGCCGTGGCGGCAGCTCCTGTGGTAGCCGAATACCTCGTGCCGTTGCTGAAGACGGACGGCCAAGCCCTGCTGTATCGAGGTCAGTGGAGTGAAACCGATGCCTTGCCTTTCAACAGGGCCCTGCACCTGTTGCAGGCCTGTCTTGCGGAGGTGCAACATCAGCAGCTGCCCGACGATCGCGGCACACGCCATCTGCTGCGGGTGCAGCCGAACGGCGCCTGCCCCCTCAACTACCCAAGGGCCGTGGGAATGCCCAGCCGTGATCCCCTCGGGGGCTAAAACGAACGCTCAGACGCTCGACAAGCGCATCTGGGATTCACCCTTGAGCCTGTGCTTGAGGCTGCGCAGAATCTCGGGGATGCGCTGACGCCATGGGCTCTCCTGCAGCACTTTCTGCAGCTCTTCGACACTGATCTCCCCATCAAAGCCATCGGCGTTAGCACCGGCGAACCAGTGCCCGCCGGAACCCAACAACCGATATCGGGCCTTGGCATAACTTTCGAGATCCCAGGCTTCCAGCAGGTTGTGTAGCCAAAGCAACACCGGCAGGTTTATCTCCCCAGGGGTTGCATGCCAAGGCGGCAGCCCGACGGACCAGGTGGCCATCCAGTCACGACCCAGCGCTTCATCGGCCGCCTGCTGAAGCCGCTGATCCACGGGAGGAATCAAGGACGCTGCATAAGGCAGCAAGTGCAACGCCTCCAGGTGAAGCTCAAGATCCTCCGGCCCGGCCGCTCCCACGCTGAGGGTATGCACCCGCGGATCCTGAAGGCAGAACAGGTCGTTGAAGACAATGGGATGCAGGGGTGCACACAGCTCCAACAACCGTTGGGACGGCGTGTGCAGATGGCCACCTTTATCGGTGGGACTGATGATGAATACCCCCATGTCCTGATGACGGGCCGCATCCAACGCGGGGCTGTTGTCCTGGCGAATGTAATACCAGTGCAGGTTGACGTAGTCGAAGGCACCGGAGTCGCAGGCCTCCGCGATCAACGCTGTGGGGCCATGGGTAGAGAAGCCCACGTGACCAATGCGGCCATCCGCCTGCCAGTGGCGCACCACCTCCATGCAGCCCCCGGGCTGAAGGGTCTGCTCGAGATGCTCCGGCAGGTTGATGCCGTGGATGGCCAACAGATCCAAGCGATCACAACCCAGCCGCTCAAAACTGAGCTCCAGTTCCGCTTCGAAGGCGTCGGGGTCGGGCCGGGGAGGCACCTTGCTCTGCAGCAGACGCGAGGGGTCGGGTGTGCGCGGCAGGGCCCAACCCAGCTGACGCTCGGAACTGCCGTAGTGGCGTGCCGTTTCAACGTGATGAAAGCCCAGATCAACCGCGTGCTTCAAGGTCGCTTCGAGTTGGGTCTGCGAAGCAGACGTGATCTCATCGGCAGGAAGGTCGCTCCAGCTCTGTTGAAACCGCATCCCTCCCAGAGACAACAGGGGAATATCAAGCTCCGTTCGGCCAAATCGGCGGGTGGGCAGCGCCATCAACCCTGAGGACGGGGTTGCAGATTCAGGCGAATCAGGTTTTGCCGCAGCGTTTGCAACGACTCGAAGGGAACCCAATGAATGCAGTCGACAGGACAGGTGTCGATAGCCTCCTGGATGCATTCAGTGGAATTGCCGTCCTGTCTGATCGCTCTGGAGCGTCCCAGATGCGGCTCCACAACGAATGTGTTGGCAGCGACGTGGGCGCAATAGCGGCAGCCGATACAGACGGCCTCATCAACCCAGACAGCCTGATCTCGCAAGTCTCCTCCGAGCAGGGGTTCCAGTCCTGTGGGCTGCCCCTGCGGGCGGGCGGGGGCGGAAAAGGCGTGAGAAGAAGGATCAGCCAGGTTTCAAGCGTCCCAGCGGGTCACAAGGAGTTCAATCGAACCATCCTCTGTAGTGATCTGTTCGGCGACCTGAAAACCCTCTTTGGCGGTGGCTACCAAGACTGTGTTCAAGGCATATCTCTGGGTGAGTTTGGAGAGAAAGCGTTCCACAGGAATCTGCTGCTTCCAAAGGTCGAGGTCGGTAACCAGCTCGTAGGACTCCGATGCGCTGTTCCAGCGGAAGCCGATGTCACCTCCTTCATGCACCGCAATGGCCAGGTCAGCCGTGACGGTCTGGCCGCGGTAGCCGCGGACGGGGCGCTCACCCTGATCAGGGGAATAACCCAAATCTTCCAGGGCTTTCACCAAAGGTTCCAGCTGACGCAGTTCGGTTTTGACGGTGCTGAAATGCGACATCAGTTCAAATGAGCGGGAAGAGACTGGGATTGGACCTCAGGGTGCAGAAACGCTTCGGAAGTGGACTCCTGACGTTCAACCATTCCAAGAGCAGCTTCGACTTCTTCAGTGAGCTGCTGACACGCTTGACCAACGACACCCTCGACCCGTTCTTCCACACGGCCATCCGGCCGGATGGTGAAACGAATGGTCTTTTGGTGCATCGAAAAACGTGAATTTCGCAGCAATCTAGTGGGGGTCACCCCTGAATGTTGCCTTCCTCGTTACACAGCCCTGTTACAGGATGAATCCGTCGTTGATCAACGTCTGCAGCCGTTCGAGCACCAGCGGATCCTCCTGTTGTTCGAGAGCGGTTCTGGCCTCATCACGCACGGAAATCTCTCCGTCATTAAGCAAGGCACTCACCAGCGCCTCAACGATCTCGGCTTGCCTCGGCTGCACCAGCTGATCCATCAAACGGCCTAACGCCCAGATGCAGTTGCTACGCACCACCGCTTCGCTGTCGATGCGCAAACTCACCAACAATTGCCCTGCGGCGGGATCGGCCTTGGCCGGTGAACGGCTACCGGCCTCAGCCAGCGAACCTGGACACCACAGGCGAACAGCAGCGACATCAGTCTGCAAAGCCCGGATCAACGGATTGAGCACTGGAGCATCGGGGAAGTTGCCCAGGCTCCAAGCCGCAGCCTTGCGGACATAGGCATTGGCATCCAGCTGCAGAAGCTGCAACAGCGGTTCGACGGCCGGCGGCGATGGGTTGCGGCCCAAGGCATAGACCGCACTCATCCGCTCCACCGGACAAGAGTTCTGCAGGAGTGGTAGCAAAAGGGCAATCGCCCGGGGATCGCGGTGTTCACAGAACACCTGCAGACCCTGCAGCCGTTCTCCATGATTGCCACTCAACCAGACCAGACCCTGGTCACAAGCACGAGCGATCTCGAGGGAGGAATCCTGCTCAGCGTCGCCGAGTTGGATCGCATCAAGCGGATCCACATCTTCTTCAGCCGCCAGCTCACGCGCCAGCAGATCAGGATCCACGGAAAGGTTGAAAAGCCCCCGGTCCTTCTGTTGGCTGCGATCGTCAGTCATGGGGGAATGCTACGGGAGCCATTCCAGGGCTCAACCCATGGGAGCTGGAGCCAGCATGTCACCGGGAAGCCAAGTGCGGGCACTCACGGCCACCAACGCCAGGGTGAACAGAAGAACAATCAGTGCCGGCAGAAGGATGGAACGAAAAAACGACACCGGAAGACTCCAAATTAGTGCGCCATTCTGCTCAGGACGGAACGGCATCGACACGCCGCCGCAGCTGCCAGATCGAGAGGATCATCACGAATAGACCGATCCAGCCACTCCACTGTTGATGCAACAGGAAGCCTCCCGTTCCGAGCAGGCCGCCGAAAAGCACACCACAGGCCAGCACGTAGCGCCGCAGCATCGCGGACAAAGACTCCATGGGAATAACACCGAAGCGCTGGCGAAGGCGTGACCAACCTGGACCCGGAGGGCGAACCGTCCGCACAAACCGCTCCAAGACAGCATCCGATTCCGGAGGTGTAGTCAGCATCACCGTTAACCAGACCACAGCGGAAAGGCCGGTAATCACCGCGATGCGAACCCCGTAATCCTCAATCCGAACCAGGGGCACCACCGATGTGAACACGCCCACAAAAAAACCGCATAGCATCGCCGAAAGTTCAGCCGCGGCGTTGACCCGCCACCAGAACCAGCGCAGCACCAAAACCACACCGGGGCCGGACCCGATGGCAATCACCAGACGAAACACCGCGCCGATGCTGTCGCTGATCAGGGCGGTGATCACCCCTAGAACAAGCAGAAGAACAGTGGTGAGTTGTCCCATCAACAACAGCTTCCGCGGACCGGCGGAAGGATGAACAAACCGCTGATAGAGGTCATGGGTGAGGTAGCTGGCGCCCCAGTTCACCGAAGTGCTCACGGTGCTCATGAACGCCGCTACCAGGGAGATCACCACCAGGCCGAGCGCCACAGGGGGCAGTAGTTGCACGGCGAGGGCGGGATACCCCAGCTCCATATCAGCGCCGGCCGGCAACAGCACCACAGCCGCCAAAGCGACCACGATCCAAAGCCAGCTGCGCACGAGGTAATTCACCACCAGAAACACCCAACCCGCCAGCCGCGCCTGCTGCTCATCGCGGGTGGCCAGCATCCGCTGGATGAACTCGCCACCCCCATCGCTGCGGCGGAAACTCCACCACTGCACAGCTATGTAGGCCGTGAACATCGGGATGCTGATGCCACTGCCCTGCAACCAACGAAAACCCGAGTCATCCCAGGTCCAAGGCATCAGTGAAAGCATTTCCGGTCGCTGGAGCGCCTGTAATTGCTCCAAAAGCGCTGTCATTCCACCGGCGGCATGTAGGGCAGCCACGGCCACGGCCAGGGCACCCGCCAACGCCAGCACGAGCTGTACCAGATCGGTGACAACGACGGCCCAAAGACCACCGGCCACGGTGTAACTCATCACGAGCAAGGCCACGACTATCAACAGCCAGACCGTGTCCGTCAGACCCAGTGCAGCGGGTTGACCCGACACCAGGCCCAGGGCTTCCACCACCTTGCGAAGGGCGAGGAAGGCGTAACCGATGCCGATGCAGTTCACCGGCACGGCCAGCAGGAAAGCCTTGATGCCCCGAAGCCAAGCAGCCGCCGCTCCGCCGTAACGCAGCTCGGTGAAAGCCGCATCAGTGAGCACACCGCTGCGGCGCCAGAGGGGCGCGAATACAACTGCCATGGCCACATGGGCTAAACCAAAACTCCACCACTCCCAGTTGCCCGCCAGGCCGCGGGCACCCACAAGGCCAGCGACGTAGAGCGGCGTGTCGATGGAGAAGGTAGTGGCCGCCATCGAGGCGCCGGCCAGCCAACCATTCAGACGACGGCCAGCGACGAAATAATCCGCCTCGCCGTTGTTACGGCGGGCCAACCACAACCCGAGCACCAGCGTGAGAACGAGGTAGGCAGCGAGCAGCAGCCAGTCGATTGCTGTCATCCGCAGGCCCTGTCCCTCAGCAGTCTGCTGAGGAACAGGGCATCGGCCCACCCTTAGGTTCCCGAGGAATTCGGAGCCATCTGCTGACGCCGGAGCTGACCGCAGGCAGCATTTTGATCCAACCCCCGACTGGCCCTGAGGCTGACGGCGACACCACGTCGTTCCAGAACGCGACGAAACGCTTCGATCCGCTGTGGCGTCGGTCGCTTGAAGTCTTCCTCTTCAATCGGGTTATAGGCGATCAGGTTCACGTGGCTCTGGAAACCGCCAATGCGATCTGCCAGCTCTGCAGCGTGCTCGGGCTGATCGTTGTATTGACCAAGAAGGATGTACTCAAAACTCACCCGCCGACCGGTCACTTCCAGGTAGTGACGACAATCTTCAAGCAGAGCGTCATAGGGGTAGGCATGGGCTGTGGGGATCAGCTCCTCACGCAGCCGCTGGTTGGGCGCATGGAGACTCACTGCCAACGTGAATTGGGCGCGGCCCAACCGCTGCATGGCGAGTTCCGCCAATTGCGGCAGGGTTTTCGGAACACCCACCGTGCTGACGGTGATGCGCCGTTGGCCGATGCCGAGGTCATCATTGAGGCAGCGGATCGCCTCCAGAACAGCGTCGCTGTTGAGCAGGGGCTCGCCCATACCCATGAACACGATGTGGGAGGGACGTCGGTCCATCGCCTCACGCACACTCAGCACCTGATCGACAATCTCGTGGGTCTTGAGTGAACGCCGCAGGCCCCCTTTACCAGTGGCGCAGAAACGACAGGCCATAGGACATCCCACCTGGCTGGACACACAGACCGTGAGCCGCTGGTCGGTGGGAATGCCGACGGTTTCGATGGTTTCGCCGTCCTCTGTGGAAAGCAGCAATTTGGTGGTGGCATCCGTGGCCAGCGAACGATGCACTTCCTTCAACCGGCCCACATCGATACCGCCCTCGATTAAGGCAGCACGCCAGATCTTGGGGAAGACTGTGATGTCGGCGAGGGAACGAGCCCCCTTGGCATAAATCCAGTCGTGAAGCTGACGGCCGCGAAACGGCTTTTGCCCCTGGGCGACGGCCCAGTCCTGCAGCTCGGCCGCGCTGCGACCCAGCAGAGCTTGGGTCACCAGATCAGCAGACCGTGGCCCAGCTTGATCTCAACGGCCATCAGCGCAATAAAGCCAAGCATGGCCAAACGTCCATTCAGAAGCTCGGTATGGGTGTGGAACCCATATTTGGGCAAGCGTCTCTTGGGGATTTCAGTGGGCTCAAGCATGGAAAGGGCTGTATTAGTGAACGATTGAGCAAAGCTCATTCATCAGCGAGCAGGCCCTCTTCCTGAAGACCCTCAACAGCTTCAGCATCGACCACCTGCTCTTCCTTCAGCTCATTGTCTGCGTCTGGACGGGTGAACGCGGCGAAATTGCTCGCCGACGGGTCGATGTTGTGGCGGGTGCGGGTGGCCTCGAGGTCGGCGTCGCTGGGGTCATCCAGCAAGGCACTGGCGCTGGCCGCAGGGGGCATGTCGACGGTGTAGTCGGGACGCAGGTTCTGCATGCGGCGGTAGCCGGCCGGATCCTCCGACAGGATGTCGGGGTGGGGGCCAGCCTCCTTCTGCAGTTCCTCTTCGAAGCCGCTGAAACCGGTACCAGCAGGAATCAGGCGACCAATGATTACGTTCTCCTTGAGACCGCGCAGCCAGTCGCTCTTGCCTTCGATGGCAGCTTCCGTCAACACCCGGGTCGTCTCTTGGAAGGAGGCGGCGGAGATGAAGCTGTCGGTGTTTAGCGACGCCTTAGTGATGCCCAGCAGAACCGGAGTGAATTCAGCGGGAGCACCACCGGTGATCGCCATCGCCTGGTTGGTGTCTTCCACTTGACGCAGTTCGATCAGCTCACCCGGCAACAGGGTGGTGTCGCCGGCATCCTCGACCCGCACCTTGCTGGTCATCTGACGGACGATCACTTCGATGTGCTTGTCGTCAATCGAGACGCCCTGGGACTTGTAGACGTTCTGAACCTCAGTCACCAGACGGTGCTGCAGGTTGGCAATCGCCTCCTGGGCAGCCTCCATCAGAGGTTTGCGGCTGCGCAGGTCTTCGAAGTAACACTCGAGCAACTCGTGGGGGTTGATCGGGCCATCGGTCAGCAACTCACCGGCGGTGACCTGTTGGCCATCGCTCACCATGATGTTGCGGCCTAGCAGGATTGGATATTCACCGATGGCGTCATCGGATTCGATCACATTGACAGCGAGGGAATCGTCGTCTTCCCCCTGCTTGATCTCAACGGTGCCGGGCTTCTTGCAGAGAATCGCTGATTCACGAGGGCGACGGGCCTCCAGCAATTCTTCGATTCGGGGCAGACCCTGAACGATGTCACCGGTTTTCTGGCGCTCGAAAACCAGCAGGGCAAGGCCGTCACCACGCTGCACCAGATCTCCATCGCGCACGTGCAGGAGGGAGTCGGGAGACACCATGTAAGGACGGCCGAGGCGCAGTGTGACGCTGTTGCCGTTGACGGCCTCGATCTCACCACAGCAACTGGCGGTCTCCCCATCGGCGAGGACGTCGCCATCGACAATCCGCTGACCAACGCTCACCACAGGCTTGCCGGAGGTGCTCAGGGTCGTTGTGTCTTCGGGGCGTTCGACGATCATCCGACGCACCGGGTCGGCTTCCGTGGCTTCCGGCAATTGCGCCAGACCCGCCTGCTTGCAGAGGATTTGGGTGGTGGCCACAACATCGCCAGCCTTCACCGAAATACCATCTTCGATCTGCAGCTCGGTGTGGGTTGAACCGTGGCTGGAGTCGGACATGGTGTCGCGACGCACCAGGATGGACTCCAGGATCACGAGGCGCAGACGGGAAATGGTCTTGGCCCGCTTGTCGGGGGCCTTCTCCACATCCACCGTCATCTGAGGGGTGGTGTCGAAGGTCTCAAGAAGCAACTGTGTCTTGAGAAGCTCCACACCTTCAACGGACTTAATCAGTTCGTTGTCTTTGAACGCCAAGCGCTGGGTGGCCTTGATGCCGAGGTGAGGGCCATTGGCCTGCTTCACGTGGGACAGCTCAGGCAGCTGGGCCTCGTTGGGGATGGTGTATTCCTCAACAGGACGCAGCAGCAGACCCTTGCCCTCAGGAGTTTCTACTGTCTGCACGTACTTCATCGTGTCTACAGAGAGACCCTTGGCGATGTCTTCACCGGGGTTGACCATCTGGCCATCGCCCTCGAAACGGTCCAAAGCCTTGGCATCGGTGCAGAGGTGGAACTCACCACTGCGGACAATGATTTCGCGGAGGATGTCGTTCTTCTGAGTGACGGTGACGATGCCGGCGGTCTGGCTGAAGATGTCTTTGACAACCTCGGTGCCGGCCTCGATCCACTGACCATCGGTGATCATCAACAGAGAGATGTCCTTGTTGATCTCGTGAGTCTCCTGGGGGATCCACAGCAATGCTCCGCCCTTGTTGACCTCGTAGCCGTTCTTGGCGGAACGGGCCTTCTTGATAGCCAAACCAGGGGCGAACTTCACCAGACCACCGGTACCGGTCCGGAAGCGGTCATCTGCCAGTTCAGCAATGACCTCACCGGAACCGATCTTGCTGCCGGGAATGGTGTTGAGGCGATAACGGGTGCCGTCCTTGGCCTCCAGATTCCAGATCTCTCCCGAGTGGGTGGACTCCTCCAACAGTTTGAAGTCCTTGAGGGTCATCGCGGTGGTGACGATCTGCACTTCGCGAGAATCACCGATGGAGTCGCGAAGACGCACTTCACCGCCATATTCACTGCGCTGGCTGGCCTCGGCCAACACCTGGCCCTCAGTGACCTGGGTCTCACCGCTGACCACTGGCTGGGCGTTGGGCGGCAGGTTGTAGACATCGCCCGAAAGCACCCACATCCGGCCGAGGCGCTGTGCCTTCAGGGTGATGTTGCCCTGGCGGTCAGTGACCTCGCGGGGCTGGATCGCCTCCTCGTAGCGCACCTGGCCGGCCAGGTCGCAGATCACGTCCTTGGTGGCCTTCTCCACACTCTTCTTAACCGCACCAGCGGCGATCTGCGCCACCGTGACATCGGCATCGATCGCAGCACCGTTGTCGACAAACAGCAGAGAGCCGTTGGTAATTTCTATCTTTTGTACCTTGCTCTTACCGGTTGGCTTGATCGTGAGGTTGAAGTCAACCTCAGCCTGTTGGGCGTTCACACCATGGGGAGTGCGGTAGGGACGGACCCGCGCCTTGCTACCGAACTCGACGGTGCCCCCCACCTTGGATCGGACCACACCGGTTTCAGCGGTGGACACACCGCCAGTGTGGAAGGTCCGCATGGTGAGCTGGGTTCCAGGCTCACCGATCGACTGGGCGGCGATGATGCCAACGGCTTCACCCAGGTCGACCAGCTCGTTATGGGCCAGTGCCCAGCCATAGCACTTGCGGCAGACGGAACGGTTGGCTTCGCAGGTGAGCGGCGAACGCACACTCACCGCCTTCACGCCGCCGGTCTCAAAGGCCTTAGAGAGCGGCGGATCGATTTCGGTGTCGCGCTCGGCCAGCACCTTGCCATCGGGATTCACCACCTGCGTGGCAGTCAGGCGACCGACAAGCCGGCTGCCGAATTTGCCGTCTTCTGCTTCCACCACGATGTGGCGAGTGGTGCCGCAGTCGTCCTCACGGACGATCACATCCTGGGCAACGTCCACCAGACGACGGGTTAGGTAGCCAGAGTCGGCTGTACGAAGCGCCGTATCCACCAGACCCTTGCGGGCGCCATAGGAAGAGATGACGTACTCGGTGACCGTCAGGCCCTCCCGGAAATTGGTGCGAATAGGAAGGTCAATAATTTCGCCCTGCGGGTTGGCCATCAGGCCGCGCATGCCAACCAGCTGACGCACCTGGGACATGTTTCCACGGGCGCCGGAGTTGGCCATCATCCACACAGAGTTCAGTGGCGCGTTCTCGTCAAAGTTCTTTTTGACGGCATCCACCAGACGCTCGTTGGTCTCGGTCCAGGTATCGATCACCTTGGTGTGACGCTCCACCTCGGTGATTTCACCCAAGCGATAACGTTCTTCGGTGGCCGTGATCTGTTCCTCGGCCTGACCCAGCAGATCCTTCTTTGCCTCGGGCACCTTGAGGTCGTCGACGGAGATCGACACAGCCGCCTGAGTGGCGTATTTGAAACCGAGATCCTTGAGGTTGTCAGCCATGGACGACGTCACCGCCGTGCCGTGGTTCTTGTAAGACCAGGCGACCAGCTGCTTGAGGGCCCGCTTGTCGATGACCTGGTTGCGGAACGGCGGTGGGGTCTTCGATAGCTGACGCGATGCGCTCACGGGAGCCTCCTTGGCAGCCTTGGAGGCTTTGGAGGCTTTGCTGGATTTGGACTTGCGGGATTTCGAGGACGAGGTCATGGCTGCGCGCGGATCAGGATTTAGGTAGGGAGTGCGTCTGGCTTGATTCAGGCGGCGGCCACCGCGTCGATGATCGTGTGATTCATCACCACGCGGCCCACAGTGGTGAGGATGTAGCGGCTGATCAGAGCACCGTCTTCATCGAAACGGTCTCGGCGGAAGCTCCACTCTTCGATACGCGTGCCATCGCTGAGGGATTCGCTCTTGATGGGCGCATCTAGTTCTTCATCATCCTGAACTTCACCGTTGAAACGGACCCAGACCCAGTCGTGCAAACCAATACGGTTGTCTTCGAAGGCGTGGATGACATCCTCCAGACCCGCAAAGGTGGAGCTGCGATCTCCGAAGTCGGGCTTGGTTGCACCGGGTTGAAGCGCCGTCAAGTAGTAGGAGCCGAGCACCATGTCCTGAGACGGGGTGATGATCGGCTCGCCGGTGGCAGGCGACAGGATGTTATTGCTGGCCAGCATAAGCATGCGCGCTTCTGTCTGCGCCTCGATTGCCAGGGGCACATGAACAGCCATCTGGTCACCGTCAAAGTCAGCGTTGAAGGCTGGGCAGACCAGGGGGTGCAGCTGAATGGCGCGGCCATCCACCAGCTTGGGTTCGAAAGCCTGGATGCCGAGACGGTGCAGGGTTGGTGCACGGTTCAACAGAATCGGGTGACCGTCGATCACCTCCTGCAGCACTTGCATCACTTCGTCATCGGCCCGCTGAATCAGCTTCTTGGCCGCCTTGATGTTGTTGACGATGTTCTGGCGGATAAGGCGATGGATCACGAAGGGCTGGAACAGCTCAATCGCCATCTCCTTAGGCAAACCGCACTGGTGCATCTTCAGCTTCGGACCAACCACGATCACGGAACGACCGGAGTAGTCGACCCGCTTACCCAACAGGTTCTGACGGAAGCGGCCCTGCTTGCCCTCGATGATGTCGCTCAGTGACTTGAGCGGACGGTTGTTGGCGCCCACCACGGTGCGACCGCGACGGCCATTGTCGATCAGGGCATCAACGGCCTCCTGCAGCATCCGCTTCTCGTTGCGGACGATGATTTCAGGGGCCAGGATTTCCTGGAGCCTTGCCAGGCGGTTATTGCGGTTGATCACCCGCCGGTAGAGATCGTTGAGATCACTGGTGGCAAAACGACCGCCGTCGAGCTGCACCATCGGGCGCAAGTCGGGCGGAATCACCGGGATCACATCCAGCACCATCCACTCTGGACGGGCGTCAGTGGCGATGAAGTTGTCGATCACGCGGAGACGCTTGATCAACTTGGCGCGCTTCTGACCCTTGCTGCCGTTGATCTCCTCACGCAGCTGCTCAGCTACTTCATTGAGGGTGAGATCTTCCAGCAGTTGCTTGAGGGCCTCGGCACCGATGCCCACCACGGGCTCGTTCTCAATTTCGGAATCTTCGGCGTAGATCTCGTCTTCAATTTCCAGCCACTCGTCTTCCGTAAGCAGCTGCTTGTACTTCAGATCCTTGTGGTCGCCGGGATCCAGAACCACATAGCAGTTGAAGTAAACGATCTGCTCCACATCCCGCAGGGGCATGTCGAGCAGGATGGCCACGTAGCTGGGGATTCCCTTCAGATACCAGACGTGGGAAACGGGTGCCGCCAGCTTGATGAAGCCCATGCGGTGACGACGCACGCGGCTCTCGGTGACCTCCACACCGCAGCGTTCACAAACGATGCCCCTGTGACGCACCCGTTTGTACTTGCCGCAGTGGCACTCCCAATCTTTGGAAGGGCCAAAGATCTTTTCGCAAAACAGCCCATCCATCTCGGGCTTAAGGGTGCGGTAGTTGATGGTCTCCGGCTTGGTGACCTCACCTACAACCTGGCCATTGGGCAGGGTGCGCTGTCCCCACTCCATCACCCGATCGGGTGAGGCGAGGGTGATCTTGACGTAATCGAAGTGGTTCTCGGTGCGGAGGTTGCTGTTGGTCATTGACGGTTAAGGAAGAAGGAGCGGGGAATCGATTCGTTCGTTGATCCGTCAGTCCTCGTCGTAATCCGCGACGCCGAGGGATTCGTAGGTGGGCCTGCTGGGGGTGCTGCGACGTGGGTTCACGTCCTGCATCAGATCCACTTCCTTGCCTTCGTCGGTGTAGACGGCGATGTCCAGACCCAGGGACTGAAGCTCGCGCATCAGCACCTTGAAGGATTCCGGCGTACCGGGGCGGGGGATCGGCTTGCCCTTGACGATGGCGTTGAGAGCCTCATTACGGCCTTGCATGTCGTCGGACTTGACCGTGAGCAATTCCTGCAGGGTGTACGCGGCGCCATAGGCCTCAAGGGCCCACACCTCCATCTCACCCAGGCGCTGACCGCCTTGCTGTGCCTTACCGCCCAGGGGCTGCTGGGTGACCAAGGAGTAGGGGCCAGTGGAACGGGCGTGGATCTTGTCGTCCACCAGGTGAACCAGCTTGAGGAAGTGGGAATAACCCACAGCCACGGGCTGGTCGAAGGGCAGGCCGGTGCGGCCATCACGCAGCTGCAGCTTGCCGGGATCCTCAGGGTCATACACCCAACCCTTGCCGGACTGCTTTGCAGCTTCCTTGAGGAAGGTCTCGACGGTCTGCTGTGACTTCTCAGCCCCGTGCATCTCATCGAAGGGAACGATGCGTACGCGGCAATCAAGGTTGGACGCCGCCCAACCCATCAGCAGCTCGAACACCTGACCCACATTCATCCGACTCGGCACACCCAGGGGGTTGAGCACGATGTCGACCGGGGTGCCATCGGGCAGATAGGGCATATCCTCCCGTGGAAGGATACGGCTGATGATGCCCTTGTTGCCGTGGCGGCCAGCCATCTTGTCGCCCACCTGGATCTTGCGGCGTTGGGCCACATAAACCCGCACCACCATGTTCGCGCCAGGGGGCAGCTCATCACCCTGTTCACGGGTGTAGATGCGCACATCCACAACGCGGCCACGCTCGGTGCCGGGCACACGCAAAGAGTTGTCGCGCACATCCCGGGCCTTCTCACCGAAGATCGCGCGCAGCAACTTCTCTTCCGGCGGCTGATCGGATTCGCCCTTAGGCGTCACCTTGCCCACCAAGATGTCGCCGCTTTCAACGAAAGCACCAACGCGAATGATTCCCATCTCATCGAGGTTGCCGAGATTTTCCTCAGCGACGTTGGGAATCTCGCGAGTGATCTCCTCGGGTCCGAGCTTGGTCTGGCGAGCTTCGATCTCGTACTTCTCGATGTGCACCGAGGTGTAGAGGTCGTCAGTGACCAGACGCTCGCTGACTAGCAGCGCGTCCTCGTAGTTGTAACCCTCCCAAGGCATGTAAGCGATCAGAACATTCTGGCCAAGGGCGATCTCACCGCCTTCACAGGCCGAGCCATCCGCCATCACTTGACCGACGATCACCGGATCACCACAACGGACGATCGGGCGCTGGTTCAGGCAGGTGTCCTGGTTGGAGCGCTGGTACTTCTGCAGAAAGTGGGTGTGCTCATTGCCTTCCTCGTCCTGGACAACAATGGCATTAGCGTCTACATAGGCAACTGTGCCATTCACCCGTGAAATTGGCACCATTCCTGAGTCGCGGGCCACCTGGGTTTCCAAGCCGGTGCCCACCAGGGCACGCTCTGGACGCAGCAATGGCACAGCCTGACGCTGCATGTTGGAACCCATCAGGGCGCGGTTGGCATCGTCGTGCTCCAAGAAGGGGATCAACGATGTCGCAACCGAGATCACCTGCACCGGGGAGAGGGCGACGTAGTCGACCTGCTCAGGGGGGACCTTTTCGAAGTCCTGGCGGTAACGCACAGGAATCAGATCAGCCGAGATCCGACCGTCGTCCTCGGTGGCCACGTCACCCGGAGCGACGCGCACTTCGTCTTCCCGGTCTGCAGAAAGGTAGATCGGATCGCCGTCCTTCAAGACAAAACCGTTCTCGACCTTCCAGAATGGGGTTTCGATGAAGCCGTATTCATTGACCCGGGCGTGGGTGGCCAGGGAGTTGATTAGACCGGCGTTGGGACCTTCAGGAGTCTCAATCGGGCAGAGACGGCCGTAGTGAGAGGGGTGAATATCGCGGACGGCGAAGCCTGCACGCTCACGGGTGAGACCGCCGGGTCCAAGTGCCGAGATTCGACGCTTGTGGGTGAGCTCAGCCAGAGGGTTCGTCTGATCCATGAATTGGCTCAGCTGGCTGGAGCCGAAGAACTCTTTGATGGCCGCCACCAGGGGCTTGGGGTTCACCAACTGCGCGGGAGTCAGCGAATCGGTTTCGCCGACGGTCATCCGTTCCTTGATGATCCGCTCGAGACGGTTCAAACCAACACGAACCTGGTTCTGCAGGAGTTCTCCAACGGAACGCACGCGGCGGTTGCCGAGGTGGTCGATGTCATCCAAGCTGGCGCCACCGACATCCAGCTCGAGGTTGATCAGATAATCGAGGGTTGAGAGCACGTCCTCATGGGTGAGGGTGCGCACTGTGTCTGGGATAGTGAGGCGGAGCTTCTTGTTGATCTTGTAGCGTCCGACCCTACCGAGGTCGTAGCGCTTTGGATCGAAGAAACGGGTCTGCAGCAGCTGCTGACCACCACTCACCGAGGGGGGTTCACCAGGCCGCAGTTTCTTGTAGAGCTCAAGCAACGCCTGGTCTTCCGAGCTGATGCCCTCGTCGTTCGCAGCATCAATCGACTTCTTGTAAAACTCAGGGTGACGCAGCTTGTCAAGCACGTCGTTGTCGGACAGACCCATGGCACGCATAAGCACATGCGCGTTGATCTTGCGGGTCTTGTCCACACGAACGTGGAGCAAGTCGTTCTTATCCGTCTCAAACTTCAGCCAAGCACCTCGGTTTGGGATGACGCTGGCGTTGTACGTGCGCCGGCCGTTTTTGTCCATTTCATCCTTGAAATAGACACCGGGGCTCCGCACGATCTGATTCACGATCACGCGCTCAGCACCGTTGATGATGAACGTGCCGCGCTCGGTCATCAGCGGCAGTTCGCCGATAAAGACCTCCTGCTCTTTGATCTCACCGGTCTCCTTGTTGACCAGACGGCAAGTGACATACATCTGCGACGCGAAGGTCGCATCGCGACGCTTGGCCTCTTCCACATCATGGCGGGGGCGCTTCAGGCGGTACTCGCTACCGATGAAGTGCAGCTCCAGCTTGCCGGTGTAATCCGTGATCGGAGAGAAGCTTTCCAGCTCCTCAATCAGACCTTGATCCAAAAACCACTTAAAGCTGGCCCGCTGCACCTCCACCAGATCAGGGAGGTAGGTGGCGGTCTTGGCGACCTGAATCGCGCTGCTGCTCATGCGGGGACCGGCAGAGAGGACGAAGGGACTGGGGAGGACTGGATTGGCGTCAGAAGCTCACCTGACAGGACGATCCGACACAACAATTGCACCGACGGTTTCCAGAGCGGAACCGACAGCGCCACTGCTGCTGTTCAGAAATCGCGGGTCAGATCAGCTGACGACGACAAGTGCACCGAAAGGAAATGGACGCTTCAGGCACCACACACAAGAACGAATCTTGCGCGTGGCCAGGCCAATACAACATCTTACATATTGGCTTGTCCCCTCCGGAAGGGCAGTTAAGGGAGTCCGAACAAACGCCGAGCGTTCGCGGTGCTGCTAAGAGCCACGCTGTCGAGATCCACGCCCCGCAGCTCAGCAACCCGAGTGGCAACTGAAGCCACGAAGGCCGGCTCGTTACGCTTACCACGACGTGGCACAGGGGCCAGGAAGGGGCAATCTGTTTCCACCAGGAATCGATCCTCCGGAACCTTTCGAGCACAGTCGTGGGTGGACTCCGCCTTGGGGAAGGTGACGGTGCCACTGAAGCTGATGTAGAAGCCAAGTTCCAGAAACTGGTGCATTTCATCGGGGGTGCCGCCCCAGCAATGCATCACACCTGCAGGGCAATGGCCCTGAGTCTTGCGGCCCCGAAGTTCCTCCAGCATCGGCTCGGCGGCATCACGGCAATGGATGATCACCGGCAGGTTCAACTCCAACGCTAAATCCAACTGGGGACGCAGCACAGCGAACTGCTCATCCAGGTTCTTGTCGCGGAACAGATCGAGTCCGAGTTCGCCGATGGCGACCACCCGATCGTCCTCCAAGGCCGCCCGACGCAGCACCGCCACCGTGTCATCCCGCCAGTGCTCGGTGTCCAATGGATGGACGCCCACGGAATAACGCATTTCCGGGAACCGATCCGCCAAGGCCCGGATCGCCGGAATTTCAGAGGGTTCAACGCAGGCGTGCAGCAGAGCACCAACCCCAGCCTCACGCCAGCGTGAGGCCACCTCGTCGAGGTCTTCATCAAAGTTGCGAAAGACGATGTGACAGTGGCTGTCAATCAACGTCGGGGTTGGGGACACAGCTGGGCCGAAACGTGCTTTCGGCCCATTCTGCCGGTTGACACCTAATCAGCTGGCCGGCTCGAGCACTTTGCTCACGGCCGCGCTCAGGCGGGACTTCTGATTGGCGCCGTTGTTGCGATGCAGCACACCTACTTTCACGGCCTTGTCGATCTTGCTGAAGGCTGCACGCATGGAGGTCTGCACGCTGTCTTTGGCTTCATCATCAGGTGTCGCGCTGTAGGCGTCACAGGCGGCAAAGCAGCGCTTCATCAGGGTGCGCATGGACGACTTGTAGGAGCGGTTGCGCAGACGGTTACGCTCAGCAATCTCAATTCGCTTCTTGGCTGACTTGTTATTGGCCACTGAGGCTTCAACGTTGCGAACAATCAAACACCTTACTCCTCGACAGGACCAACTCCCTGCTTTGCGGAGTCCTAACTTGACTAGATACCCAACCATTCCTTTGCCTGTGAGCCAACCGGCCGTTGCTCCCCTTCGCATCGTGCGGGATCCGGAACAGGCCCAGATGGAACTACAACGGTTATCAAGCCGCACAACCCAGACCCAACAAGGTAAAGCCCGTGAGCGGGTTGAAACCATTCTTGCGGCAGTGCGCGACCGCGGCGATGCGGCCATTGCCGAGTTCACTGAACGGTTCGATGGCTTTCGGCCCGTGCCAATGGCTGTTTCCCCCGTAGCTCTAGAACAGGCCTGGAATGCGCTGCCAACCAATCTGCGGGACGCCCTGGAGCTGGCCCACCGCCGTATCACCGACTTCCACCAACGCCAACGACCCACAGATCTAGCGGTGACCGGCCCCCACGGCGAAAAACTCGGCCGGCGCTGGCGACCGGTTGAGAGGGCAGGCCTCTACGTTCCCGGTGGTCGAGCGGCTTACCCCAGCACAGTGCTGATGAATGCGGTGCCAGCCAGGGTCGCCGGCGTGAAGGACGTGGTGATCTGTTCACCCGCCGGACAAAATGGTGAGGTCAACACAGTGGTGCTGGCAGCGGCCCACCTCGCTGGCGTGAAGACGGTGTTCCGCATTGGGGGCGCCCAAGCTGTAGCCGCCATGGCCTATGGCAGCGAAAGCGTTCATAAGGTGGACGTGATCAGTGGCCCAGGCAACCTTTACGTAACCCTGGCGAAACAAGCGGTGTACGGCCAGGTGGCCATCGATTCCCTGGCGGGACCGAGCGAAGTGCTGGTGATCGCAGACCACTCGGCCAAGCCCGACCAAGTGGCGGCAGATCTGCTAGCGCAAGCTGAGCACGATCCCTTGGCGGCAGCTGTGTTGATCACCACCGACCCTACGTTGGCTATGGGAATCAACACTGCGGTGGCCGAGCAATTGGCCGACCATCCCCGCAAGGAGATCTGCGAAGCCGCTCTGCGGGACTGGGGGCTGGTGGTGGTGTGCGACGACCTCGAGAGTTGTGCCCGCCTAAGCGACAGCTTCGCTCCGGAACATCTAGAGCTACTGGTGGAACGGCCCGAACCACTTGCGGATCGAATTCAAAATGCCGGAGCCATTTTTTTGGGCCCCTGGTCCCCAGAAGCGGTGGGGGATTATTTGGCAGGCCCGAACCACACGCTGCCGACCTGTGGAGCCGCGCGCTTCAGCGGGGCCCTAAGCGTAGAGACCTTCATGCGCCACACCTCGCTGATCGGTTTCAACCGGGTGGCACTTGAAGCGACGGGTTCAGCTGTGCAGGAACTGGCTACCAGTGAAGGCCTGCACAGCCACGCTGAATCGGTGCGGCGACGCCTCAGCTGACGCGCTTCTCCAGGCTGCGAACACCCGCCACACCATCGGCAATCTCGCCGACAAGAACCTCATCGGTGATGTTGACGAACAGACCATTCTCCAACACACCGGGGATATTGTTAATGGTCTGCTCCAGTGCAACTGGATCGGTGATGCCGCCATCAAGTTTGACATCCAATACTAGGTTTCCTTGGTCGGTCACCACGGGTCCGGCCTTGCGCTGGGCCATACGCAGTTCAGCGCTACCCCCGAGGGCTTCCAGCTGCTGCTTCACCTGGCGCCAGGCTTCGGGTAGCACTTCAACCGGCAGCAGAAAGCCGAGATTGAGACGGTCCACCAGTTTCGTGGAATCCACCACCACTACAAAACGATCGGCCCGTTCCGCCACGAGTTTTTCCTGTACGTGGCAAGCGCCACCACCCTTGATCAACTGAAAGCCAGGGTCGACTTCATCGGCACCATCGATGGCCAGATCAATCCGACTTACGGCATTGAGACTAAGCAGGGAGATGTTGAGCTCGGCGGCCAGCACCTCTCCTTGGAAGGAGGTGGTGACACCAACGATGTCTTTAAGTTCGCCGCTGGCGAGCTTGGCCCCCAGGCCCTGAATCATCAGGGCAGCGGTGGAACCTGATCCCAAGCCCAGCACCATGCCGTCTTTGATCTGTTCAACGGCGGCATCTGCCACCGCCTGCTTCATCTGGGTCTGAAGATCAGCCATCAGGTCACGTCCTTTGGGCGCGACCGTAGCAAGGGTTTCAGGCCATCCCAGGCAAGGGCTGCGGTTTGACGGAAAGGGTCAATTCACGGCCCGCCCGCAGCACCTTCAGGGGCAGGGGAACATCGATGGCGGCGGCATCTACCACCTCTAGCAACGCCTGAGGATCGAGGATGTCGCGCTCAGCCACCGTGATCAACAGATCACCGCGGCGCAGACCTGCTTTTTCGGCCGGGCCATCTGGAAGAACAGCTTGAACCAGGGCACCGCTGCGTTCTGGCAGCTGCACGAGGGCATTGGGATCCTTGTTGTGCTCCCGCGCGATGCGGGGCGTGAGCGCAACAAGTTGCAGGCCAATGTATGGATGCACCACCTCACCCTGCTGCTGCAGCTGATCGGCCACCCGACGGGCCAGGTTGATCGGGATGGCAAAACCGAGGCCAGCCCCAGGGCCCGAACGCACCAGGGTGTTAATGCCAATCACCTGGCCATCACCGTTCACCAAAGGCCCACCTGAATTGCCGGGATTGATGGCGGCGTCAGTCTGTATCAACTCTAGGCGTTTATCGGCGAAGCCAAGACTGTTGATATTGCGATGCAGGCTGCTGACGATGCCCAGGGTGACCGTGCGCTCCAGCCCGAACGGGGTGCCGAGGGCTATCGCCCAATCGCCCACCTGCATGGCTTCGGAATCACCAAGAGGAGCCCGCTGCGGCAATTGATCCCCCTCAAGACGTACCAAGGCCAGATCCGTCACCGCATCGGTTCCCACCACCTGGCCATCGCGTTGCTCCCCGTTGGCCAAGGTGACGCTGACGGACTCCACCCGATCCACCACATGGGCATTTGTGAGCACAAGCCCCTTGGCATCAATCACCACACCAGAGCCTTGGCCCCGTTCCCGCTCTGGGCCCACGGAAGGGTCCCCCAAGAGATCCCGCAGCAGGGGATCGAGCAGCGTGGGGTCAAATGGCTGACGTTCCACGGTGCGCTCGGTGTCGATCCGAACCACAGCCGAGGCCACCCGCTGAACGGCATCGGCCACAAAGCTGTGCTCCAGAGCATGGACGGACGCTCCATCACCGAGCAGGACGGCCACTGCCACCAGCACAGCAGTTAGTTGAAGCAGGGCGTACCGCAACACAAGTCCTAGGAATTGACTTCTTTTTATCGGATCCAGCCGGTGAAGCGGGCCTTGGTACAAATCGATCGCAATTTCACAACGCTCTTTGAGATGCGCGGATAACCCTAAAAATCCCAGTAAAGAGTCCAAAACACGCAGTTTTCTACCCCTGGTGGGTGGCGGCGACCATATTGTGAAAAAGGAGTAGCGACGTATGGGGCTGCTTGGCAAAGCAGTCGGCCGCACCAACTGGAACATCGATTTCGTGGTGGAGCAGCCCTACCGCAGTTTCAAGCTGTTTTTCACCGCCGATTCCAACGACCCCAGCAGCTATCCGATCCAGGCCTTCCTCAAATTCAGCGACGGCAGCAACCTCAAGGTGACCGATGAACAGCTGCAGCAGCCCGTGGCCACGTGCCACATGTTCGGCTCCTTCCAGCAGGTGGCGAGCAAGACCACCAGCCAGGTGAATTTCCGGATCGGGGCCAACAAGGATCCACAAGCCACGGGATTCAGCTACCGCATTCGTTCAGGGCTGCTATTGATCGCACAGCGTGGCTTGAGTCCACTGCTTAAGGTCACGCCGTTTTGCGAGCTTCACCCTTGAGCGAATCCGCTTCTTCACAACGCTGTGATCTCTGCCAGGTCGCGATCGAAGAGCGCCCTGGCCTTCCTGATGTGGTGACGTTCAGCAATGGCCCCCAGGGCAGCCGCAGCAAACTCTGGAGTCGCGTCTGTCGATACGTGACCGACCCTGAGCGTCGGCGCCTCTGCATCAATCAGGATTCTGACGGGCGTGGCTCCGAGCAGCCGGGGGATGCCTTCCCCGATGCACCAGCCATCGATCTGGGCAGCACCTGACGGCGGGCAGACGGTCCCGTAGATTGAAGGTGTGTCCGACGGGCATCTCCCTGCGGGAGATCGGTCACAACTGAAATGCACGTCGGGCCGACGTCCGCCCTCAGTTCGCGTTGCCTCATCATCTGCTTCCAGATCTCGAAACGCTGGCCACTGACGTGGCCACCAGCAAAGGCTTTGCCCTTTGCGGCATTCAGCTACTCACTCACATGAGCCCGATGACCCTGGAAGTGCAGATCCGCCACATCAGCGGAGCGGATGTGAGCCTCGATGACTGCGCGGGTTTCAGCGGCGTGTTGGGGGATGCCATTGAGGCGTCCACCCTGCTCACTGACGCGTATGTTCTGGAGATCAGCAGTCCCGGCATCGGCGACCAGCTGTCCAGCGATCGCGACTTTGAGACCTTCCGCGGTTTCCCCGTGGAGGTCCATCACCGCGCCAAGGACAACATCGAGCAACGTCTGGAGGGCCTCTTGCTCGAACGCGACGCCGACACGCTGCAGATCAACATTCGTGGGCGAATCAAACGGATTCCCCTGGATTGCGTGATCGGTGTCCGCCTCACGAGTCCAGGCAGCTGAAACCAGCGTCAACCCCCGCAACAGCTCCAATCTCCCCCTTAACCCAACGCGATGGCTCTCGTCCTTCTTCCCGGTCTCAGCAACCTGATCGACGACATCAGTGAAGAGAAGAAGCTGCCACCCCAGGTGGTGGAAGCGGCGTTGCGTGAGGCCCTGCTGAAGGGCTACGAGCGCTACCGACGGACCTTATACCTCGGCATCAGCGAAGACCCATTTGATGAGGAGTACTTCAGCAACTTCGACGTTGGCCTCGACCTGGAAGAAGAGGGCTACAGGGTTCTCGCCAGCAAGATCATTGTTGATGAGGTGGAGAGCGAAGACCACCAGATCGCCATAGCCGAGGTGATGCAGGTGGCGGATGACGCCCAGGTGGGCGACACGGTGGTGCTTGATGTCACCCCGGAGAAAGAGGATTTCGGCCGCATGGCCGCCGCCACCACCAAGCAGGTGCTGGCCCAGAAACTGCGGGATCAACAGCGCCGGATGATCCAGGAGGAATTCGCTGATCTTGAGGATCCGGTGCTGACGGCCCGGGTGATCCGCTTCGAGCGCCAGTCGGTGATCATGGCGGTCAGCTCAGGCCTGGGCCGTCCGGAGGTGGAGGCGGAACTCCCCCGACGCGATCAGCTGCCCAACGACAATTATCGCGCCAACGCCACCTTCAAAGTCTTCCTAAAAGAGGTGAGCGAGGTGCCCCGGCGGGGACCACAGCTGTTCGTCAGCCGCTCCAATGCCGGTTTGGTTGTTTACCTGTTCGAGAACGAAGTTCCCGAAATTCAGGAGGGATCCGTTCGGATTGTGGCCGTGGCCCGTGAAGCGAATCCCCCCTCCCGTTCAGTGGGGCCCCGCACCAAGGTGGCCGTCGACAGCATTGAGCGTGAAGTGGATCCCGTCGGCGCCTGCATCGGCGCCCGCGGCTCCCGCATTCAGCAGGTGGTGAACGAACTGCGTGGGGAAAAGATCGACGTCATCCGCTGGTCCCAAGATCCGGGCCAGTACATCGCCAATTCCCTCAGCCCCGCCCGGGTGGAAATGGTGCGCCTTGTGGATCCCGTGGGCCAGCACGCCCATGTGCTGGTGCCCCCCGATCAGCTGAGCCTGGCTATCGGCCGCGAAGGCCAGAACGTGCGCTTGGCCGCCCGACTCACCGGCTGGAAGATCGACATCAAGAACTCCACCGAGTACGACCAAGAGGCAGAGGACGCCATAGTGGCCGAGCTGATCTCCCAACGGGAGGAGGAGGAAGCCCTCCAGCAGCAAGCCGAGGAACGGCTGGCCGCCGAACAGGCCGCGCGGGCAGAAGAGGATGCTCGTCTGCGAGAGCTGTATCCGCTGCCCGAAGACGAGGAGGAGTACGGCGAGGAGCGGCCCGAACAGGAGTTCCCTGAAGAGGAGCCCGCTGAAGTTGAAGCCGGCACCGAGAACGAAGCTGAAGCCACGGACGCGGTGGTTGAAATCGATGCCGATCCTAATCAGGAGCAGGTCCGGTGACTGAGCGCCCCGTCCTGCGTCGCTGCGTGGCCTGCCGCCAGCTCTTGGATCGCCGCCAGCTCTGGAGGGTGATCCGCGACCATCAGGACGGAGTTCTCCTCGATCAGGGGATGGGCCGTTCGGCCTATCTCTGCTGCGAGGAAAACTGCCTTGAGGAGGCGACCCGTCGTAAACGTCTGCAGAAAGCCCTGCGTTGTCAGGTGCCCGAAGCAGTGCTTGCGGTGTTGAAACAGCGGATTAACCAAAGCATTGGTGAATCCTCTGAGGCAGACTGAAAATGGCCCCACTGTGTGAGTGGCCCCGAGGCATTCAATGCCCGGACCGATCGGAGACCCGAACTGAATGACCAGCAGCGGCAAAGTCAGAATTTACGAGCTGTCCAAGGACCTCGGCCTTGAGAACAAGGACGTGCTGGACGCGGCTGAAAAGCTTTCGATCGCTGCGAAGAGCCACAGCAGCTCGATCAGTGACGCTGAAGCCGGCAAAATCCGTTCGCTGCTGGGTAAAGGCGGGAATGGTGCAAAGTCCGCTGCGGCGACCCCTACCAAGCCCGCACCGGGGAAAGCCATCCTGTCGGTGAAGAAAGCAGCCCCTAACGCGCCGAGCAAGCCCACCCCAGCCGTGAGCAAGCCTGTGGCCGCTAAGCCCCAGGTGGCTGCCAAACCACAAGCGGCCCCAAAACCTCCAGCAGCAGCAACGCCCAAACCGATCATCAGCAAGCCTGCGTCGGCCCCGGTGAAATCATCGGCAGCTCCAGCAAGGCCAGCCGCTCCACAAAAACCACCTACAGCGCCAGCGAGACCGACCGTGGCAAAGCCTGTTCCGCGGCCTACCGCGGCCAAGCCGCAAGTCGTCAGCAAGCCGCCTGCAGGCAAACCAGAACTGGTGAGCAAGCCCAAGGCTGCTGCCAAGCCCACCGCCCCCACGCCGCGGCCCACACCTGCTCGCCCGGCGCCCCGCCCAGCAGGGACTGGAAGTCCTGGACGGCCGACCCCTGGCCAAGGCCAGCCCAAACCACAGATCATCCGCGCAGGCGCCCCATCACGGCCAGGCGCCCCATCACGGCCAGGCGCTCCGACCCGTGCAGGCGCTCCCGCGAAACCCGGGGCACCGTCACGACCGACCCCCAGACCCGAACTGGTGGGTAAACCAGTGCCCCGGCGTCCTGCTGGAACCGGCGTGCCCCAACGCCAAGGTGGTCCAAGCCGACCTGGAGCCCC
>QCSL01000002.1 GCA_003209165.1 Synechococcus sp. AG-670-B23 | reverse complement strand
GACTCTCACTCTTTCGGGGGACAATACATATCTAGGCAATACATCTGTTAACGCCGGTGCTCTAAGGGTCAGCGGATCTCTTGCGTCAACGTCAATCACTTGTACGGGGAGCGGAACGTCCAATTTGTGCACTCCAACGCCAACTCCAGATCCTTCCCCATCCCCAGATCCTTCCCCATCCCCAGATCCTTCCCCATCTCCAACTCCAACTCCCGAACCCACTCCAGAACCAGTTCCCGTTGCAGGACCGATTGATGGTCCAATTGCAGGACCGATTGATGGCCCAATTGCAGGGCCGATTGCAGCACCGATTGATGGCCCAATTGCAGGGCCGATTGCAGGACCGATTGATGGTCCAATTGCAGGACCGATTGATGGTCCCATTGCAGACCCGATTGGCGGTCCAATCGCAGCACCGATTACCGGGCCAATTGAAGGGCCAATTGAAGGACCAATTGCAGGGCCGATTGCAGGACCGATTGATGGTCCCATTGCAGGACCGATTGATGGTCCCATTGCAGACCCGATTGGCGGTCCAATCGCAGCACCGATTACCGGGCCAATTGAAGGGCCAATTGAAGGACCAATTGCAGGGCCGATTGCAGGACCGATTGATGGTCCCATTGCAGGACCGATTGATGGTCCAATTGCAGGGCCGATTGCAGCACCGATTGATGGTCCCATTGCAGGACCGATTGACGGTCCGGTTGCAGTACCGATTTTCTCGCTTGCGCCAGATTTAGAGCCCAATGGTGAGATCAGGGGGCTTGCGATCGGGTTGCCGCCTGGTGAAAGGGACCAAGGGGAGGACCTGGTCGATTCGATCCTTTTGGTGCAAGCTCCGCCAGAGAGTGCTCCAGTCAGCACTTCTATTGCGGCGTATGCAGGACCTGTGGTGCCGGCATTTGATGTTGCGTCAGGTCCATCGACACCTGCCCCTGCTCCTAATCTTCCCGGAGCTCCTGACCCTGGGCTGGAGGTAGGTGGAGGCCCTTATGGCGCTGGTGGTTATGGGGGAGAAGGCCCTGTTGGTGATGGGGGAGAAGGCCCTTATGTCGAAGGTGGTTATGGGGGAGAAGGCCCTGTTGGTGAGGGGGGAGTAGAGGGCCCTTATGGCGATGGTGGTTATGGAGGAGAGGGTCCTGTTGGTGAGGGGGGAGTAGAGGGTCCTTATGGCGATGGCGGTTTTGGAGGAGAGGGTCCTGTCGGTGAAGGGGGAGGAGAGGTAGCGCCCGATGTGGGCCCTGAGGGTCAAGGGGAGCGAGCTGATGGAGCGGAGAGGGCACCAGAGGGTGGCGGCCCCGAAGGAGAAGGGGAGGGCCCTGGCGGTGATCCCGGTGGCGGTGATCCCGGTGGCGGTGATCCCGGTGGTGGTGATGCCGAGAGAGCGGCTGAGCTTGAGGGATCGGACCCTGCTGCGTTGACACCGCCGAGCCTCAGTGGAGAGGGATATGAGGTGAGCCTGTCGCTGGAGTCGTCGTTCCAGATGGCAGAGACGGGAACCCCATCGATTGGAGCGGCACCTGGTGCTTCTCCTGGAGGCATCCCTGTTGGTGGTGCAGCGGATGGAGCAGGAGGCGCTGCGGTGGGTGGCTCGAGTGCTCAGTTGAATGCAGCAACGACGGCAGTTGCTGAGGGAGGAGGAGCACCGATCAGTGGAGGTTCTGAGGGAACGGCAGCCAGTGGTGCTCTTTCGCCTGAAGCTGATGTGACAGCAGCGTCGAGCGAAACTGAGGGTGGAGCGAATGCCACCGCTGCTGCCGTGAGTGAGGAGGCGGCTACTGGTGAGGCTGCAGGTGAGGTTGCGGCTAGCGATGCGAGTGGAGCAGAGGAGAGCAGCAGCGTTGAGGCGTCAGGGAGCGAGTCAGCGGATGCGGGCGACGGAGGAGATGGGGGAGGAGAAGAGGGGGCAACGGGTGAGACGGCGCAGGGAGAGGACGGAGGAGAAGAGGGGGCAACGGGTGAGACGGCGCAGGGAGAGGACGGAGGAGACGAGGGCGATGGGACGTCAGCCAGTGGTGAGGCGGAAGAAGGAGAGAGAGCTGAAGGAGAGGCTGCTGCTGATGAGGCTGCTGGAGAGGAGGGGGCAGTCGGAGGAGATGACGGTGAGGGTCCGAGTGAGAAGCCGAAGGCTCCCTCTGCAGCGGTGGCGGTGAAGCGTGTTGACGCAAGTCGTGCGAGCCAAAACTTGGCGAGTGGCGATGCGCAAGCGACATCGCGGACGTTGCAGGGCTTGAATCTCCCGGATTTGAGTGGACGCAGGACGCCGACACCAGCGGCGATTGCGAATTCCCTGCAGCAGGTGCGTCAGAGGGTTGTTTCGGGTGCAGGCCCGCGTTGATGTTGAGGGTCTGGATGAATTTGGAGAAGTTCCTTATCCTCAGAGCAGCTTTTGAGACTTAAAGAATCCAGTGCGGCGCAAAGCTGGTGTGAACAGAATCCTGTCCTTTGGATCAGCTGTAGCGCTGCTTGTTGGTGTCGCTCACTCACCAGTTCAGGCTCAGGCCAATGCACCGTCGCGGCCTCAAGAGACTGTTGCTCTTCCTCCCGAATTCAATCGTGAGGCTTACAACCCTGCGGTTCTCCACCTGCAGTTCACTCCGCTGCCAGAGGGGAGAACCACAGCCTCGGGCGGTGACGCTTTTTTAGACATCACGCTCATTCCGTCTTCCGGAAAATTAGAGGGCGTCCGTGTTGAACTGACAACAGCCGATTTTCGCAATCAGTTGCGCAACTTGTACGTGCAACTTTCGCGTCAAGATTCTCTTAAGGTCGATGATCCACAGTCACCTTCGCGGCAGCTTTATGCGCTGTTGTTTGAGTCGTTGACGACAATTTTGCAGCGGGAAAAAATCACCACATTGTTGATCGCTGCCGACCGTGGATTGCAGGCAGTCCCATTTGCTGCCCTCAGCGATGGTCAGCGTTATTTCGGTGATCGTTATGCCTTTTCCATCACGCCGTCCTTGGCGTTAACCGATTTAGGGACTTCCGGCGATCCAGGCCAGCGCCTTTTGGCTTTGGGTGCATCCGAATTCGAAGGATTGGCGGCTCTTCCATTGGTGCCCCAGGAACTGGATCGGATTGGAGCTGATGCCAACAAGGATTTGTTCCTGAACCAGGAGTTCACGCCGGATCGTTTTCTGGAAAAAGCGGGTGAATCGACTTACAACCAACTCCATGTCGCCACCCATGCTGAATTCAAGCCTGGCGGCCCAAACGCATCTCAATTGCATTCTGGAATCGGTCCGATTTCCATGGGTGAGCTAGCCAAGCTGCGCAAAGAACGTCAAGGCGTTCCGTTGGATCTTGTCGTCTTCAGTGCGTGTCGGACCGCGCTTGGTGACGCCGATGCGGAATTGGGATTCAGTGGCCTCGCACTGCAGGCAGGAGCGCGCAGCGCGGTGGGAACCCTTTGGTATGTCGACGACGTCGTGACGTCGGCCTATTTCGTGCTCATGTACCGCTACCTCGATCAGGGCATCCCAAAGGCCGAGGCGATGCAATTGACCCGTCAGGCATTTGCACGCAACCTCGTTCGCCTTGATGGTGATCGGTTGCTGGGCGTCAATGATCAGCCGTTGTTGCTGAACCTCACCCCCTCTCAGCAGCGCCGTGTCAGTTCTGGGGTGAACAATCCCTTTTTCTGGGCCGGCATCGAGTTGATGGGATCCCCTTGGTAATCGGTGTTAAGGATTCAGAGGATTGTTTGAAATCGATCCCAACGGAAGCGCTTGAGCCATTCGTTGTCTTCGTTCGATAGCGGATCACCTCCAGGCAAAGCAGCACTCATCAATTGAGATGTGATCGCGGCCAATAGGACCCCATTGCGATGGTGGCCTGTGGCAAGCCAAAGGCCTGGGATAGGCCCTTCTCCAAGGAGAGGACCTTCGTCTGGGGTGCAGGGCCGGAACCCCCACCAACGCTCCATGGGGGGCCATTTGGCCGCCATGGGTAGCAGGCTTGCAATTCCCGTTTGCAGTTGTTTCTGGCCATCGGGGGTGAGGCCTTCCGCAAATCCAGCCTCTCGCTCGCTCGTGGCTCCCACCACGATCAGTCCGTCTTCGCGTGGAACGAGATAGGTGCCGGGCCCGAAGATCACCCGCTTAAGCGCTTCCCGCGGGCCTTGTAGCGAGAGCATCTGGCCCTTCACTGGGAACACGGGCAGTTGCGGCACGAGCTGTTGGCTCCAGGCGCCGCTGCAGAGCACCGCCTGCCGGCAGCTCAGTTGCTGTTGCTCCCCTTCGGCGCTGCGCAGATGGATCCCGCAGAGCTGGTTTGCCGAATCATGCTCTAGATCCAGCACCTCGGCCCCTTCCATGAACTGCACGCCCAGGGACACACAGGCGCGCTCCAGGGCCCGCATCAATTGCCTGCGGTTGTCGATCTGGCCGTCTTGCTCGAACAGCAACCCGGTGCTCCACTCTGGCCCCAATCCTGGGATTTCTCGCTGCAGGCCGTTGCGGTCCAAGATTTGCCCGAGGCTCCCGGTGGGGTAGGCGTCGCGCTCAGTCGCTGTCAGGAACGGCACCACGATGCCGCTAGTGCGCAGGCCGCAGCCCAGGCCGCTGTCACTTTCGATCTGTGCCACCCAGCGGGGAATTCGCTCGAGACTCGCTTGGCCCAGCTCCAACAGGTCGCCGCTCAGTCCTTCGGCATGGGGCGCCAGCATCCCTGCAGCCACAAACCCTGCCGCTTCGCTGCGGCGACGGCTGATCACGGTCACGCTCTGTCCGCGACGAGCAAGCTGATGAGCAACGGCCAAGCCCATCAGTCCCCCGCCCAAAACGCAGACGGCTGAGGCAGAGGCGGCAATCATGCAGGAGAAGAGCCCTTGTTGGTCATGGTGTCAGGAGAGGGCTTCATCTTGATTCCATAGGATCCGGGCATCTGGTTCAAACCCGGTACGCATGGCTGACGCAGCAAATCAACCGGCATGGGAGGCCGTCATTGGCCTGGAGACCCACGTGCAGCTGGGAACAGACAGCAAAATTTTTACGGCGGCGTCGACCATCTTTGGTGATGATCCCAACACCCACATCGACCCGGTGGTGTGCGGTCTGCCCGGCACTCTGCCGGTGCTGAACCAGAAGGTGCTCGAGTACGCGGTGAAGGCGGCGATGGCCCTCAACCTCAACATCGCCGAACACAGCAAGTTCGACCGCAAGCAATATTTCTATCCTGATCTTCCTAAGAACTATCAGATCTCCCAGTACGACCAACCGATCGCTGAAGAGGGATGGATTGAGGTAGAGGTCGCTGAAAAGGGAAAGGAAACTTACCTGAAAACCATCGGTATCGAGCGTCTGCACATGGAGGAGGACGCCGGCAAGTTGGTGCATGCCGGCAGTGACCGCCTGGCGGGATCCACCCATTCCCTGGTGGATTACAACCGTGCCGGTGTGGCCCTCGCCGAGATTGTCAGCAAGCCGGATCTGCGCACCGGCCGCGAGGCCGCTGAATACGCCTCGGAGATCCGCCGGATCATGCGGTATCTGGGTGTGAGCGACGGCAACATGCAGGAGGGATCCCTGCGCTGTGACGTCAACATCTCCGTGCGTCGTGGGCCCGATGCGCCCTTTGGCACCAAGGTCGAGATCAAGAACATGAACTCGTTCTCGGCCATCCAAAAGGCCTGCGAGTACGAGATCAAGCGTCAGATCAAGGCCTACGAGACCGGCGAGCCGATCGTTCAGGAGACCCGCCTCTGGGACGAGGGTAAGCAGCTCACCAAGAGCATGCGCAGCAAGGAAGGAGCCAGCGATTACCGCTACTTCCCAGATCCTGACCTCGGCCCGATTGAAGTAAGTGCGGATCAGCGTGAGTCCTGGCGGGCTGAATTGCCTGAGCTTCCGGCGGTCAAGCGCCATCGCTACGCCGATGATCTGGGTCTTTCCCAGTACGACGCACGGGTGCTGACCGATGAGCGGCCGATGGCCGACTACTTCGAGGCCGTTGTGGGCGCTGGTGCTGACGCCAAGCTTGCGGCGAACTGGATCACCGGTGACATCGCCGCTTATGTGAACAGCAATCGGCTCAGCTATGCCGAACTGCCGTTTAGGCCGGAACAGTTGGCCGAGATGGTGCAACTCATCGATGGCGGCAAGATCAGCGGCAAGATCGCCAAGGAGATTCTTCCGGAACTGCTCGAGAAAGGTGGCTCACCCAAGGCGATCGTCGATGAGCGAGGCCTCGGAATGATCAGCGATCCGGCGGCGATCGAAGCCATCGTCGACGAGCTACTGGGGGCCCATCCCGATGAGGTGGAGGCCTTCCGCGGCGGCAAGACCAAGCTGCAGGGTTTCTTCGTCGGACAGTTGATGAAGAAGACCGGTGGTAAGGCAGATCCAAAGTTGGCCAATCAGATTCTGAGCAAGAAACTCAAGGGTTGATGAGTGGAGCGGCAGCCATTCCCGATTCCTGGAAGGAGTGGTTGCTGCAGAACCGGGATCGAGGCTGTGATCCTGAGAGGCTGATGCAGAGAGCCCTCGATCAGGGGTTTTCGCGAGAGGCGATTGCGGTAGTTCTCGATTCGTCGTCCCGTGGGCAGACGACCATGGACGCACCCACGCCGGATTGGCTCGCTTGGTTCGAGTCACCCCTCACCCGACAGGAGCACAGGCCTCGCGCCTGGCGGCTCGATACCTCACTGGCCCAGATCTATGAGCTGCCAGCACTTCTCAGCCATAAGGAATGTGAGGGGGTGATTGAAGCCATCAATGAGTCATTGAAGCCCTCAACGGTGACCCGGGGCACCAGCGATTACCGCACCAGCCGCACCTGCCATCTGCGCCAGAACCATCCGCAACTGGCTGCGAGCCTTGATCAGCGCTTTGCGGCCTTGTTTGGTGTGGATCCGCGCCTCTCTGAACCGATCCAGGGCCAGCGCTACGACCCAGGAGAGTACTTCAAGGAACACACGGACTGGTTTTCGCCTGGGACGCAGGAATACGCCACCCACACCGACAACGGTGGGCAACGCACCTGGACGGTGATGGTTTATCTCAACGCTGTTGAGCAGGGTGGTGAAACTCTGTTCCGCCGCTTGGGCCGATCCTTTTCGCCGGTGCCGGGCATGGCGCTGGCATGGAACAACCTCCAGGCTGATGGCACCCCCAACCCCTTCACGCTGCATGAGGCCTTGCCGGTGGAGGCGGGGCACAAATGGGTGATCACGAAGTGGTTCCGCGCCGATTTCGGCCGTAATGGTTAATCGGTGTCTACTTCCGCAGTTGCATTGAGCAGAACCATGACCTGGGCTTGCCAATTGCCGGGTTGACCTTTATTGGAAATCACGTGATCCGCTAAACCGCGTTTCCGGCTGAGAGGCCATTGGGCGGCAATTCGGGCTTGAGCGGCTTCAGGGCTTAGCCCGTCGCGCGCGATCAAGCGCTTGAGTTGCTGGGATTCATCGCAGTCGACCAGCCAGATTTCGCTGCAAAGCGACTCCAAACCCGCTTCGAACAAAAGCGGGATCATCAGCACGATCGCTGGTGTCTTGGCACCGAGGGTGAGTGCTTGGTCGAAGCGCTCCCGCACGATCGGGTGAATTAGTTGCTCGAGCCACCGCCGCTCACCGGGGTCCTCGAACATGATGCGACCCAGGGCAGCTCGGTCGATGGCCTCAGTTCCCTCGGCTTGGATCGTGGCGCCGTATCGCTGCAGCACGGTGTTCGTGGCCTGGCGGTTGGGCTCGAGGGCCTCTCGGGCGAATTGATCTGCATCCAACACTGGGAGCCCCTGTTGCGCCAACCAACGGCCCACGCTGCTCTTACCGCTTGCAATCCCGCCTGTGAGTCCAATGCGTCGTTGCGAGAACGGCTCGCCAAGCGCCATGGTGTCGGAGCAGGATGCACCCAGTGTCTCGCGGCGGATCAGCGGTGGCGATGGCTTCTTCTTGGCAACCGATCCAGGGTGGTGTGACGGCGTCGAATGGGTTCAAGGCGGCAGGCATCGTTGCTGGTCTGAAACCCTCAGGTAAGTCTGATTTGGCGCTGGTGTTGGCACCAGAGGCGGCCGTTTGTGCGGGCACCTTCACGACCTCAGTGGTGCGTGCAGCCTGCGTTGATCTCTGCCGTGATCGCCTAGTTAGCAATGGCGGCCAAGCTCGTGCCGTGTTGATCAATTCCGGTCAGGCCAATGCCTGCACCGGGGATCGCGGTCTGGTCGACAGCCAGCGCGCCACCCAGGTGCTTGCGGATCAGCTCGCTGTCGATGCGGAGTCGGTGTTGATCTGCTCCACGGGCGTAATCGGTGTCCCGATTCCGATGACGACTCTTTTGGCCGGGTTGGCTCCTTTGGTGGAGGCCTTGGATGACGCTGGTGGTGATGCCGCCGCCAACGCGATCCTCACCACCGATTTGGAGGACAAGCAGGTGGCGCTTGAACGGGAGCTGGAGGGACGCCGGGTGCGCATTGGAGGGATGGCAAAAGGTTCGGGAATGATCCATCCCGACATGGCCACGATGCTCGGCTTCTTCACTTGTGATGCCGGCATCGACTCCGCCGTTTGGCAGGGGATGGTGCAGCGCGCGGTGCAGCGTTCCTTCAATGCCATCACCGTCGATGGAGACACCAGCACCAACGACACCGTGCTGGCCTTCGCGGCAGGTCCGCCGCTGGCCAAAGAGCACCATGCCGTTCTGGAACAAGGCCTCACCCAGGCGATGCAGCACCTTGCTAAGGCCATTGCTCGGGATGGTGAAGGGGCGACTTGTCTGATCGACGTGACAGTGGAGGGTGCGGTTGACGAGGCCGCGGCGTTGCAGGTGGCGCGCACGGTCTGTGGCTCGTCCTTGGTGAAGACCGCAGTCCATGGCCGGGATCCGAACTGGGGGCGGATCGTGGCGGCAGCAGGTCGCTCCGGCGTGTCCTTCGATCCGGATGCGGTTGCTCTTTGGATTGGTCCTTATCAGTTAATGGCGGACGGTCAACCGGTGGCCTTTGATCGCGCTGCAGCCAGGGAAGTCTTGCAGCAGGTGCATGTCCCGATTCGCCTCTGCCTGGGGCATGGTTCCGGCTTTGGCCAGGCTTGGGGATGTGACCTTTCGGATCAATACGTGCGAATTAACGCCGATTATACTACGTAAGCCAAGAACCCTATGGCCGCGGCCATCCTGAGGGATTGAATTCTGTGGGTAACACCCTTCAACAACGTAACTGTCGCCTACTCCAGTCTACCGAAAGCGACAGGCACTGCAGTCAATATCGGAACAACGCTTACAGATAGAGAACCAATGATTCCTGCAAATGTTCATTGGGACACAAGAGTTCTCGAGATAGTTCTTCGTTGCTGGGAATAATCCCGGCAAAATATTACTTGCCAGGCGTTACCCATGTCTAATTGACACAATTCTGCCCAATTAAATGCTTGGGTGTGCCGGTATGGGGGCAATAGTATGTACAAGTATGTATTTAATGCACTTCAGAAATTTCTGTCGTTCTTCTAGGTGCTCTTTATTTCCTTGTGCATCCATCTAACTCTTTAGTAAAGTGAATGTGATGTAGTTGCGCTGCTAAACGCCTTCAGCAAATGAAACGCATTCTTGCTGCCACAATTACGTTCTTAGCTCTTGGCGTATTGCCTGTTCAAGCAGGTTCGGTAGGGTTAGTAATCAAAGACGGAGTGCGAGTTGAGGTCAATCGCTGCTTCTCACGATTACTCGGGAAATGAAAATCAAGCTTTGTACATTTCTAGTCGTTATAGCATCTTCCTGTTGCAGTTTTGCCGAGAGCACTCCGGCGGTTCCTAAGTTTCCTGAAAAACAATCAGTTCTTATTGTAGGAGCAGTTGACGACGCGCTACCTTGCAGCGAGAAGGTTGATGGAATCTTCAAGGGTTTTCCAATCGAGATCTGGCGGCATGTTGCTGAGAAAAACGGTCTTAATTACAGTTTCCAATCAATAAGTTCTTACGATAAAGCAATTGAACTTGCATCTCAGAATACTGTCGACTTGGTAGTCTCGTGTCATAGCGTAACTCCATCACGACTAAGAATTGTTGATTTTTCAGTTCCATTTCAAAGATCTAGTATTGTATTAGTGAGCAGAAATATCAATAATGTTGGTCTCAAATTTTTTTTAAAGGTACTGCAAAATGAAATAGTCTGGAAATGCAGCGTTTTTCTCATACTTGTAACCACTATTGCCTCACTGGCAATCACAAAAGGTGGCTTTAATTTCAACAAAATATCAAAAAATTGGATGCGTCTAATGCTGGGAGCTCTCACTCCTGTTATTGATGATACAAAGAGAAGTTATCCTTTTATACTTCTTGCAGGATTGTCAAGGATGGCTTTTTTATCGTTGATTATTGGTACCGTTGCTTCATTAATTTATGCAGAAAGCAAACCAATTGATTCAAGAAATGCAGGCAGATCTTATTTGCAGAATGCACTCAGTGAAGGAGTCATCGTGATGGACGATTCGTCTTCAGAGGAATGGCTATTAAATCTAATGAATAAACTAAATATCGCTAATAGCGCGCTTCAGCCTATCTCTGTCAAAACTAACCAAGAAAAAAGTAAATTCTTGAAATCAAGCAAGGGAATGCATTTTGTCGATGATAGCCTTACGTATAAAACAGTCCTGAGAGATGCTGGGCTTACCAGTGAATTTAACCCAACCATGAGGAGCAAAAATGTTTATCCCCAGTCATTCGTATTTTCTCCAAGATTGCCTAAAAAAATTAGGAGAACTATTAATGTTGAAATCGCCAATATGTCTCAATCTGGAATGTTGACAGAGATGATTGATTATTGGGATTATGAATCGCCATATGTAGAAGACTAGCATATATTAATGTGCTTGATTCCTTTCTCTAATATAGTTTCTACGCCGCTTGGCTTAAAGCCAATCAATGCAGGTGAGGTAAATTAATTCTGTGCTGCTCTCAGGATTGTTGAAGTGGAAAATTCAGAGATTTTTGCGATGAAATTAAATATGAAGCATTTGGAAATGATTCCTATTGTCAAATACATTCGTTGGTTGACATGGTTAAAGAGTGTTATGCCAAAACTGGGGAGAAAGTTTTGATAGTTGAATTGGGTCCTGGAATCGGTTACTGGATTAACAGAGTCGGATCAATCTTGAATAATCTGAATATTCCTTTTGTTGTTCTTTCGCTTGAGTACTATTTCTTTAATGCAGTGAATACTTTGCGAATGGCGAAATATTTTGGTAACGATAACAAAATTAATTCTGTTATGATTGATATTCATGATTTTGATTGGTACCGTTTTTCCAGGGATTTTTCCCCTATATCTAAGTGTCCTATTATTTTGCATAGTTCTGCGTGCCTTCAGTATGTAAATGTGCAGGCTATTGATGAGATGCTTTCTGAGTTGTCTAAGTTTAACCTTTATGGCGGTTGTCACTTTGAGGGTGATGCATTTACTTTGTATGACTCAAGGCAAAAGAGATTATTTCTTGATGCTTCTCTCCAGCAATCAAAGCCTATTCTTCCCCGTCCAACCATGGGGATGAATAAGTTTGTCAGAAGTAGGGCAGGAATCAATGATTTTTCATATCTTGATCCCTTGTTTCGTTCTTCTGTGGTAGCTGCTATAGAGAATCTAAGACTCTACGCCGATGTAGATGTTGAAACTATTTTCCCTTGGGCCCTTGTCTTTTAGTCCATCTCACTACACAGAATGGAGGATTAAATGCTGAATAGAAAGGTGAATTTACTGCGGTTTTTATTTTGTTTGCGCGTTAATCACTCTTTGAATATTGCCTGCAATTATTTTGTACATTGATGCATTTTTATTCTGACACCGCTTGTTTGTGATCATCTGAACTTGATATTTGCTTTGATCTTGTATTGACCGGTCTTTGTGTCTTTGATTAGTTTTCAGGATAATACCCTTCAGCAACGTAACTGATGTCTACTCCAGTCTATCAAAAGCAACAAGAATCGCAGTCAATATTGATGCAGCGCTTACAGATAGAGGGCCAATAATGGTCCTAGCGTTCGTAGGGATACAAATACTCCCGAGATAGCGCTTAGTTGCCAGGAAAAAATTCGATGATGCAATACTTGCCAGGCAGATGTTTTTCTAGTTAACATAATTCCGCGTAATTAAGCTTTTGAGTGCACCCCCATGGGGCCAATAATTGTAGATGAATATGTATTATACACTCTTCAATTTATGCAGTATTTTGTTGAGGATATTAATTGCTGGAGTATCGATCGATGCCTTTCGTTAAATAGGCGATTTCTTGTGCAAGCGCTTAAGCAAGTTCAAATTGTGCTAAAATAGTACATTAACAACTTACCAAAGCGGATTATAGTTTGATATGCCTGCAAGCTTTTATTCTCTAATTAAAGGTATCTGCCTAAGGTTTATTAAATTGATTAGCAATGGTTTATCAGCAATCCGATATAAAAAGCGAGTTGCAATCAATCAGTATCTTGGCTCACAATACATCATCTTTCCTTCATGTCACAGTTCGATAAATCCTCGAAGTCCCAAAAAGCAGTTTGCCTTTAAAATTGACGATTATCACTTACTAAGTGAAAATAAGAAAAAAAGGATAGATCTTAAAAAAAATAATATCACAGCCAACGACATAAATCGCCTAACGTATTCGATACATCACGATGTTACAGCAACAGAAAATAGTTGCTTATTTGATAAGTTCAATAATCCAATTAATGAATCTGTCCTTTGGAGAATCCAAACTAATGGAGAGCCAAAGTTTCCATATGGAGGACTCGAGCCCATTAGTACAAACAAGAAACCCGTTCTAAAGTTAAAGACTGCTATTTGGATAAGATTTGCTCATTTTTATCATTTCGGTCATCTACTGACCGAAACATGCTCAGCTTTGTACCCATTAGTTCTTTGGAAAAAAGCAGGATTAGATATCGAAAATATCAATATTGTACTTCACAAAACATTTAAGAAGGGACTTGGCAGTATCATAGATTTATTTGGAATTACCGGAAAAAATATATACTTTCATGGGCCTCATTGCGAATATGATCTTAAAGTCAAGCGCCTCTTGATTCCAAGGCCAACAATCGTACTTAGAAGCTTCTCAAGTAGAAAGCACGCATTAGTTGCCCAACAGTTCCTTGATTTATGGGCGCCAATTGAAAGACAAAATTCTCAAGATATGGAGTGGAGTAACAAGGGCACTTCAGCAACTCCTGACTTTAAAAATCGTTTGCTTTGTCTCTACACCAAAAGGCATCCTAAATGCATCAAATTATGGCTTTCGCGCACACAATTAAATAAGTGCTCAAGGGCGCTCCCTGAAGAGAGACAAATTGAAAAAATTCTTTCGGAAATGGGATGGAAGATTATCCACCCACAACAACACTCGATTAGAACACAGCTAAATGCACTAGAAGAGGCACGAGTGGTAGCTGGACTCGCGGGCAGTGCTTTTCACCTTTTGTATGGCGTTAAGGTTAAAAAGAAGATTATTCAATTAACATGGAGAGACGAGGGTTGTACGTATGAGAAACAGTTTAAATCACAAGACTTTGAGTATCATTTAATCCGCTGCCTGAATCTTTATAGAGGAACAACCAGGCTTAAAAGTGGATATGACATACAAAAAATAATTGAACTAATAACCAGATTGAGCCAGTAGCATGAATGCCGATTACACCACCTGAAGCTTCTGCTCAGGATATCTGTCACAATCCGAGTCTTCTTCAGATTCACCCGTGGAAGAGACCAGCCCCCCTGACGCTCCCGTTGATACCCAATCCCGTTTCTGGGTCGGCTCCCTTATTGCTGGTTGTTGTTTCGCCCTTGGTTACGGCATCACCGAGCGGGTGCTGACTCTGCAGAACACTGTTGAAGACGCTGTTCCTGAGGCCTTTACACCGCTCGCGTTTCCAGGGGACTCCCTGCAAGATATTAGGGCTCGGTTCGGTGACTACGATCCACCCCTGCAGATGGATGTCACAGCGTTAGAGGCAGTCGAGGCCGCCATCCGACCGGTCAAGCCAGCGGCCAAGACGACGCCCAAACCCGATCTGGCTTTGCAGACACCCGATTCTCCAGTGTGGACGACCCCAGCTTGGTCTGAACCTCAAACCATCGCCCCTGTTTTTTCAGAAGACGTCGGACCCGCATCATCATCAGTCCAGGACCCTGAACTCGACCTTGACGACAGCAACGCCGATACCTTGGTGCTCCCGGAGGATTCCACAGAAGCCATGCCTGTTTTGGTTGTCCCCGAGGGTGACTCACCGATTTTGGTGGCTGAGCCGCAACCTGCTGTTCTTCCCCCTGGCGCGGAAGCCTTTTTTGAAACCATTGAGCCCGTGATCCCGCCTCAGCCCTGATCTCCGGTTGGATCTGCCACAGTTGAAGCTGTCTGCAATTGGTTCATGGGCTCGTCGGAGGCCTTGATTCGCGCCACGGTGAATCGCATCAGTGCGCGCCTTGGCCACGGCTTTGCTGACGCGGCAGCAGAGTTGGCGGTGTTGGCGCAGGACGCTCCGCAACGGCTGCGCCAGGAGTGGGATCTGTTTCAGGACGAGGTGCGTGCCGAAGCGGAACGGATTGAACAAGGTGATCAGTCCACGGTGAGCACTGACGGGTCGTCGTCGGCGGAACCGTTGGAAACCCCACAGGCGGTCATCGATCGTCTCCGGGCCACGGTGGCTGAACTCAGCCAAGCGATCGAGGCCCGCCCCTGATGCTCGGATTGCTGCGAGCGCTCCGGATCTGGCGAGCTGTCCTGACGCTCCTGCTGCTCCTTTGGTGGGATGGTCAGCCCTGGACTTACCGGGGTGGTTTCACCGCTGAGCGTCGTGCTTGCCGTCAGCAAGGGCGAGCCCGCTGGTTGACGGATGAGTTGCTGTCTCTGGGCTCTGCCTTCATCAAACTGGGGCAACTGCTTTCCGCCCGCCCAGATATCCTCCCTGCAGGTTGGGTCGCCGAATTGGCAGCGCTGCAAGACAGCGTTCCGGCGGTCAGTTTTGATCAAGTGCAGACCGTGCTCGAACGAGAGCTGGGTCAACGTTGCGCCGAGGTCATTGACCTCGATCCAGAGCCCCTGGGTGCTGCCTCACTGGCCCAGGTGCATCGCGCCAGCCTCCGCAGTGGGCGGCAGGTGGTTCTCAAGGTGCAGCGGCCTGGGCTCGATCGCCTGTTTCGCCTTGATCTTGAGGTCATGCAGCAGGTGGCAGCTGTACTACAACGCAATCCGAGTTGGGGTCGTGGTCGCGATTGGCCAGCGATGGCACGGGAATGTCGACGTGTCTTACTACGCGAGCTCGATTTCCGCGTCGAGGCCCAATATGCAGCGCGTTTTCGTCAACAATTTCTGGATGACGAACGGATCAAGATCCCAGGTGTGGTCTGGGAGTTAAGCACGCGCCGTGTGCTGTGTCTCGACTACCTGCCCGGCATGAAGGTCAACGACCGTGAGGCATTGATCGATGCCGGTATTGACCCGGCCGCGGTGGCTGAGGTGGGCGCGGCCAGTTATCTCAAGCAGTTGGTGCGGTTTGGTTTCTTTCACGCTGACCCCCATCCCGGCAACCTCGCCGTTGCAAATGATGGCGCTCTTATCTACTACGACTTCGGGATGATGGGTCTGTTGTCGGACGGATTGCGTCGACGTCTGGGAGCCATGGTCCGCGCTGCCGCCGCAAGAGATTCCGCGGCGTTGGTGGAGGAGATGCAGGCGGCCGGCGTGATCTCCGGAGGCATTGATGTCGGTCCGGTTCGCCGTCTCGTTCGGCTGATGTTGCAGGAGGCCCTCACCCCACCGTTCACGGCCAACGTGATCGACAAACTTTCTGGCGATCTCTACGACCTGGTTTACGGCCAGCCCTTTCGGCTGCCGGTTGAACTGATCTTCGTGATGCGGGCCCTCTCCACCTTCGAGGGTGTTGGCCGCAGTCTCGATCCTGCTTTTAGCTTGGTGGCGATCGCCAAGCCTTACCTCCTTCCACTCATGACCTCAAGCGGTTCCGGCAGCAACGATCTGTTCAACGAACTCGGCCGTCAGGTCGGGGCCCTCAGCAGTAGAGCTGCGGCCTTCCCGCGCCGTCTGGATGAAAGTCTCGAACGCCTGGAGCAGGGCGATCTTCAGCTCCAGGTGCGGTTGGGGGAATCGGACCGCCAATTCCGCAGGATGGCCCTGGTACAGCAGTCGATTGGCCAATCGGTGTTGCTCGGATGCCTGGCCCTGGCCACCGCCATTGTTGGTGCCAGCGCTCGCCCGCTCTGGTCAATTGTTCCGGCTGTTGCGGCCTTGCCGGTGGGTTTGGGATGGTTCCGAATGCAGGTCAAGATCCGCCGTGATCAACGGTTGGAGCAGTTGCCCGGTTCCAACCTTTGATTGAACCCCACTCAGGGGCCTGGGATCAGGCTTTGCCGCGCGGACCCTGGCCAACAGCGCCGGCGTAAACGGCCTGGCTGCCGAGCTCATCTTCGATGCGAAGCAGCTGGTTGTACTTTGCGACCCGCTCGCTGCGGCTGAGGGAACCGGTCTTGATCTGCCCAGCTCGCGTGGCGACGGAGAGATCGGCGATTGTGGTGTCTTCCGTTTCCCCACTGCGGTGGCTGATCACGCTGGTGTAGCCGGAGCGGCCCGCCAGATCGATCGCCTGAAGGGTTTCCGTGAGCGAACCGATCTGATTCACCTTAATCAGGATCGAGTTGGCCGTGGCGTTGTCAATGCCCTGCTGAAGACGCTTGGTGTTGGTTACGAACAAGTCGTCACCTACCAGCTGCACCTTGCCGCCGAGACGTTCGGTCAGCAGCTTCCAGCCGTCCCAGTCGTCCTCCGCCAGGCCGTCTTCGATGGAAACGATCGGGAATTTCTCCACCAGTTGTTCCAGTTGGCCCACCATCTCGGCGCTGGTGTAGTTACCGCCATCGAAGGCATAACGGCCGTTCTCGAAGAATTCGGTGCTGGCAACGTCCAGTGCCAGGGAGATCTGTTCGCCGGGCTTATATCCCGCCTTGCTGATCGCCTCCACCAGGATTTCACCAGCTTCCACGTTGCCCAGATCCGGCGCGAAGCCGCCTTCATCGCCCACGGAGGTGCTCATCCCCTTATCGCTGAGCAGTTTCTTCAGCGTGTGGAACACCTCGGTGCCCATGCGCAGCGCCTCACGGAAGCTCGGAGCCCCGTGGGGGACGAGCATGAACTCCTGGAAATCCAGGCTGTTGGCGGCATGGGCGCCACCGTTGATCACGTTCATCAACGGCACCGGCAGCAGGTTGGCCATGGGGCCGCCGAGGTAGCGGTAGAGGGGAATGCCAAGCCCGTTGGCGGCGGCGCGGGCGGTGGCCATGCTCACCGCCAGGATCGCGTTGGCCCCCAGGTTGGATTTGTTGTCGCTCCCATCCAGCTCAAGCATCGCGGCGTCCACAGCCCCCTGATCCAGGGCGGAAAGGCCGCAGAGGGCTGGTGCGATCCGTTCTTCAATGTGATTCACGGCCTGGCCCACGCCCTTTCCCATGTAGCGGTTGCCGCCATCACGCAGTTCGTGGGCTTCGTGGGCGCCGGTGCTGGCACCACTGGGAACGATGGCCCGTCCCATGGCACCGCCTTCGAGGAGCACCTCGGCTTCAACCGTGGGGTTGCCGCGGGAATCGAGCACTTCTCGGGCCACGATGGTGTCGATGACGAGGTCGAGGGAATCGATCACGTTGGGACGGACGCTTAACCCCGGGATCTTATGAGTCGCCCCTCTCTCTAGTGTTGTAACGGGTCATACCTGGCCAGAATGACGGCAGGTTCATGCTGCACGACACTCACCCATGCGGATGCTTCACACCATGCTCCGGGTCGCTGATCTGGAGCGGTCTCTAGGCTTCTACACCGATGTCCTGGGCATGCAGCTTCTGCGTCGAAAGGATTACCCCAGCGGCCGCTTCACCTTGGCTTTTGTTGGCTACGGGTCGGAGAAAGATCACACGGTCCTGGAACTCACCCACAACTGGGACACCGAGAGCTACACCCTCGGTGACGCCTATGGCCACATCGCTCTAGGCGTGGACGACATCAACAGCACTTGTGCCGGCATTGCCGATAAGGGTGGTCAAGTGGTGCGGGAACCTGGCCCGATGAAGCACGGCAACACCGTCATCGCGTTTGTTGAGGATCCGGATGGCTACAAGGTGGAATTGATCGAGTTGTCCTCCAAAGCTCAAGCCTGAAGAACCGGATGACTTCATCCCCAGCGTTGAACGGCAGTCTCACCCATGAGCCGGATCGCTTCAGCGACGCGGCCTGGGATCTGCTGCTGAGTGGTCAGGACGTCGCCCGTCGCTGGCGGCATGAGCAGTTGGATGTGGAGCATCTGATTCAGGTGCTGTTCACCGACCCAGCCTGCCGCCGCATGGTGGAGCGATTGCCCCTCCCCAACGATGCGCTCTTGGATCGCTTGGAGGATGTGCTGGCCGATCAGCCCTCAGGGCGAGGCGATGAGCTGTTCATCGGTGATGACCTGGAGCAGCTGCTTGATGCAGCTGATGCAATTCGTCAGCGCTGGAATAGCGACGTCATCGATCTGCCGGAAGTGCTGATGGCCATTGGTGCCGATCCGCGGATTGGCGCCGATTTGTTCGCTGGCTTTGGTTTGTCAGCGGATGCCCTGGAGCAGCTGATCCAACTGGACAGGGACGATCGTATTGCTGGGGTTCCAGCTCCACCCCAGGAGCGGCCGATGCCGCGGTATCAGAAAGATGTTTCGCAAGAGGCTCCCCGTCGTGAACGGGTGGCGCGAGTCCCGTCCTCCTCCCGTGGGGTGCGTGAGCCAGAGCCAGCAGCCCCCCAGCCGCCTGCCCCTGAGTCTCCTTTGCAAGAGCCCCCCACGGCATTGGAGTCCTATGGGCGGGATCTCACCGAAGAGGCGGAAGCAGGCAGCCTCGATCCGGTGATCGGTCGCGATTCTGAAATTCGTAATCTGATTAAGGTGCTCTCACGTCGGAGCAAGAACAACCCTGTGCTCATCGGTGAACCCGGTGTTGGCAAAACAGCGATTGCGGAGCTTTTGGCGCAGCGGATCGTGGCGGGTGAAGTGCCGGAGTCTCTGCAGGGCCTGCGTTTAGTGGCGCTGGATCTTGGGGCTTTGATCGCCGGTGCCAAGTTCCGGGGTCAGTTCGAGGAACGCCTGCGCTCGGTGCTCGAGGAGGTGAGTGGTTCCGATTCCGGTGTGGTGTTGTTCATCGATGAGCTGCACACCGTTGTCGGCAGCGATCGCAGCAGCACTGATGCCGGCAGCCTGTTGAAGCCAGCTCTCGCCCGTGGGGATCTGCGCTGCATCGGTGCCACCACGCCCGAGGATTACAGGCTCACGGTGGAAAAGGATCCGGCCCTCAACCGCCGCTTTCAGCAGGTGGTGATCCGGGAGCCGGATCTGGAGTTAAGCCTTGAAATTCTGCGCGGACTGAAGGAGCGCTACGAGCTGCATCACGGCGTCACGATCACCGATGAAGCCATTCAGACCGCCAACCGTCTCGCCGATCGCTATATCAGCGATCGCTGCCTACCGGACAAAGCCATTGATCTGATTGATGAAGCGGCGGCGCAACTGAAGATGGAGGTCACCTCCAAGCCGCAGGTGGTAGAGGAGGCTGAGGCTGATCTACGCCGCGTTGAACTTGCCTTGCTTGCCGCTGAGCAGGCGCCTGAAGCGGAGCGGATTCACCTCCAGCGCAACCGGCTTGAAGTGTCCGCGCGACTGGATGATCTGCGGCGGCGTTGGCAGGAGGAGCGCGGTCAGCTCGAGGAGCTCGGTCAGCTGCTCCAGCAGGACGAAGATCTGCGCCATGCCATCGCTGAAGCTGAGCGGGATGGCGACCTCGAGGAAGCGGCCCGCCTGCAGTACGACCAGCTGCATCGGCTGCAGCAGCGCCGGGATGAGCTGGAGGCCTCCCAGGCGCAGGCGCAGTCCGCCGGAACCGCCCTGTTGCGCGAGCAGGTGGAGGCCGGTGACATCGCAGATCTGGTGGCTCGCTGGACCGGGATCCCCTTGCAACGGCTGCTGGCGGGCGAGCGGCGCAAGCTCCTAGACCTCGATGCCCACCTCGCGGAACGAGTGATTGGTCAGGCTGAGGCTGTAACAGCCGTTGCAGCGGCCATCCGCCGTGCCCGCGCCGGCATGAAGGACCCCCGTCGCCCAGTGGGATCGTTCCTCTTTCTGGGGCCGACTGGTGTCGGCAAGACCGAGCTGGCCAAGGCGCTGGCGGGATCGCTGTTTGATGAAGAGGAGGCTCTTGTTCGCCTCGACATGAGTGAGTTCATGGAGCGGAATGCCGTGGCTCGGCTCATCGGCGCTCCTCCGGGCTATGTCGGATACGAGGCGGGGGGGCAGCTCACCGAGGCCGTGCGTCGTCGTCCCTATGCAGTACTGCTACTAGATGAAGTTGAGAAGGCGCATCCCGATGTGTTCAACCTGCTGCTGCAGGTGCTTGATGACGGTCGGCTTACCGATTCCCAGGGCCGCACTGTCGATTTCCGCCACACCGTTGTCGTGATGACCAGCAATCTGGCCAGCCCGGAGATTCTCGAACATGCCCGCTCTGGATCCACGGACGAGTCAGTCCTGCAACAGCAGGTGGATGCAGCGCTCTCCAGCCAGTTCCGGCCTGAATTCCTCAACCGCATTGATGAAGTTATTCGTTTCCGTCCCTTGGAGGTCTCCGATCTCGTGCGGATTGTTCAGCTTCAACTGAAGGATCTCGCTGCCCTGTTGGCCGAGCAGGGGCTGGCTCTGCTAGTGGACGACGCTGTGGCTGAGGCCATGGCCCTTCAGGGCCATGAGCCAGAGTACGGGGCGAGGCCTCTGCGTCGGGTGCTGCGGCGGCAGTTGGAAAATCCGCTGTCTACGCTGCTGCTCAAGGAGCGCTTTGCAGGAGCCAGTGGGGTGACGGTACGGCTAGGGGAGGCCGGTGCGGATGCTCTAGTGTTCGATCCGGTCCAGGTTTGAGGGCATCCGGTAATGTGTCTGTTTGGCGAAGTGCCTACCGGCACCGTTGTCAACTTCCGGTCCCATCCCCGTGACCAGCCCCATCTCTGAGGACACCACCACATCTGACGGCTCCAAAGCCGCTGCCGACTCCACCAAATCCGGTGGCTTTCTGGCGGACACGGTTGATGAGCTGAAACTCGTGGTTTGGCCAAGCCGCCAGCAACTGTTCAGCGAATCCATCGCTGTGATCCTGATGGTCAGCCTTTCGGCCGCCACCATCGCGGCTGTTAGTCGCTTCTTTGGGTGGGCCTCCTCGCAGGTGTTCCGCTGACTCGATATCACTTTTCTCGCCGTGCCCGACGACCTGACCACAACAGACGCCCTTGAGGTGCTTGATCTACCGGCCCCGAATGAGGGTGAAGACAGCACCTTGATTGTAGAGGCTGTTGCCAACACGGCCATCGCCCGCTGGTACGCCGTTCAGGTGGCCTCCAGCTGCGAGAAGAAAGTCAAGGCCACCCTCGAGCAGCGTGCCGTCACCCTCGGGGTGAGCAACAGGATTCTTGAGATCGAAATTCCCCAGACGCCTGCAGTCAAGCTCAAGAAGGACGGCACTCGTCAGTCCACCGAGGAGAAGGTGTTCCCAGGTTATGTGCTGGTCCGGATGGTGCTGGATGAGGACACGATGATGGCGGTGCGAAGCACCCCGAACGTGATTAATTTCGTCGGTGCTGAAGACCGGCGTGCCACCGGTAAAGCCCGTGGTCACATCAAGCCTCGTCCTCTCAGTCGGTCAGAGGTGGATCGCATCTTTAAGCGTGCTGCCGAGAAGAAGACTGTCGTCAAGGTTGATCTTACCGAAGGCGATCAGATCTTGGTGACTGCTGGTCCCTTCAAGGATTTCCAGGGCGAAGTAATCGAGGTGTCCGGCGAGCGGAACAAGCTCAAGGCCCTGCTCTCCATTTTTGGTCGAGAGACCCCGGTTGAACTGGAGTTTTCTCAGATCAGCAAACAGAACTGACTTGGCGGCGGCCGTCTCCCTGCGGAGGGCGGCCTTGGGAGTGGGCAACCACTTCGCCGCACCCGACCCGAGGGTCTGGTGATCCGCAGCTGTCAAAACCACCCAGCCGATGGCCAAGAAAGTCGTAGCTGTGATCAAGCTGGCCCTAGATGCCGGTAAAGCCAACCCCGCGCCGCCGGTGGGCCCTGCCCTCGGTCAGCACGGTGTGAACATCATGATGTTCTGCAAGGAGTACAACGCTCGGACGCAGGACAAGGCCGGTTATGTGATTCCGGTGGAGATCTCGGTCTTTGAAGACCGCAGCTTCACCTTCATCACCAAGACGCCTCCAGCGTCGGTGTTGATCACCAAGGCAGCCAAGATCCAAAAGGGATCCGGTGAGTCCGCCAAGGGCAGTGTTGGATCGATCAGTCGGGCTCAGCTCGAGGAAATCGCCAAGACCAAGCTCCCCGATCTCAACTGCACCAGCGTTGAGTCCGCCATGCGGATCATCGAAGGCACCGCCCGCAACATGGGCGTTTCTATCAGCGACTGACGTCGCTGCACTGCTTCTCCAACCCATACGGGGGAGGCATCACTGATGTCGCCTGAACCCCACCTCTTAACATGCCAAAAATCTCCAAGCGCCTGGCCAGCCTGGCCGGCAAGATCGAGGACCGTGCCTACGCGCCCCTCGAGGCGATTGTCTTGGTCAAGGACAACGCCAACGCTAAGTTCGACGAGACGATGGAGGCTCATGTACGCCTCGGTATCGATCCTAAGTACACCGACCAGCAGCTGCGCACCACTGTGGCCCTGCCCAATGGCACAGGTCAGACCGTGCGCATCGCCGTGGTGACTCGCGGTGAGAAGGTTGCCGAAGCCAAGGCTGCGGGGGCTGAACTCGCCGGCGAAGAAGAACTGGTGGAAACAATCAGCAAGGGCGAAATGGATTTCGACCTGCTGATCGCCACCCCCGACATGATGCCCAAGGTGGCCAAGTTGGGACGGGTCCTTGGCCCCCGTGGCTTGATGCCCAACCCCAAGGCCGGCACCGTGACCACGGATCTTGAAGCCGCGATCAAGGAATTCAAGGCCGGCAAACTGGAATTCCGTGCTGACCGCACTGGCATCGTGCACGTTCGTTTCGGCAAGGCCAGCTTCAGCGCCGAGGCCCTGCTGCAGAACCTCAAGACGTTGCAAGAGACCATCGACCGCAACAAGCCCAGTGGTGCCAAAGGCCGTTACTGGAAGTCCCTGTACGTGACCTCCACCATGGGTCCTTCCGTTGAAGTCGACTTCTCTGCTCTGCAGGACATTGAGTAGGAGAGCTGATCAGGCTCTCCTATACAATTAATCTTTGGTGAAAGCCAATCGGGCACGCGCCCGGCCAGAGACAGCAGGATGTCCCGGGGCATGACGTAAGTCATTCCCGTTGATGTAATCCCTGCCGAGGCAGACGCGACACGGTTTTATCCCAATCGGGATTGGATCGGCACGCAGCCTCGTCTTCCTTTTGGAGACTCGATCGGCCGTGTGCCCAGCTTGTTCCTTTGATCCGATCCAATCTCTATGGGCCGCACGCTGGAGAACAAGCAGCAGATCGTCGGAGAGCTCAAAGAGCTCCTTGCCGATGCCGAACTGGCACTAGTCCTTGACTTCAAGGGCCTGTCTATCAAGGAAATGTCTGACCTGCGGGATCGTCTGCGGGCCAGCGACAGCGTTTGCAAGGTGACCAAAAACACCTTGATGCGCCGTGCCATTGATGGCGACAGCAACTGGGCCAGCCTCGATTCCCTGCTTACCGGAACCAACGCCTTCGTCCTGGTGAAGGGCGATGTTGGTGCCGGTGTGAAGGCCGTTCAGACCTTCCAGAAGGAACTCAAGAAGTCCGAGACCAAGGGCGGCCTTTTCGAAGGCAAGCTCCTGTCTCAGGACGAGATCAAAGCCATTGCCGATCTCCCCTCCAAGGAGCAGCTCATGGCTCAGATCGCCGGTGCTATCAACGCCGTGGCCACGAAGGTCGCTGTGGGCATCAACGAGGTTCCCTCTGGTATGGCCAGGGCACTCAAGCAGCACGCCGAAGGCGACGAAGGCTAATTCGGTTCTGCCGAGACCACTGTTCATTGATCTGTTGCTTCCCCTTTCAAAACCATGTCTGCAAAAACCGACGAAATTCTCGAATCGCTGAAATCCCTCTCCCTGCTTGAAGCTTCTGAGCTCGTCAAGCAGATCGAAGAGGCCTTCGGTGTGTCCGCCGCAGCATCTGCTGGTGTTGTGATGGCTGCCCCTGGCGCTGCTAGTGGTGGTGGCGAAGCCGCCGAGGAGAAGACGGAATTCGACGTCATTCTCGAAAGCTTCGATGCCGCAGCCAAGATTAAGGTGCTCAAGACTGTGCGTAACGCCACCGGACTGGGTCTTGGCGACGCCAAGGCTCTTGTCGAGGCTGCTCCCAAGCCCGTCAAGGAAGGTGTCTCCAAGGAAGACGCCGAAGCTCTGAAGAAAGAGATCGAAGAAGCAGGCGGCAAGGTCACCCTCAAGTGATCGCCATGGGGGAGGGCATGTCCTTCTCCCGCTGCTCTGTTTCAGCCACCGGACCGGTCCATTTAAGGGCCGGTTTTTTTGTATTTTTTTCTTTGGCCAACAAAAAAGCCCCGCCAAAGGCAGGGCTTTTGTCGAGAGAAACACTTTCAGGAGTCTGTCCTTGTTTCGACCCTGAAGAGGCGTTCGTCACTCCTCACACGAATAGATCTTAAGAGAAGAGATTGCGTTCTCAGCCCCTGTCCGGTCGCTCTCTCAACTGGCACTGTGATGGTTGGTCCTCAGCGGCGGTAGGGGATCACCTTCGGGCGGATCGGAGCATTGCTAGCGAGGCGTGTTGTTCGTCAGCGTGTTATGCGTGCAGCGCAAAGGCGGTCGCGCGATCGGTGGAGTCGGCGCTCCCAATCGCCTGAAGCCTGAACGTTGGCCGCGGCTATTGGCCAGCGCGAGCAGCCGGTTCACCGGGTCCTGGTGGGCAAAATACAGGTGGTTCAGCTGAAGTCGTTGGTAGACACGGCGTTCCAAGGTCCAGCCCGGCTCCAGCTGTAGGGGCACGAACCCATGGGGATCGCGTCTGGGAATTCGGGCCTGACCGACCAGGAGTGGTGCCCTCTGCTGGGGATCGAGGGCCTCGAGCGTCAGCGACGCACCTGATTGCTTGAGCCGGAAGCGGAAGCGGTTTTCAAGGTCTTCGCCACCGCTGCGCAGCGAGTAGCCATTGCTGTCCAGGTAGTGCTTGCAGATGCCGCTGAAGTCGAAGCGATTCAGGCTGGGCTCCACCAGTCCGTTTTGGCGTGCCCTCCAGCAGCGCGGTTGGGTTTTGATCTGTTCCAGCACAAGCAGTTTTCACTGGGCCCTGCCAAGGGGTTGTGCGAGCACAGCAAACGCTCCTGCGGGACGGCTGCGCTGTTAAACAAGGGCCGTGCTGCGCCCGCTTGCGGCAGGCCAGCACCCAGGAGCCCCACGGCAGTCAGACCGGCAGCGCGCAGGTAGGTTCGGCTCATGCATGGTGACGCCAGAAACCGTGTTGTACCGAACAGTGTTGGGACACATCAATGGCGGAAGGACGAGGACGGGTCGTGGCTGCAGCGACGGATGGTGCCTGCAGCGGCAACCCAGGTCCGGGAGGTTGGGGCGCGTTGTTGCGTTTCGAAGACGGCAGTGTTGAGGAATTCGGTGGCCATGCCCCCGACACCACCAACAACCGCATGGAACTGCAGGCGGCGTTGGAGGTGTTGCAACGACTTGAGAAGCTGCCCCGTCATCCGGATCTCACCCTGCGTACCGACAGCAAATACCTGATTGATGGGCTCGGCTCCTGGATCAAAGGTTGGAAGCGCAAAGGCTGGAAAACGGCTGCCGGCAAGCCCGTGCTCAATCAGGACCTCTGGAAGGCTCTGGATGCCGCTCGCCTGGATGACGTTCCTCTGAGCTACGTCAAAGGTCACAGCGGTGATCTAGATAACGAACGGGTGGACCGCATCGCCGTGGCCTATTCCCATGCGGCCCAGCCGGACTTGGCTCTGAAGCAGGGATCATCCGAACCCGCGCCTGAGGTCGCCCCCAAGCCTCTGCTGCAGCTGTTGTCACGATTGGAGCTGGCGGACCGCTTGGCACAGGGTGGATACAGCCTGTCGTTGCTGGAGTTAGCGCAGCTTGTGGAACAGCCGTTGAAACAGCTGGAAACTAAACGGGAGAGCTGGATCTGGAGGGATTGGACTGTGTACCCCCAGGCGGGGGGCCGCTGGACCCTGCAGCGTCGCGAGGCAGGATCGGAACAGTCCTGAGCCAGAGCATGTCGCCATCCTCTTCGGCCGGACCGCTCAGCAGCGGTGCCTTCTATCAGCGTTGGCTTGGCCCGGTCTTGGCGCGGGACGACGGGCTAGACGCTGAACAGCTGTCGCGCACTGCTCTCATGGCGCTGGGTCAGGCCAGCCTGCGGCGCCGCTGGCCAGGGGTGTCCACGGTGCTTGAGGGCGTGGCGGCCGATTTACAACGGCGTGATTTGCGCCTGGAACAGGTGTTGTTTGGCTGCCGCTTTCCCAACCCGGTGGGATTGGCGGCAGGATTCGACAAGAATGGAGTGGCTGCCGGCATCTGGGATCGCTTCGGCTTCGGCTTCGCTGAGGTGGGCACCGTCACCTGGCATGGCCAGCCGGGCAACCCCAAACCACGCCTGTTCCGTTTGGCGGAGGAGCAAGCCGCGTTGAACCGCATGGGATTCAACAACGATGGTGCCAAGGCGCTCTTGAAAACGCTGGAGCGTCAACGGTTGGATCCGCCCGGCCGGCGGCCAGCGGTGCTTGGGATCAACGTTGGTAAGTCCAAGATCACCGCCCTGGAGCAGGCCCCGGACGACTACGCAGCTTCTCTGGAGTTGCTGTCCCCCTTGGCGGACTACGCAGTGATTAACGTCAGCTCCCCCAACACCCCCGGCTTGCGGGATCTGCAGGACACAGCCCAGTTGCGGCGTCTGGTAGAGCGGTTGCGACGGCTGCCGGCCTGCCCGCCTTTGTTGGTGAAGATCGCCCCGGATTTGGAAGATGAGTCGATTGATGCGGTGGCCCGATTGGCCTTTGAGGAGGGTCTTGCCGGGGTGATAGCGGTCAACACCAGTCTCAATCGGCTGGGCCTGGAGCAACGGCGGCTGCCGCAGACCGGGCGCACCCTGGCGGAGGAGGCCGGTGGTCTCAGCGGTGCTCCCCTGCGTCAGCGGGGCCAGGAGGTGATCCGCCGCTTACGGGCCAGTGCTGGCCCTGCGCTGCCGTTGATCGGTGTTGGCGGGATTGACTCGGCTCAAGTCGCTTGGGAGCGCATCACCGCAGGGGCTTCCTTGGTGCAGCTCTACACCGGCTGGATTTTTCAGGGGCCGGATCTGGTGCCGCGGATTCTGGAAGGTCTGCTGCTGCAGTTGGACCGCCATGGCCTGCGCACCATTGCAGAAGCGTCCGGTAGTGGCTTGCCCTGGGAAGATGGAAGCTGAGACATCGCATGAGCCAGCAGACACCAAGCTCACCCCTCAATTGAGTTTCTACGACTTGGTTCCTAAACCTGCTGATCGCTCGACTATGGCTTGTTCCAACGAAGAGACTGTTTAAGCCTGGTTGCCTTCAGATCTCATTGATACCATCTGCCCATAGTTCAGGCATGCGAGCGGTTTCGGTTTGGTGACCCCCTCCCTCCGGCGTCTTTTTCCGTTCGTGTTGATGCTTGGTTTGGCTGGTCAAGGGGTTGTGGAGTCGCTGTTTCTCGAGCGAGCAGTTTTGGCACAAGCAACATCTCAGGTTTCCCTCAAGTTACGTAAGGAGCCGAATCATATTGATGTGATGTTGGCCGGCATTGGTGATAGCGCTCGTGTGCAGCAAGAGCGGAGCACACACACCAGTTGGCGGGGGGAAATCAGCCGTTCCGATGCGGAGTCGTCGACGCAAGATGTGGCTCAACAGGTGGCCATGCCAGAGATAGGTTTGGCCAGTGTTCGTCTGCGTGGGTCCGGATCCAGTTATCAACTGGAAGTGACGACCGTTGCGGGTACCGTCCTGCCGAAGCCTCAGATCTTGGCCACCGGAGATGATCTGGTGCTTCGGTTTAGCGGCATCGCAGGAGCTGTCCCTACGCGAAAAACCGGTTCATTTGATTTGCGTCGTCCAGCCCGGATACCTCAGCGTGTTTCAGCACCACCCCTGAGGTCTCGCGCTGTGGCTCCACCATTGGGAGATATGGCGGTGGGTTCGATGTTGATCAATCACCAATCTTTTATACAAGCCAGCGGTCCACCGGTGACGCTTACCCTGAATAATGCGCCTGCAAAAGATGCATTGATGTCTCTTGCTCGACTGGGGGGCTATGGCTTTGTCTTTGTGGCCGATACAGATATCGATGTTGATACTTTGACCACCTCTGGTGGTGATAGCAGTGAATATCCCGTCACCATGGCCTTTAGAAGTGAGCGTTATGACCGGGCTCTTAATAGTGTGCTTATGGCGTCCGGATTGCAGGGACGTCTGGACGGGGGAATCTTGTTTGTGGGAACAGCGGTCTCGGCCAAGAGCTTTGGGCCGCAGATGTCCAAGGTATTTCGTTTGAATCAGGTAGCTGCGGAAGCTGCAAGCCGATATCTAGGTAACCTTGGGGCAATGATACAGATAGCGAATACGTCAATAACAACTTCTCGCGATTCAGAAACTTCGGGAACAAGTTCAACTAGTTCTGAGTCGAGCACGTCGACGACGACTGAAACCAGCGTGGTTGATACCTACGGTTCTGGTATTGGCCCTCTCTTGGGTTTGGTGGGAACGACTGACTCACGATTAAATACAATTACGTTAGTCGGTGAGCCTTCGCTGATTAATATTGCGCAAAGTTATCTCAAGCAAATAGATCTGCGCAGGCGGCAAGTTGCGGTGAAAGTGCAGATTTTGAATGTAACCCTTGATAATGATGCCAGCATAGACTCAAGTTTTTCGGCAAAAATTGGAGATACATTTATTGTGAGCCAAAGTGGCAATGCTCATATGAATTTCGGTGCTTATAAGCCCGGCGGTCCTCTCCTCGGAGCCGGAGTTTATAATGACAGTGAATATAGCAAGCCTGGAACATATCCATCTTTTGTTCCTCGGGTTCAGGCTCAGGACGTAAAGGATCCTTATATCATCGCAAGAGATGTAGACAATCCAGTTGTAACTCCAATTTTTGATGATAACGGAAACCAGATAGGCAGTGAAGTGACTTATCCTGACCTCCTGGATGAGGCAGGCCGTCCTGTATATATTCCTGATTCTAATCCGAATGCTGCGAAGCAGCTTGTGCCTCGAGTCGACAAAAATGGCCGGCCAATTTATGTAAAGGATAAGGATCCTAATAAATTCCGTTATCCCGACAATTCTTTTTATTCTTATATCGAATCTGTTATTATTTCCTCGAGCGCGAAGACTTTAGCTCAGCCTACTCTTCTCGTGCAGGAGGGTGAAAAAGCCGTGGTTCGTTCTGGTGAAAATGTGATTACCGGAGTCAGTAAAAGTGAAACTGCTAATGGGTCGACACAGTTCAGTAATACCCGTGAAGATGCTGGCCTTACCGTCAATCTAGAAGTTGAAAAAATCGATGACAATGGGTTTGTCACGATGAAGCTAGATCCCACAATTTCACTTCCTGTTTCGGCTGGCCAGCAGGATGGTGTTCAGATCTTCAATATCGTTAGAAGAGAACTTAATTCTGGTCGCATTCGCCTTCGTGATCGACAAACACTAATTCTTACTGGTGTTATCCAGGAGTCTGATCGTCAGTTGGCTCGCAAGTGGCCAATCCTTGGTGATTTGCCGTTCATTGGTCAGCTGTTCCGCAGTTCCAACTCCAGCCGTCAGAAAAATGAGCTGGTGATCCTCGTCACTCCTTCTGTCCTTGATGACAACAATGGTGGGTCATACGTCTATGGCTATAAGCCGGAGACGACTGAGGCCATCCGATTAATCGGTTCTGAGTTTGAACGCTATTAAGCCTTGGCTTTAGAAACTCACTCCTCCAGGTACCAAAGTTTTCAAAGCAAGTGGCGCCAGAGCACTCAGAGTTGAGAGTGCTCCCCCCAGCAGTGCCGATCCCACTCCATTGCCGGATTGGGCAGCATCGGACTCATCGGCCTGCAGCTTGCTGACAGCCTGTCGTAATTGCTCGCTTTGCTCTGGGTTGCCCTGTTTTTCCAACAGATCGGCTGCATGCAGCAGATCCTGAGCGGCCTTGGCTTCGTCCCCCTGTTGTCCGCGGCTGAGTCCCCTGGCGATCCAACTCATGGCTTGCTCAGGATCCGCCTGGATCGCTTCTTCAAATAAGCGTTCAGCTTGTGGCCAGCGACCGACCTGCGCTTCATCCACCCCTGCGTTGTGGAGTGATGAAGGGCTGCGCAGGCCCTGGTCAATGCCAATGGCCCCCAGCCAGTGGCTCCGTTCCAGCGCTCCCGGACTGATCAGGCTCCCGCTCAGATCCGCCTGTCGCAGATCCGTCCCATCCAGCCGAGCACCCCGGAGGTCGCTGCCCCGCAGCGTTGCTCCTTTCAGACTGCTGAAGCGAAGGTCTGTATCGCGAAGATCGGCCCCGTCTAATCTGGCCCTGCTGAGATTGGCCCGTTGCAGATCAGCTGCTTTGAGGTCTGCATCGCGTAGGTCCGCATGCACCAGATCGGCATCGGCTAGCTTGCAGTTCGGGCACGATCCTGCTTCAAGAAGCATGATCAAATCGTCCGCTCGGGCTGAGAGCGGGGCTCCGAGCAGCACTGTCAGCATCAGCAACAGTGGGGCTGGCATGGGCAGTGGGTCACTCTGGTGATGTGATTGCGTTTTAACGGGAGTCGGGATGGGCGTCGACTTGCGCCACGGCGGCAACCGGCAAGCGGTCGCGGACGTCTTGGGCTGTCGGCCATCGCAGTTGCTTGATGCCAGTGCCTCACTGGCTCCCTGGACTCCCCGTTGTCCCCGTTTATCCGAGGCTGCTCTTCGCGATTACCCTGATCGTGACCAAGCCTCCCTGCGACAGGCAATCGCTGCGATCCACGGGATGTCCCCGGATTGGGTGCTTCCGGGTAATGGTGCCGCAGAGCTGTTCACCTGGGCTGCCCGCGATGCCGCTGCTGCCGGGGTCAGCGGTTTGCTCGCTCCTGGTTTTGCTGACTACCGGAGGGCCCTCCAGTGTTGGGATGCGATATCTGTGCAAACGCCGTTGGCGTTGTCTTGGGATCACGCTGGGCCGCTTTGTCATCCTCCCCTCGAGGGCGCCGTGGCGTGGCTTTGCAACCCCCATAACCCCACTGGACAGCTCTGGAGTCGTTCCTCCCTCGAAGTCATGCTTGATCGCCATGCCTTGGTGATCTGCGATGAAGCCTTCCTCCCTTTGGTGCCGGAGGCGGAGCATCAATCGATGATCGCCTTGGTGGCACAACATCCCAATCTCGTTGTGATCCGAAGCCTGACCAAGCTGTTTGGAGTGGCGGGATTGCGCGTTGGCTATGCCATTTCCCAGCCCGATCGGCTCAAGCGTTGGAAGGCTTGGCGGGATCCCTGGCCGATTAATGGAATCGCTGCAGCGCTCACGGAACAGTGGCTGGGCCGTCCTGGGCTATACAAGCGTTGGTGCAGCCGCGTCCAGCGTTGGACGGCGAGCCAAGGCGTATGGATGCAGCGTGAACTGGCGCGTGTTCCAGGCATCACGCCGATGCCGTCTGCGGCCAATTTCCTGTTGATCTCAGGCCGCCGCTCCTTGGTTCCGCTGCGGGAAGCTCTGGAGCACGATCATCGGATTCTGGTCCGGGATTGTCGGTCCTTTGCGGGGCTGGGTGAGACGTGGCTTCGTATTGGCTTGCAATCGCCTCGTGAAAACCGCCGCATTGTTCGAGCTCTCCAGCAGGTTCAGCGATTGAGCTGCTGAAGCAAGCTAGCCAGCTGCTTGTCGGCATCACGTACAGCCAGTTGAGCCATGCCCTGTTGCATCTGCTGGAGCAGTTGGGGATCTCCGTCAGGCTGGCCAAGGCGCGCCCCAAGAAGTCGTTCGATGGTGTTGGCGAGAACGGGGTGGTTTGGATCGTGCTGATGCACGATTACGGCAGCCCCAAATGACGCTGCGCAGGCGGCATTTGCATCTTGATGGCGATCGGCGGCCTGGGGGAAGGGCACCAGCACGGTGGGAGTTCCGCAGACGGCGAGTTCACTTAGGCTTCCAGCACCGGCGCGGCTGATGGCTAGGTCGGCATGTTGCAGCAATCCGGGGATGTCATCGCTGAAGCGGCGCTCGGCCAGGTTGGGGTGTTGCAGCTGGTTGATCTCGGGATCGTTCCCTCCTGTGAGATGCACCACACGGCAACCCTGATCCAGGAGGTTCGGCAGGATCGCGCGCACCATGCGGTTCAGCCCAACGGCGCCTTGACTTCCCCCCATCACCACCAGAAGTGGTCCGTCTCCCCGGGGCACCCATGCAGGTTGTGGTTGTTGTGTCAGAAAGGCGGCACGCACCGGTGTGCCTGTAACGACGGGATGGCTTCCTGGAATGCGTTGGGCTGCAGCGGGCAGACCAAGGGCTACGGCACTGCACAGCCGACCCAGCAGTCGTGTGACGCGCCCAGGGATGGCATTCGACTCATGCAGCACCACGGGAATGCCGCACCATCGCGCCGCCAGGATCGCTGGTGCTGAGATGTAGCCCCCCGTGGTGAACACCGTATCAATTGATTCACGCTGGATCATCCGGCGCACGTTGACGCTGGCCCATAGCAAGCGGATCAGCTGCACCAGTTTCTTGAGGCCACGGCCCTGGAGGCCACCGGCATTCACCGTGATCAAACCGAAGCGTTCCGGTACCAAGATCGTTTCCAGCCGGTCCGGCACACCCAACCAATGCACGGGCCCATCGGCTTCCACGGCTTCTGCGACGGCGAGGGCCGGAAACAGATGACCACCGGTTCCGCTGGCGGCGATCAGGAACCGAGTCATGGCCGCTGACGTCTCCGATGACGCGATTTAATTTAATTGGAATCCTGCAGCCTGGCCCATGCGTTCTTTCCTTGGCGTCACGCTCATGTCTGCCCTGGCTGTCTTGGGTTCACCTATGCATGCCCTGTCCCAGGTAGAGCTAGGCAACGCTGGGCTGGAGGTCTTCAGCCGCCGTCTGCAAAGCGTGTTGAACGCGGATGGCTCATCGTCCTTCGACGGTGTTGCGATCTCTGAGCTGCAGCCTGCGCTAACCCAGCGCTATCAACGCTTTCGACAAGACTTTCCTGAGATCACCTGGCAGGTCGAACCAGCGGCTCCTTTGGCAGATGGCCGTGAGACGTTGCGGTTGCTGGTGCGTGGTGAGGCTGCGTCGGAGGGGCTTCGTTACCGGCTGGAGGCAACAGAACGGATTGCGATTCGCCTGGATAACGGGCGCATGGTTGAACAGGAATTGGTCGCCCATGAATCCTTGCTTTGGAGCGGTGAGCGCCCTCTGGAAGTAACCCTCGGAATCCCTGATGCCGTTCTCACCGGCAGCCGTTACGACATCGATCTGATTGTCGAAGAGCCCTTGGATCAGGCTTTAGTGGCTGCAGGGTTGATCGACCTCACCAAGCAGCAAGTTGAGGATCAGCTGCGTCCCAACTTGCCCTTGGCGCCCATGGGCGGTGGTGGCTTGTTCAAAAGTGTGCAGGCACCGCAGGCGCCGGGCTCTCAGACCTGGGCTCTGATGCTGGTGCACCCTGATGGTGTGGTGACCGCAACCAAGCGGGTGCGAGTCGTGAAAAGCCTTTAGGCCTCCTTGGTTGCTGTGTTCAAGCGATGCAGCGCTGAGACATCGTCATCGCCGAATCCCCGCACGATGAGGTCGGATTCCAGCTGTTCCACCAGTGCCGTAATGGGCATGTCGAGCTCGACCTTGAGTGCTGCCTCCAAGGCAATGCCTAAGTCTTTGTGGTGAAGGCTCAGTTTGAAGCCAAGCGGATAGCTCCCTTGGAGCATGGCTCCACTGCGATGGTTGAGGGCCCAGGAGCCTGCGGCGCCGCTTTTGAGGGCGTCTATCACCTGTTGCATCGGCAGCTCCAGCCGTTGCCCCAGTGCGATGGCTTCAGCTACGGCGGCATAGCTACCGGCCACCAACACTTGATTCACTGCCTTGGCTTGTTGGCCTCGGCCCACTGGGCCGATGTGGTGAATCGAGCTGCCGATCACCTCCAGGAGCGGGCGCACCGTCTTCAATACGGTGGCGTCGCCCCCCACCAATACTGTGAGGGTGCCCGCCCTTGCTCCTTCGGTGCCGCCAGTGACGGGGGCATCGAGGTAGTCGACGCCGATCTGTTGCAGCTGAGCGGCGGCCTGTTGCGCCCCCTTGGGACTGATGGTTGAGCAATCGATCACGATGCTGCCGGGTTGGAGGCGCTCGGCGGCACCGTCTGGGCCAAACAGCACGTTGTTCACCGCGGTGTCATCGCTGACGCACAGCAGCAGAACGCCTACGTTGTCCGCGGCTGCAGCTGGGTTGATGCAGCCCCGCGCGCCTGCGAGTTGCGGGTCGTTTTCGGCTAGACGGCTGCGGGTGTGCACCTGCAGGTTCAAGCCGGCTTGATGCAAATTCACCGCCATCGGGAGCCCCAGTGCCCCGAGCCCCACCATGCCGATGCACAAGTCCGATCTGGTCATTGCTTCGTGCTTGCTGAGACCGAATTGCCCTTTTTAGGCCGCAATCGCGTTCTGTTCAGGCTCAACGTTGTAGAGCAGTTCGGCAGCGACGGCGTCCAACAATTCTGACTTTGCTTGTTCTTGCCGTCTGAAACTGCGAATGGCTGGAATGCGAAGCCTCAGGCGGACGGTGGTTTCCTCAGGATCAGCCAGGGGGGAGCCCACCAGCCTCATCAGATCAACAACGGCCACCCAACGCAGGGGAGCCGTGGGCTTGCAAATGCTGGGCCGGAAGGATGGTGGCTGTTCACCCATCGCGTACAGCGGCGTGAATTCCCCTGGTGATGCAGTCCTGAAGCGAACGAGGGCGACGGGGTTGTTCTGAAACCAGAGTCGGTCCTTGCGCACGGCGTGATGCATCTTGGTTCCCAACTTTTTGGATTATGCCTTTGGTGGCAAGCCGGCTCAGCGGCTCTTGTGGGCCTTCAACTGTTGATCAATCAAGGCTTTGAATTGAGGCCAGGGCATCGCTCCCTCGACGATTTCGCCGTGGTGCTTCCCGTCGCTGCGGCTGGATCCAATGGCGAAGGTCGGGGTGGCGCGGATGTTGTGCAGTTCGGCTTCAGAAAGATTGGTTGTGATCAGGGTTTCGGTTGCCTTGCGTTGCATGCAGCTCCGAAGATCTGAAGTGTTGAGGTCGATGCTTTCGGCGATCCCCACAACGCCCTTGCATTTAAGGCAGGTCTGCTGATCGAAGAGGGCGTCGTAGAGATCCCAATAGCGGTTCTGTTCACCCGCGCAGCGGGCAGCCGCCGCAGCAGGCCGGGCCTGGTCGTGGAACGGCAGCGGTAGATCCTTGTGGATGAAGCGCACCAGACCTGTGTCGATGTACTCCCGTTTGAGCGAGGGAAGCACCTCTTCATGAAATAGACGGCAGTAAGGACACTCGAAATCGCTGAACTCCACAATGGTCAAAGGCGCATCGTTGGAGCCCATGGCGGGCTCCCCCTGCAATAACAGCTCTGTCGTCAGGGCAGCTTCCGGAGGTCGTTGCCGTTCAGCACGTGCGTAGTGGACGGTCGTGGAGGTTGAGCTCCACTGCTGTAAGAGAACAGTGCCGCCACTGCCAACCCCAAGGCCCAAGGCCAGCCAGGCTGCAGCCCTCAGAACGTTGATGCGTTGGCGACTCATCGCTATTTGTGAGCTCTATGCCTAATCAGCATCGTTCTGGCTTTGATCCTCTGTTCTGGATTAAATGTGGTGATTGTTGCTCGCTGCTGTGAGTTCTGGTGCCTGGCTTGAGATCGATTTGCTTAGGCAACGGCGCAAGCGTTATGGAACCCAACGCCCCGAAGTTATCCCGGTTCGCACCCTGCTGCTGCGGGGGGGGCTATTTGGCTCGGTTCTTCCGTTAATTGTGATGCTGAGCTGCGGCTGGTTGTGGTTAAGCGACAGCCGATTACGTCAAAGCGCTGCAGAACTTCAGCCTTTGGCCGATGAGCACGATTTATTGGAGGTGAAGATCCAGAAGGAAAAAAAGGTCCTGGAGCTTGCGGTTCAGACCAATCAGACCATGGCCCGTGCCATGGCAGATGTCCGCTCCAGTTCGGCTGTGCTGGCGGAACTTCAGCGGCTTGTGCCCCAATCGATCAATTTGGATCAGGCGCGCATCAATGGTGATGCTCTGGATCTAAGTGGTGAAGCGCTCATGCCCGATGGTCTGCGCACGCTCAACGCGTTGATATTGTCTCTGGGGCAATCGGCGCTGTTTGAGCAGGGTGATGTGACGCTCCAGCAGGCCACCTTGCAGCGTTCAGGGGCAACGGAGGTTGCTGATCTGGGGCGCCTCAGCTACGGGCTGTCTGCGCAGTTTGCATCGGATGCAGCTAAGGCTATTCGCCCACAGTTGGCCGCCCTAGGTGCCATTGGTCTGGAGCGGCGCTTGCAGCGTTTGCACCAGGAGGAAGGGTTGTTCGAATGACCAATTTCTCAGGCATTGGCCGTCAAGGTTTCTGGTCGTGGTTGACACCCGAACGGGCGGTGTTGGTAGTGCCGGTGTTCGCTGGCCTGGGTTTGTCCATGGCTTTGTTGAGTGTTGGCGTCACCCCACTCACCATGCGCGTACGTGAGCAGAGCGAGGTGGTGGAACAACTCACGACCAAGGCTGAATTCCTGCCTGTGCTGCGTCAGCAGTTGGCTGTGTTGCAGCAAGGACAGGTGGAGCGGGATCAGCAGTTGGATCGCTTGCTGGAACTTGTCGCGGGAACCTCGGAACTTCAGACGTTCCTTGCGGGACTTAATGATTCGGCTCGCGCCCACAACGTGGAGATCACCACCACTAAGCCTGGGCCTGTGGAACGGTTTAAGGCGTCCACGCCGGCCCAAGGTGAGATCGCTCCACCCGCAGCCGGTGGTGGGGACTCTCAAGAGGCGGTGGGTGATCCCCTTCTCAATCGTGGTCTGGAAAAACGTTCAGCTGCTCTCACAGTGAAGGGTCCTTTTCAAAAGGTGCTGGCGTTTCTGCAGTCGCTGGAACGATTGGAGACCTTTGTTGTGATCAGTGAGATGAAAGTTCAGGAGCAGAGCCGACAGAAGGAGGGTGGTGGTGATCAGGCTGAGGTGTCGATGGATCTCATGCTTTCGGCTTATGGGCGCCAGCCGATACCGTCGGGCCAACCAGAGGGGATCGACAACTGATGGTGTACCTGTATGCCGGGATGGGTGTGGTGATGCTCACCGGGATCATGGCGATCTTGGAGATGGGTCTTTCGCTCACGGGGCAATCGATTTTGCCAATGCCGGTTGATGCTTATGGTGGTAGTGCTGAGAAGGCAAGAGAAATAAGCATGATGGATTCATTGGATTCCATTGCATCTGGCTTGGAAGGTATAGATATTTGTAACGCGCTTGAAGTCAATCCCTATGTTCAAGTTCATGTTGGTTCTCCAGTGAGAAAATTTTTACCCAAAACCAGGGATCTTTTCTGGGATAACGGATGTGTTATGGATTATGGATCACATCAGGTTCTTTTTATGCCGAGCCCAGATGAAGAGCTTGGACCTTATCTTATGGTCTCTTGTACGGAACACGACAAGAGTTTGTTGATCTGTCCCTTTGAAGAGAGTAGCAATGATTGACGCTGTTGTGGGCTCGGTAATTATGGTAATTGCTACAACTTCGTTGGTTTTCGCTATCGAGCTTTCGGAAAAGGGTTTTGGCCAGTCCGGGTATCAGCGCCTAAGCCCATATGAGGTGAGATTGGTGAACGGTGTGGCTCGTCCTTCTCCTAATGGTGATTCTTTCCCTGATGCTGATTCTTTTCAGGAGAATAATCAAACTCTTTTTGTGAGGCAATAAATGATATGCTGCCTGTAAATAAACTATTACATCCTTATCGTTTAAATTCGCATCTAAGTTCTACTGCTGCTGTGGCATCAGATAAATCTTTTAGGCGGCAGATGAGGATTATTAATGTTTCTCGGGCAGTTGGCATGACGCTTCTCGAAATGTTGGTTGCTATGTCGATGCTTGTTCTTTTTACAGGAGTTGTAGTTCTGATGATGGAATTTACAAATCGGTTTTTTGTTGATGCGGAAGGGGAGAAAAGAACAGACGTTTCAGGTAATTATGTTTGGGGTAAAGGTGTTTTGGTTGAGCATGCGGAAATTCAGATTGTCATGGATCGCCTGGTTGAAGTTTTGTCCCAATCAGGCGTGTCGTCCCAGATCAAGACTTTCTCCAGTACCTATACCAAACCTCCTCCGCTGACTTGCGTTGGGCCGGTGGAACTCCTCGATAATAATTTGAAACCTTATTTTGCGGCTAATATTGCAGCTGCGTGGAACTTGCCCATTCCGGATATACGCCTGCCGCGTGGATATTCTCTGTGCTTATGGGCCACAATTCCTCCCGAGACTCTATCCAGTCCTGGTATCTATGTTTTGCAAGCATTGCCAGATAAAGTAAGCGCATCCAAGCTCCCTACAAGACGTATTTTTTGCCGTCCGCGTCATCTTTGTTGATCCCATGACAGCAACACCAATGGTGGGATCCACCTTTTTTGGCCTCGATATCAGTCAGTTCACCAAAGGGCTGCTATCGATCCGTCGCAGGATCTCCAAGCGAGTGCTGTTGTTGGAGTTTGGATCTAATTCTCTGCTGTTGGCGGAAGCGAAGTTGACGCATGCGGGGGTGAAGTTGAGTCATGTCAGTGCGTTCGCTCTGCCTCCAGAAGCCTTGGATCGTGGCGTGCCAGCGGAGCCATTGAAGATGGCTGGTCTCATCCAGGACTTTTGTGCTGAGAAGAAGATTCCTGCCCATCGTGTGGCGGTTGTTTTGCCACCGGAGTTGGCCTTTCAGCGTCTTCTTGAACTGCCGGCAACCCTGACCACGGAGGAAGCACGTGAGTACGTGCTGAATCCAACCAATGGTCTACAGATTCCATTTCCGTTAACCCAAACGGATTTTGATCTCTTCCCTGTTTCAACGCCGACAGAGAGTCAACAAGCTGGTGGCCAGAGCTGGTACATGCTCACAGCCATACCTGAGGTGCTAGTAGATCCGATTGTTGAGATGCTCCAGGCTGCAGATCTGGAGTTGCAGCTGCTGGAGCTTGGAAGCCATAGCCAGTTGCGGAACCATGCTGCTGATTTGATCACATTGGCTCCTCAACAAGTGGATCTGGTGTTGGAACTACTTCCTGATTGCAGCAATCTGATGCTGGTGTCCTGCTCCGGTCTCTTGGGATCAGAACGTTTGGCTGCGATACGTAATCTGCCTGAGTTCGACTTGGAATTGGAACAACAAGAAGTTGCTCTCGGTTCTGGCTTGACGGCTGAAGATCTTGTCTTCAATGATGAAAACTATCTACCTCTTTCCGAACTTGACTTGCGTGTGCTTGTGGCTGATTTGCGAGCCTCTTTCGAACGTTTTCATCTCAACAAGCTCCCTGGTGCTCAGATTCGGCGCTTGACTCTGATTGGCGTGAACAGTTCCCATCCCCTGCTCGCTGATTTATTGGGAGAGCTGTTGGATTTACCTGTAGTGCTTTCCCATACCAGTGTTGTCACTGGATTGGATGGTCTTTCGATGGATGGCTTGTTGCTGCAATCAGGCCTTGGCCGTCTGACTGGTTTGGCACTGGGTCTTCTTCCCAATGATGAACTTCTGGCCTGCTCTTTGAAATGCCAGAAGTTGACCAACCAAGATTTTAATCGTTCAAATAGTACTGTAGCTATCGCTGATATTTTGAGTTCTCCAGAGGCTCAGACGGGTTTGGATCTTGTCGTAGTGGAGGCAAGTTCAGCTGGCCCCGTGACTGAGGATCAGAAGGATAATGATGAAATACTCAGTTTTGACGCCGATTCTGAAGCTCCTGTTTCTTTGAGCTCTGTTGCTCCGTTAGAAGCTAATTTGTCATCTACAGCTGCTGCTCAACCAGATTATTCGCTTGATTCACAGGCATTTAGTACGGAAGCTGAGGAGTTTCCTGGCTCGTTTACAACTGCTCCCAGCCTGGAGGAAGTGTCTTTAGAGATCGCTCTCGAGGAAACCAATCATGGCTCCTTATCGGATTATGAGGCGCCACCAAGTTCTTCGCTCGAGGCTGAGCCTCCTTCAGATCATGAAATTGTGGATGATGCTGATTCATCAAAGGAGCAATGGCCTTTGATGAAGGACCCCCTTGCTGCCGATGGGGATCTGATCTCTTCTCGTACTGTGAATGGTTCTTTAGAAGGAACTTCGAAAAATCAAATCTTTCGACTCGATGAAATCAGTTCCAGTATGGATGTCTCTCTCCCTGAAATAGAGGGGCCATCAATTGCTTCTGCCGATCTAGTTGATCAAGGCCCAGAGGAGGAATTTGAAGATGAAGGAGATGCTTCTTCGTTGCCTTCAATTACTTCTGGTCATGAGCCTGAACTTATTGATCAGGTCGTTATGCTTGGCAATCTTGATAACACTGGCCTGCATCGTGATGAAGATGTAGAAAGTCTTGATTTTAATCAAATGAAGGGGTTAATTAACTTAGAACAATCTGATATCGATCATGCATCGACTACAGAGCGTTTCGGTTCGTCAGCTCTGAATGTAGACGTGATTTCTGAGGATGAAGAAGAGCTTCCGATCTCTGATCTGAAGCTTTCGGCGGAGGATGTTAAGTGTCAGGATCAATTGATGGATGAAGTGTCTTCCAGGGAAGATTCTGTCTCGGGAGATGTACTTCAAGACCTAGGTGAGCTCCGCTTTGCAAATAATGACTAAACTCATATTTTAATCAGATTAACCAGTTTTTAAGGTAGACGGAGACAGTAAGTGATCTCATCATGGCTGCAAAAAAAGAATATTTTTTCAACCCTTTTCTAGCCTGTAATGGTGCTGTTAATACAGCCTCAGATTTGTAAAAATTATTACTTTCCCATCTCTGTGATTAGGCTGAACATTGGTAGATAAAGTGAGATGACAATTGTTCCCACAATTCCTGCTACAACAAAAATTACTGCAGGTTCCATTGCCTTGGTTAGCGATGAAACGGTTGCCTCCACTTCTCGCTTATAAAAGACAGCAAGTTTTTCGAGCATGAAACTAAGTTGACCCGTCTCTTCGCCAATTTTGATCATGGATATTACGAGCTTTGGAAATACATCGCTACGGCCCATCGAATAATTGAGTTCCTGCCCTTGGGTAACTAGTAAGATCGCTCGACGCAGGGTTTGACGAATTAATTCATTTGAGCTGGCTGATATGCAGCGGTTCATTCCATCAACGATGGGGATTCCGGAGTTGACCAGTGTTGAAAGTGTGTCACACATGCCTGCCATTTCAGATCGCAGGAGTAGATCTCCGAAAAGAGGTATTTTTAAAAGATAAGTGTCAACAAGCATTCTGCCCTGCTTGGTACTATAGTAGCTTCTAAAGAGATATATTCCGATTGCAATAGTTAACGGGGCTCCTATTGCGAATGTTGGCGATGTGACTAACTTCGACAGATTTAGCATGAAGGATGTGAGTGCGGGTAGTTCTGCACCCATTTTGTCGAACATATCTTTGAACTTTGGTACGATAAATATCAGCAGGCCGAGGCTGACACTGACAGCAAGAAGGAAGACCAATGATGGATAAATTAATGCACCAATAATTTGACCTCTAATTTTGGCGCGCTCTTCTAGCAGCAGAGCGATGCGGTCAAGAACTTGCTCCAGTATTCCACCAGCTTCTCCTGCTTCAATCAAGCCAATGGCTATGGGTTCAAAGACTTTTGGATACAGCCGCAAGCTTGATGAGAGCTCTTCTCCTGCATTGAGCCTGAATGCAATTGTTTGGACACAATTAGCGAGCTTGGCATTGGTCATGTTCTCGGCAATCAGAAGCATGCCTTGTGCCAGGGCAACGCCACTTTCAAGGATTACTGACAGTTGCCTAAAAAAAACAAGTAAATCCTTTTGCGGCACCTTGAGTTTGGCTGCCGGTGGTTGATTTTTGGTTTGTATTCTTGGTGTTTGCCTTGTATTCTCTGTTTGGCTATTACCTGAGTTGCGTAGCGTTTTTGAGTTGCCATATTGAATCATTGTTGTTCACCATTGCTCAGTAAAGATTTTGGGTTGGATGCTTTGCCGAGAGCTTCTTTTTGACTTATTTCGCCTTTATCCACGAGAGCCTTAAGGCACTGCTCGAGGGTGTTCATGCCGTCTTTGCTTCCTGTTTGTAATTGAGAATAAATTTGGCTGATCTTTCGCTCTCGGATGAGATTGGCAATTGCGGGTGTATTAATCATCAGCTCATAGGCTAAGGAGCGCTTTCCCTTATTGTTTTTGCAGAGTGTCTGGGTCATCACACCGAGTAACGAGGTAGACACCTGAAGCCGAGCCTGCTCTTGCTGGTCACCAGGGAAAACATCCACGATTCGTTCCACAGTTTTTGCTGCTGAAGATGTGTGCAGAGTCCCCAGAACCAGATGACCTGTTTCAGCAGCAGTGATGGCCAGCTGAATCGTTTCAAGATCTCGCATTTCTCCGATGTAAATAACATCAGGGTCTTCTCTAAGCGCTGCACGCAGGGCAGAAGCGAAAGTTTGCGTGTCTCTTTTCACTTCCCGTTGGTGAATGATAGAGCTTTTCGAATGCTTGAATTCAAATTCAATTGGATCTTCAATGGTTAGGATATGGCGCTTTTTAGTCTCTAAAATGCAATTGATAAAGGCGGCGAGAGTTGTTGATTTACCCGAGCCAGTAGGTCCAGTACAAAGGACGAGTCCTCGATGTTTTTCGGTTAGGTCGATGAATGGTTGTGGTAAGCCTAGATCCTGCCACTTGGGTAAGCTATCGGGAAGGATTCTGAGGGTTAAACAACGCTTTTCGTTAGCCTTGTATGCATTGATTCTTATTCTTGAAAGACCTTCCAGTCCTATTGATGTGTCTAAGTCTCCTGTTTTGTCATATTGCTGGAGCTTGTCCTCACTCACAATCTCTGACAGAAGGCGACTCATGTCATTGGGCCCGAGAACATTTTCAAGAATCTGAATGTCCGAGTTGACCCGAAAAGCAATTGGTGAGCCCTCTTCCAGATGAATATCAGAGGATCCTGTTTTGATGGCAAAATCAACGATTTGGCGAGCGAGGCTCATTGGCTCTCTTTTGGTATCCATAGTTGGTTAATCTTCAGTATTACAGATTTTCTGCAATTCAGAAATTGTTGTGAGCTGTTTCGCAATTAAGTCGACGGCATAGGTTTTCAAGGTGAGCATGCCACTATCTTCGGCAATCGATTCAATCTCGTGTGTGGTCTTTTCTTGTTTGATGGCTTCTCGAATGGTTCGATTGACCTTCATTAGCTCGTAGGTTCCAATGCGGCCCTGATAACCCGTTCCGCCACAGCGTGTGCACAGCGTTCCTTCTTCTTTGCGTTTTTGCTTGTCGTCTGACGTCAATGCACTGGCAAAGAGTACAGAAGTTCCAACAGGTAGCCCCGTGAAGCGACTTTCGGATTCATTAATTGGTCGCTGAACACTGCATTCAGGACAGACTTTTCTCAGCAAGCGTTGCGCGAGCACTCCCCGCAGTGACGCATTCAACTTGTAAGAAGGAATTTCCATATCCATCAATCGCGTTAATGAACTTGCTGCGCTGTTGGCGTGCAGGGTCGTGAAGACAAGGTGGCCCGTTTCTGCAGCATCCATGGAGGACTCGGCTGTTTCAGGGTCGCGAGTTTCACCAATCAGAATCACATCAGGATCTTGACGTAAAAAAGTTCTCAGAAGATTTGAAAATGTTTGCCCTTTGGCTCTGATAACTGGGAATTGTTGAATGTTTCCACCAAGATCATATTCAATTGGATCTTCAGCGGTTACGATATTTAGTTCACCAGTATCTTTTTCACGTAGTGCAGATGCCAAGGTTGTTGATTTTCCCGAGCCTGTGGGTCCAGAAACAATAATAATCCCGTTGGCCTCGTTGATGATAGACCTGAGATCCTGGCGTACTATTTCGTTAGATATGAGGGTATCCAGGCTCAACATATCGGAATTGCTATTTAAGAATCTCATCACCATTTTTTCGCCGAATTTTCCGGGTGCTGTCGCGCAGCGGAATTCCATGGTTTGGCCCTCAAATCTGCGGCGTATCTTTCCGTCTTGAGATTGTCTTCTTTCGGCGATATCCATTTGTGCCATATTTTTCAGGCAGGCCGTAAATTTGATTCCTGCTGATCTGGGCATGCTTACATAGCTTTGCATTACACCATCCCTTCTTACCCTTACTTTGTATTCTTCACGTCTTGGTTCAACGTGAATGTCAGAGACGCCTGATCGTGCTGCGTGAATGAGGATTTTTGCAGCAGCTTGTTGTATTTTGCTTCCAAGCATTTCCGTTGATAGATCCAACGCTTGTTCTTCAATAATCTGTTCATCACTGTCGTCAAAATCAAAATCAAATCCCTGTGCTGCATTGTCGTCTTCAACCCCTTTCAGTGCATCAAGGACCGCATCATCGCTGAATTCAATTCCATCTAATGCATCGCTTTCGCCGCTGATCAGGCGTTCTTGTGTCGCTTTATCGAGTAGTGCCTGAATTTCATGGGCAGGCTTTTCAATGAATTGGCACTCCAGGCCTGCATTGGCGACTCTTGTTTTGATGACATCGCCAATTGTTCCCAGATAGCTAAAATTGCCAATGGCAACCGTCAGTTTTTCGCTGCCTGTTGCCTGGTTTCGTTCTTTGCCTAAAGGTACGACAATATTTTCCCTACACCATTGCAGTGCAAATATTTCATCGATAAGTTTTCTTATTTCTAATGTGTTGGGTTGCACTTATCCTCCCCCCAAGCATCTTCTGTAACTAGCACAAGATTCGTGGTTGATAAATCTCTGTTTTGCACAATATTGAGGATTAGGCGTACATGATATGATCGATCTCTTGCAGTTTCTTTTATAATCTTCTTCACCGTTAAGGATCTCTCCCTTGCAGACCCAGTACTTTCCGCATCCATTGGCCCCTTGTTCTGTTGTTGTGAATTCTCCGTTCTTTCCTTCTTGAGCTTTATCATACTTTTCAACATCGCATGAACATTCTTTGTGGTCTTTCTCGGTTGCTTTTATTTGTTTGTTGCAGAAATAATAAGTCTGGCTTCCGCAGCCTTGTACTGTTCTCTTGCCGGGTATTTCCTTTTGTATTTCGAGGTTGTCGCTGCAGATTCGTTTGTCAAATTCTTCTTTAGTGCCAACATCGATGCCTTTGTAAAACCAAAATTTTTGTGTTCCGCATTCTTTTAGTGTTGCGGGTAAGTTTGAAGGCTGATTGGTATATGGGGGGCTCTCTTTCTTCTTGTTGCCGACCCATTCCGTGCAGGTTTTGCCATATTTCGCTTCAAGAGCTCGATCATAGTCTTCTTTTTCGTACCCAACAAATTTGCCATCGAGGCCCCATACTGTTAGGCCTGGGTTACAGCCCTTGATATTGCATCTGCTTTCATCTGTAATCGGAGGCCTCGTTGGGCATGCTGAATCTTCGCGCGAATCCCATTTTTTCGATGAAGAAGTTGTTGTTCCGCTTTCCAGCCATTGCTGATAGCTGTCATTGCATGCAGTTTTAGCTTCCCCTATCTGCTTAAGCAGTTTGATGTGATCCGAGAGCCCTGTCCCTTGCACACAGTCAACTCCTGCCCATGCTTCGCAGGAGTTGATGCTGGAGGCTGATGTTGGTGTTGCTGTTTTTAATAGTTGACCATTGATGACTGAAAATCCAATTGGGAACCGTATAGGGTCATTAGAGACTAATGGAATTAGCTCAAGATCACTACATGCATTTTTGGAATTGTTGATTGTATATCCTGCGTCTTTAAGTCTTTGGTTCGAAATGATTGTCGGATCTATTTGATCTGCGTTGTTAGGATTGATTCGATAATTTTGCAAGCAAGCCGCTGCTGCAGTATTGAGTAGAGCTTTTGCTTCATCAATCTTGAAGCTCGCAAATAAATTTCCTACCTTGGGAAATGCAATGCTTGAAATTACTCCTAGGACTGTGATGACAGCAACTAGCTCAAGTATTGAGTATCCATCATTAATGGTTGAGCCATGGAAAAGCACTCCTCTTTTGCTCGGTTCGCGAATTTTCGCGGATGAGGAGTAAACTTTCATTGCTTGGATTGGTGATTACCAGGTTCCGGTCTTTTCTCCAGTAGCAAGGTTAACAGCGAAGACAGCTCCGCCTGTTGTTGTGCCTGTAGCAGTGGCAGTGCACGCTGTTGTTACAGCCCCTCCAGTGTAATTAACTCCGCTAACTGCCGCTGATAGTGCCGTATGTGCAGCAGTACCTGTTTGCATTTTGCTGACTTCGCACTCTTTGTAAATCTGAGCTAATGAGCTTTTTGCCGCAGCCTTTCTTCCGTCTTCCGCCAGGTTTTGGAAGGCTGGAATAGCAATCGCCGCTAGAACAGCAAGCACTGCGACAACGATCACCAATTCGATCAGTGAGAATCCTTGCTCACCTGGTTTCCGGCTCAGAATCTGGCGTGTGCGTGGGCTGCTGAGGTACGTCTGAAGAGCAGACATGCTTTTTTTTTTGACTTGCACCATCATTCTGGTGCTAAACCGGTGTGTCAAGCAAGCCCTTTACGGGTTTCGGCTCTCCTTGGCTGTTGTAAAGCAGGATTTGCAATCTGCTTAGGTCGTTTCGGCTGGCCGAGTGTTGACTCTCGCCGAGAGCAACTTCAACTGGACTCTGTCTGTCCATTTCCATTTTTGCCCAGTTCTCTCTGTTGATCTGTTCTGAGGAGTTCCTACCCATTGATCATGGTGTTCAGGTGCTCAGCAGTCTTTTTAGAGTTTGTTGGTTACTACTTGAATCCTCCGCATCTTTTGGTTCCTAGCCCCACGAAGCCCAGGCGTAAGTCACATCTGGTCATGACTCATGGCGGGCCATTTAGATCCCGATTGACGTGTGTCACCAGAATGGATGTATTGCGACGGCTTCATCCGTGCGCATCTCCACCGCCTCCCTGGCTTTGGCTGCACTGATGGCAGTACCGGTCATGACGCTGGTCCCAGCGGCAGTGGCTGGTCGTGATCTGTCCCCGGAGAACAGCCAAGTCTTGTTCGAGGCTCGCAAGACCTGGTCCTAGGGCAACTACAAGCGTTGGCTAGAGCTGCTGCGGAGCCAGCAGCGCTGCATCGATGCCGCAGCATCCGCTGATGCGCTGAAGACGTGCCGTCGGAAGATGAAAAAAGCCCGGAAGTCCCTCAAGCAGGACTACCGGGCTTACATGAACAAGGTTCGGAATCAATTGGGGCTTCCGGCGCGCACCGGCAACAAGCTCGATGCCAGAGGCAGGAAGCTTTGGCCTGAGCCGCTAATCAGGCGGCGTCTAGAGCTGCTACGCCGGGAAGCACCTTGCCTTCCAGCAGTTCAAGGCTGGCGCCACCGCCGGTGGAGATGTGAGACATCTTCTCGGCCAAGCCAGCTTTCTCGACGGCTGCCACGGAGTCACCGCCGCCGATGATCGTGCAGCAGCCCTTACCGCTCAGGTCGGCCAGGGTGGTGGCGATGGCGTTGGTGCCAGCAGCGAACTTGTCGAACTCGAACACGCCCATGGGGCCGTTCCAGATCACGGTCTGACAGTCGGCCAGGGCGTCCTGGAACACCTTGATCGAGTCGGGGCCGATGTCCAGGCCCATCCAGCCCTCAGGGATTGAGTTGATGTCAGCGGTCTGGCTGTTGGCATCGGGGGCGAAGTTGTCAGCTAGTACCACGTCGGTGGGCAGCAGCAGCTGCACGCCCTTGGACTTGGCCTTGGCCTCCAGCTCCTTGGCCAGTTCCAGCTTGTCCTCTTCCACCAGGCTCTTGCCAACCGAGAGGCCACGTGCCTTGTAGAAGGTGAAGATCATGCCGCCGCCGATCAGCACCTTGTCGCACTTGTCGATCAGAGTGTCGAGCACACCGATCTTGGAGCTCACCTTGGAGCCGCCGACAATGGCAGCCAGGGGCCGCTTGGGCTCATCCACAGCACCCTGCAGGTACTGAAGCTCCTTCTCCATCAGGAAGCCGGCGACGGAGGGCTTGAGGAACTTGGTTACGCCTTCAGTGGAGGCGTGAGCGCGGTGGGCGGCGCCGAAGGCGTCGTTCACATACACCTCAGCCAGACCAGCGAGCTTCTCAGCGAAATCGGCTTCGTTCTTTTCTTCTTCAGCGAAGAAGCGCACGTTCTCCAGCAGCACCACATCGCCGTTGGCCATGGCACCCACCTTGGCTTCGGCGTCGGGGCCGATGCAGCTGTCTGTCTTGGCCACTGGCTTGCCCAGCAGTTCACTCAGGCGAGCTGCCACGGGGGTGAGGCGCATCGCGTCATTCACCTGGCCCTTGGGGCGGCCGAAGTGAGCGGAAAGAATCACCTTGGCGCCCTTGCCGATCAGGTCGTTGATCGTGGGCAGGGCAGCACGGATGCGGGTGTCGTCGGTGATCGCACCGGCGTCGTTCAGGGGCACGTTGAAGTCAACCCGCACGAGAACGCGTTTGCCGCTCAGGTCGCCGGCGTTGAGGCTGGCCAGGGAACGCTTCGCCATAGGGTTGTGTCGTGCGGTAAGAAAACGGGGTGAGATTAACCCGTGTGAATGGCGATAGCGCCAGCGAGGTCAAAGTGAATTTGTTCCGGCTGGACGTCTGTTCTGTGCTTTTGCGTTCGTGAGCACCCCAACGATCCAGTGGTACCCCGGCCACATCGCCAAGGCGGAGCAGCAGCTCAAACGCCATCTCGACAAGGTGGATCTCGTGATCGAGGTGCGTGATGCCCGCATTCCCCTAGCCACAGGTCACCCTCATCTCAACCGCTGGTTGAAGGGCAAGCAGCATCTGTTGGTAATCAATAGGCGTGACATGGTCACCACGGCCGCCAAGGAGGCCTGGGAGGCCTGGTTTAAGGCCCAGGGTCAGCGGACGGTTTGGTGTGATGCCAAGGCCGGCACCGGCGTCAAGCAGGTGCAGCAGGCCGCGATCCGTGCCGGCGACCAACTCAACGAACGCCGCCGCAACCGGGGCATGCGGCCCAGGCCGGTGCGGGCTCTCACTCTGGGGTTTCCCAACGTGGGCAAGTCGGCCCTGATCAACCGTCTGGTGCGGCAGAAGGTGGTGGCCAGTGCCCGGCGGGCTGGGGTGACGCGCACCCTTCGCTGGGTGCGTCTGGGACAAGACCTCGACCTTCTTGATGCCCCTGGCGTGCTGCCTCCTCGGCTCGACGATCAGCACGCGGCCCTGCGGCTGGCTCTCTGCGACGACATCGGCCAGGCCGCCTACGACGGTGAACTGGTGGCTCAGGCCTTCCTGCAGTTGTTGCTGGATGTTGAATCTCAGGCTGCAGCCGGCGTGACAATTCCGTTGTTGCAGGAGCGTTACAGCATTCCCCTGAGTGGTGAAACAGCGGACCCCGCCCTTTGGCTGGAAGCCGCAGCGGCCCGCCACACCTCCGGCGAGACGGCTCGCATGGCCCAGCGGCTGCTGGATGATTTCCGCAAGTCCGCCCTCGGCAGCATCGCCCTGGAGCTGCCGGCATGAGTCCGCAGTGGAAACGTCTTCCGTTGCCGGAGGAGACCTTCACGGATCGCTTTGGCGAAGGGGAGGGAGAGCTGCTCTCGCTGACGTATCCCAAACCGCTGCCGATGCGGCTGGACCGTTGGTTGGTGAGTCAGCGCACCGAGCAGAGCCGGGCCCGCATTCAGAAGTTCATCGATGCGGGCTATGTGCGCGTCAACGGCAAGACCGGCAAGGCCAAAACCCCACTTCGCCAGGGCGATGAGGTGCAGCTGTGGATGCCGCCACCGGAGCCGCTGCCCTATCTCAGGCCGGAGCCGATGGATCTGGATGTGTTGTTTGAGGACGACCACCTGATCGTGCTCAACAAGCCGGTCGGGCTGACGGTGCATCCGGCTCCGGGCAACAAGGACGGCACCCTGGTGAATGGCCTGCTCCATCACTGCCCGGATCTGCCTGGCATCAGCGGCAAGCTGCGACCGGGGATCGTGCACCGGCTCGACAAAGACACCACCGGCTGCATCGTGATCGCCAAGAGCCAGGAGGCCTTGGTGCGGCTCCAGGTTCAGATCCAGAAGCGGATCGCGTCACGGGAATACTTCGCCGTCGTTCACGGTGTGCCCGGCGGCGATTCCGGCACAATCGTTGGCGCCATTGGCCGTCATCCGGCTGATCGCAAGAAGTACGCGGTGGTGAGCAGTGAAAACGGCCGTTACGCCTGCACCCACTGGACCCTGGTGGAGCGTCTCGGTGACTACTCCCTGTTGCGCTTCAAGCTCGATACCGGCCGGACCCATCAGATCCGTGTCCACTGCGCTCACATGAACCACCCCGTGGTGGGTGACCCCACCTACAGCCGCTGCCGCAAATTGCCAATCGAGTTGCCTGGTCAAGCCCTGCATGCTGTCCAGTTGGGGCTCGACCATCCGATCACTCGTGAGCGGATGGTGTTCGAAGCGCCACTGCCTCCAGTGATGGAGAAGTTGCTGGGGGTGTTGAGGCGTCGCGCTGCATCGGGCTGAGGGCTTAACGGGGCAGCCGTGAACAAGCCTCCACGAGGGTCCGGCTGATCGGTGCCTGAGGTGCGCTGAAGATCCTGTCGCCTGGACCCTCTTCAACCACTTTCCCTTTGTTCAGCACCATCACTCTGTGACAGAAACCACTGGCCACCGAAAGGTCGTGGGTTATGAACACGATCGCGAGGCCCAGTTCCTGCTGCAGCTCACGCAGCAGCGCGAGCACATCCGCCTGCACCTCCGCATCGAGCATGCTGACGCTCTCATCGCAGATGAGCACCTTGGGCTTCAAGGCCAGGGCACGGGCGATGGCCACCCGCTGCTGCTGGCCGCCGGAAAGCTGCTTCGGCAGCCGATCTTGAAACTGTTCAGCCGGGCTGAGGCCAACCCGCTCCAGTAGGCGGCGGGCTTCCTCCCGGGCTGCGGCTTTGGAGCAGAGGCCATGGATCAGCAACGGATCGGCGATGGCATCCGCCACCTGCAGGGCAGGATTCAGGCATGCCAGAGGGTCTTGAAACACCATTTGGAGGGACCGACGGGCCGTTCGTTGTGCTTCTCCGCGCAGGCTCAGCAGGTCCTGGCCGAGCAGGTCGATCAGACCGCCGCGGATGGGATTGAGCCCCATCAGGGCACGGCAGAGGGTGCTTTTCCCGCAGCCGGAGGCCCCCACCACCCCAAGGCTTTCCCCGGCCCTGAGCTCGAAACTCACCCCGTCCACCGCCTTCAGCCAGACCGGTGCCCAAGGGACGCCACCCACGGCATGCCAGCAGCGCATCTCCTCCACCCGCAGAACGCTGTTGCTGTCGGGACGTGCCGGTGAGCGACCGCCTTCCCGGGCCTGGGCGGAGGCCAATAGCCGTTGTCCGACGGACGACTGAGGCCGGGTGAGCAGCTGATGGCTGGGGCCGTCCTCCACTTTGCGTCCGCCGTCGAGCATCGCCATGCGCTCGCACCAGCGGGCTGCCATTGCCAGGTCGTGGCTGATTAGCAGCAGGGCACTGCCCAGTTCCTGGCAGAGGCCGCTGAGTTCGGCCATTACCTGCCCTGCTACCGCCACATCCAGGCTGGTGGTGGGTTCATCGGCGATCAGTAGCGGCGGTTCTAGGGCAATCGCCAAGGCAATCGCCAGCCGCTGTCGCATCCCACCACTGAGCTCATGGGGGTAAGCGCGGAAGCGGTTGGATCCAATGCCCACCCGCTCCAGCAGTTCTCGGGCTCGTTCCTGGTGAGCCGCTGAACTGGTGTTAGGCCGGTGGGCCCTGAGGGTGTCGATCAGATGGCCGCCCACGTTCATCAGCGGATTCATCCGCGTCATCGGGTCCTGGAACACCAGACCCACGGCCTCACCTCGCAGCTGCCGCAATTGCGGTCGCCTGAGCTGGCGTGGATCCTGACCGGTTAATGCCAGCCGTCCTTCACAGCTTGTTCCCTGGGGCAGCAGCTGCATCACAGCCCGCGCCACCGTGCTTTTGCCGCAGCCTGAGGACCCCACCAAGGCCAGGGTCTCCCCCGGCTCGAGGTTCAAATTCAGCCCATCCAGCGTCCAGTCGTCGCTGCCGGGATAGCGCAATCGCAGCTGTTCGAGTTCCAGAACAGGCCGACCCATGAACAGAGCTGCGGGAGCGACAGGGGGTCCCGCACTGAATACCATGGATTGAGCAGATGGGTCGGATGCTCAACGCTGCCTCCACACCCAAAGAGCCCCGAACCAGCACTGGTTCGGCCAAGGTTGGCTGCGCGTTGCCCGAAGTGAGGCGCCATCCCGTCCGTCATCCGGACGACTACGGCATCGCTCTGCCGGACTGGTTGAGGGAATGCATCGCCAATGTGCCGCCTGGCATTGGTCAGAGCTGCCCTACCGATGCCGAGGCGCTGTTGGTCTCGGCCTTTGATTTCGGCTTTCAGCTCCATGAAGGCCAGTTCCGCGCCAGTGGAGACCCCTACATCGTCCATCCGGTGGCGGTGGCTGATCTGTTGCGGGACATCGGCGCCAGCGCCCCGGTGATCGCCGCGGGTTTCCTCCATGACGTGGTCGAAGACACCGACGTCACCACCGATCAGATCGAGTTGCATTTCGGTTCCGAGGTGCGTGAGCTGGTGGAGGGAGTCACCAAGCTCGGCGGCATCCACTTCAATGACCGCACGGAAGCTCAGGCTGAGAATTTGCGGCGGATGTTCTTGGCGATGGCCAGCGACATCCGTGTGGTGTTGGTGAAGCTGGCGGACCGGTTGCACAACATGCGCACCCTTGGTGCGTTGAAGGATGAGAAGCGACAACGGATCGCCCGTGAAACCCGCGAGATCTATGCACCCCTCGCCAACCGGCTCGGCATCGGTCGCTTCAAATGGGAACTGGAGGATCTGGCCTTCAAATTGCTGGAACCGGAGGCGTTCCGAGAGATTCAGGAGGAGGTGGCCACCAAGCGCAGCGAGCGGGAGCAACGGCTCGGCGTCACGGTGGGGCTGCTGAACGAGCGGTTGGAACGGGCTGGCCTAAACCACTGCGAGGTGAGTGGTCGCCCCAAACATCTCTTTGGCATCTGGAGCAAGATGCAGCGCCAGCAGAAGGAGTTCCACGAGATCTACGACGTGGCGGCGTTGCGGATCCTCACCCCCAACGTCGAGAGCTGCTATCGCGCTCTCGCGGTTGTTCACGACACCTTCCGCCCAATTCCCGGTCGTTTTAAGGACTACATCGGGCTGCCAAAACCCAACGGTTATCAATCCCTGCACACCGCCGTGATTGGTCGGCATCGCCCGATCGAAGTGCAGATCCGCACGTTGGAGATGCACCACGTGGCCGAATTCGGGATTGCGGCCCACTGGAAATACAAGGAAGGCGGCTCTCCGGCCAGCAGCAGCAGTGATGCGGAGCGGTTCAACTGGCTGCGTCAGCTGGTGGATTGGCAACAGGAAGGAGGAAATGACGATCACAACGACTACCTCTCGTCAATCAAGGAAGACCTCTTCGATGAGGAGGTGTTTGTGTTTACGCCGAAGGGTGATGTGCTCGGTTTGCGCAAGGGGGCAACCGCCGTCGATTTCGCTTATCGCATTCACTCCGAAGTGGGAAATCACTGCCATGGCGTCCGCATCAACGATCGGCTTTGCCCTTTGGCGACACCGTTGCAGAACGGTGATTTCGTTCAGGTGCTCACCAACAAGACGGCTCATCCCAGCCTGGATTGGCTGAACTTCGTGGCCACGCCGACGGCGCGCAACCGCATTCGCCAGTGGTACAAACGCAGCCACCGTGATGAAACGATTGAACGAGGCAAAGATCTGCTCGAGCGGGAGCTGGGGCGTGACGGCTTCGATGCCCTGCTGAACAGTGAGGCGATGCAGCGGGTGGCGCAACGCTGCAATGTGCCCACCACCGAAGACCTGCTGGCGTCATTGGGGTTCGGAGATGTCACGCTGCAACAGGCACTCAATCGTCTTCGGGAGGAGATGCGTCTGCTGGCGGAACAGCAGCAGGCCCCACCCAGCAACGAAGAAGTGGCCATGGCGCTGGTGCCATCGCGGGATGTGGCGCCGGATCGTTCCGGAGGCGAAGGGGCGATCCTTGGGCTCGAGGGTTTGGACTACCGCCTCGGTGGCTGCTGCAGTCCGTTGCCGGGCGAGTTGATCGTGGGCACGGTGGCCCTCGGCAACCATGGCATCACCATTCACCGGCAGGACTGCTCCAACGTGGAGACGATCCCACAGGAACGGCGGCTTCCCGTGCGATGGAACACCACTCACGCCGAACGGGAGAAGCGGTGCTTCCCGGTGCAGCTGCGGATCGAGGTGATCGATCGCGTCGGAATCCTCAAAGACATCTTGTTGCGCCTCTCCGATGGCGCCATCAACGTCAGTGATGCTCGGGTGACCACCGCAGCGGGCAAGCCGGCCCGCATTGATCTACGGGTTGAGCTGGAGGGTGCGGATCAGCTCAGCCGTACCATGGACCAAATCCGTTCCATGGCGGATGTTATCGGGATTGCCCGGGTGGGCACGAGCTAACTGCTCCGCCTCGCAACAGGTCGGGTACCGCGTCGCAGAAACAGGCGGTAGGCCATCCAGCCGCTGGCGATGGCCAGCACCATTCCAACAACGGTTGAGCCCAGCAGGATGCGCTGGGTGAAGTCCCATCCCTGGGCCCACAGGCCGCTGCGATTGAGCTCCGCCAGGTTGATCACGCCCCGGCCAGGGCCCAGCAGCCGACAGCCCACCAGGTAGTTGAACCAGTAGAGGGGCAGATAGGTGAGGGGATTGCTGACCAGGGTGCCTGCGGCGGCGAGCAGGTGGTTGCCACGCACCACGGTGGCCACACCCACGCTGAGGAAAATCTGCAGCCCGAAGAAGGGATAACAGCCGCAGAACACGCCAGCAGCCAGGCCACGGGCCCGTTGGCCTGAGGTTCCTTCCTGTCTCCACAACCAGAGGACTCCTCGGCGAATCCGGATGCGACTGAGGCGCAGCAACCGGCGCATCAACCCTGCGAAAGTCGATTAAATCCTAGTTATGGATCACCAGCGGCGACTCCTGTGCCCAGCACCGACACGATTGCGGCAGTGGCCACCGCCGTGGCCCCAGGGCAGGGCGGGATTGCTGTGATCCGTCTCTCCGGGCCTGCTGTGGAAGCGACTGCGCGCAGCGTTGTGCAGTACCCGGGCCGTCAGGAGTGGGGATCGCATCGGGTGATTTACGGCCATGTGATCGATGGCGAGGGCCGGCGTCTCGATGAAGTTCTGCTGCTGCTGATGCGCGGGCCCCGCAGTTTTACAGGTGAGGACGTGGTGGAGATCCACTGCCATGGCGGGGTGATTGCGGTTCAGCGGGTCCTCGAACAGGTGCTGCGGCAGCCGGGAGTGCGCCGGGCCCAGCCTGGAGAGTTCAGCCAGCGGGCGGTGCTCAACGGCCGGCTCGATCTCACCCGTGCGGAGGCGGTGAGTGAGCTGGTGGCAGCCCGCAGCCGTCGGGCGGCCGAGTTGGCGATGGCGGGCCTTGATGGCGGGATCCAGACTCAGATTACGGCGCTGCGGGAACGTCTGCTGGACCAGCTCACCGAGCTGGAGGCTCGGGTGGATTTCGAGGAGGATCTGCCGCCTCTTGATGGCGATGCCTTGCTGCAACACCTGCAAGCCGTGCGCCTGGAGCTTCAGCAGCTGGTGCAGGATGGCGAGCGGGGAGATGCCCTACGCCAGGGCCTGCGGGTGGCGCTGGTGGGTCGCCCCAACGTGGGAAAAAGTTCCCTGCTCAATCGGCTCAGTCGCCGCCAGCGAGCGATCGTGACCGATCTGCCCGGCACCACAAGGGATCTGCTGGAGAGCGAGATCGTGCTGGAAGGGGTGCCGATCACCCTGCTCGACACCGCTGGCATTCGCAGCACCGACGATGCGGTGGAGCAGCTGGGGATTGCCCGCAGCGAGGAAGCACTGGCTACGGCGGATGTGGTGCTGTTGGTGCTCGACGGCCATGCGGGCTGGACCGCTGAAGATGCGGCCTTGTTGGCGCGTATTCCGCAGCAGATCCCCAGGATCCTTGTCGCCAACAAGGCGGATCTCCCCGCTGGGGCTTTCCCTCAGCCGGTGGATGTTCAGCTGTCGGCGTTGGAGGGCACGGGCGAAGCGGACCTGGTGCAGGCCCTGCTAGAGCGTTGCGGGGCTGCAGGGACTGACGTCATGTTGGTGGCGCTGAACCAACGCCAACGCGATCTTGCCGCCCGAGCAGCCGAAGCCCTGGAACGCAGCCAGGAGGTGGCGGCCCAGCTGCTCCCCTGGGACTTCTGGACCATTGACCTGCGGGAGGCCATCCGCGCGTTGGGAGAGATCACCGGGGAAGAGCTCACCGAAGCGGTGCTGGATCGAGTGTTTTCGCGCTTCTGCATCGGAAAATAGTTTCAGTGGACTTCAGGAACGTTTTGGACTGGCAATCCCCGGCACTCACCGCTGCCTTGGAGGCCTGGCTGGCGGAAGACATCGGCCGCGGCGATCTGACGGCCCCTGCATTGCAGGGCCAGCAGGGTCAGGCCCATTGGGTTGCCAAAGAGCCGGGCCGGTTCTGTGGTGGCCCGTTGGTGCAGCGCTTGTTCCAGCGGCTGGATCCCAGGGTGAGCGTTCGTCTCCTGCGGCAGGACGGCGATGCCGTCGAGGCCGGGGACTGCTTGCTGGAGCTTCATGGGCCGGCCACGGCCTTGGTGGCGGGTGAACGAACCGCCTTGAACCTGGCCATGCGGCTCTCGGGCATCGCCACCGCCATCGCTGAATTGGTGGCCCAACTCCAGGATACGGGTGTTCGTCTGGCCGACACCCGCAAGACCACACCTGGGCTTCGCTTGCTGGAGAAATACGCGGTGCGCTGCGGCGGTGGCATCAACCACCGCATGGGGCTGGATGACGCGGCCATGCTCAAGGAGAACCACATTGCCTGGGCGGGGGGCATCACGGCGGCCATCTCGGCCGTGCGCAATCAGGCTCCTTGGCCCACGGCTGTGATTGTGGAAGCCGAGACGGAAGCCCAGGCTTTGGAAGGGGTGCAGGCCGGCGCCAATGGGGTGCTGCTGGATGAGTTCACCCCCGAGCAGCTCAGGTGCCTCGTGCCGCGCCTGCGGCACTGCAGCACCTGTGGGGTGGTGCTGGAGGCTTCGGGCATTCAGCCTGAGCAGTTGAAGGCCTACGCCGCCACCGGCATCGATTTGATCTCCACCAGCGCGCCGGTGACCCGCAGCCGCTGGTTAGATCTGAGCATGCGTTTCACCTGAAGGGGGATGATCAGAGCCGGATTCCCCCGGCCACGCACTGCCCATGCTCAGCCTGTCCCAGTCCCTGGATGCCCAGCTGCGGGCGGCGATGCAACGGGCCTTCCCGGAGGCCGATGCGGGGCTGGACCCCCAGCTGGCTCCTGCCAGCAAGCCGGAATTCGGAGACTTCCAGGCCAATGGTGCTCTGCCCCTGGCCAAGCCCTTGAAGCAGGCTCCCCGGCAAATCGCCACGGCGATCGTGGAGCAGCTGCAGGCCGATCCCGCCTTCACAGACCTGTGCCTGGAGCCTCAGATCGCAGGGCCTGGTTTCATCAACCTCACGATCCGTCCGGAGCGGCTGGCGGCGGAGGTATCGGCACGGCTGGGGGACGAGCGGCTTGGCGTGCCGGCGGTCAGCAACGCGGCGCCGGTGGTGGTGGACTTTTCGAGCCCCAATATCGCCAAGGAAATGCATGTGGGGCATCTGCGCTCCACGATCATTGGCGACTCGCTGGCGCGGGTGCTGGAGTTCCGCGGCCATCCGGTGCTACGCCTCAATCACGTGGGCGACTGGGGCACTCAGTTCGGAATGTTAATTACCCACCTCAAACAGGTGGCACCGGAAGCCTTGGAGACCGCAGATGCGGTGGATCTGGGAGACCTGGTGGCCTTTTACCGCGAGGCCAAGAAGCGCTTCGATGACGATGAAACCTTCCAGTCCATCTCCCGCGATGAGGTGGTGAAGTTGCAGGGCGGCGATCCGGTGTCTCTCAAGGCCTGGGGCTTGCTCTGCGATCAGTCGCGGCGTGAGTTTCAGAAGATCTACGACCGGCTCGACATCCGCCTGAGCGAACGCGGCGAGTCGTTTTACAACCCCTTCCTGCCCGCGGTGATTGATCGGTTGAAGAACACCGAGTTGCTGGTCACCGATGACGGTGCCCAGTGCGTGTTCCTCGAGGGTGTTCATGGTAAGGACGGCAAGCCCTTGCCGGTGATCGTGCAGAAGAGCGATGGCGGCTTCAACTACGCCACCACTGATCTGGCGGCAATCCGCTACCGCTTTGGTGCGGCTCCGGAGGGGGATGGTGCCCGCCGTGTGGTGTACGTCACCGATGCCGGTCAGGCGAACCATTTCGCTGGGGTGTTCCAGGTGGCCGAACGGGCCGGCTGGATTCCGGAAGGCGCGAGCCTCGAGCATGTGCCCTTTGGCCTTGTGCAGGGGGAAGACGGCAAGAAGCTCAAGACCCGCGCCGGCGACACCGTGCGTCTGCGGGATCTGCTTGATGAAGCCGTCGAGCGCGCCGAGACCGATCTGCGTTCACGCTTGAAGGAGGAGGAGCGCAGCGAGACCGAGGAGTTCATCCACCGTGTGGCGGGCACCGTGGGTTTGGCGGCGGTGAAATATGCCGATCTCAGCCAGAACCGGATCACCAATTACCAGTTCTCCTTCGATCGGATGCTGGCGTTGCAGGGCAATACGGCGCCCTATTTGCTCTATGCCGTAGTGCGCATCGCTGGCATCGCCCGCAAGGGGGGCGACCTTGCTGCCACCAAGGCACAACTTCAGTTCAGCGAGCCCCAGGAGTGGGCCCTGGTGCGGGAGCTGCTCAAGTTCGACGCGGTGATCGCTGAGGTGGAGGAGGAGCTGCTGCCCAATCGGTTGTGCAGTTATCTGTTTGAGCTCAGCCAGGTGTTCAACCGCTTCTACGACCAGGTGCCAGTGCTCAAGGCTGATCATGAAGCACTGGCATCCCGCCTCGCCCTCTGTCGTTTGACGGCCAACACCCTCAGACTGGGGCTCGGACTGCTGGGCATCGCCACCCTGGACCGCATGTGAGCGACAACATTCACACGTTCACACCCGGTGCTGCTCCAGCGGCCCGCGCCGCCGTGGAGCAGCTGAAGGCCTACAGCGCGCCTTTGGAGGGCCGCCGCCAGATGCTGCGGCTTGATTTCAATGAGAACACGATTGGCCCCAGCCCTCTGGTGGCACAGGCCCTGCGCAATTTCAGCACCGAAGAGATTGCCGTGTATCCGGAGTACGACGGCCTGCGGGAAGCGTTGCTCCAGAACCTGGTGGAAACCGGCTGCCGGCCGGGATTGAAGCCTGATCAGGTGGGTCTTTTCAACGGCGTGGATGCCGCCATCCATGCGGTGTTTCAGGCCTATGGCGATGCCGGTGAGACGTTGCTGACGACAGCGCCCACCTTCGGGTACTACAGCCCCTGCGCTGGGATGCAGGGCATGACGATCGAGGCGATCCCCTATCGAGGGGAAACTTTCGACTTTCCCCTGGCGGCCATTCAGAAGGCATTGGTGGCCCTAGCTCCCCGGTTGTTGTTGATCTGCAACCCCAACAATCCCACTGGCACGCGCCTGCCAGCGGATCAGGTGATTGCTTTGGCGGCCTCAGCCCCGGGCACCTTGGTGGTGGTGGATGAGCTCTACGAAGCCTTCACAGGAGACAGCGTGCTGCCGAGCGCTGATTTCACGGCCACACCGAATCTGCTGGTGTTCCGCTCCCTGGCCAAAACAGCCGGTTTGGCGGGGCTGCGCATCGGCTTTGCCATCGGCCATGCCGATGTGGTCGATCGGGTGAGCCGCGTCACGGGCCCCTACGACGTCAACAGCGTGGCCGTGGCCGCCGCGTTCGCCGCTTTAGCGGATCAGTCGTATGTGGATGCCTATGTGGCCGAGGTGCTGCGGGCTCGTGACTGGACCCTGCAGGCGCTGCGGGACGCGGCCGTTCGGCACAACTGCGATGGCGGCAACTATCTGCTGATCTGGCCCCAGCGCCCGGTGGCGGAAGTGGATGCGGCGTTGCGCGAGGCGGGAATCCTGGTGCGCTCGATGGCGGGCAAGCCCCTGATTGATGGCTGTTTTCGCGTAAGCATCGGCACCACCAGCCAGATGCAGCGCTTCATGGAGGCGTTCCTCCCCCTGGAGCAATGAAGCGCCTGTTGCTGCTTGCAACCGGCGGCACCATTGCTGGCTGTTCGGACGATTGCGCAACGCTGAACGATTACACCGCGGGCGTGCTTGGGGGTGATGCCCTGATGGCGGCTGTGCCGCAGCTGCAGGACCTGGTGACGATCAGCGTTCAGCAGGTCGCCAACGTCGATAGCGCCGACCTGCTGTTTGCGCACTGGCGCGCGCTGGTGGGGCGCATCCGTGATGCTTTTGCTGCGGACCCGGATCTGGCCGGGGTGGTGATCACCCATGGGACCAACACTTTGGAGGAAACCGCCTGGTTGCTGCAGCTGTTGATCGACGATCCCCGGCCGGTTGTGCTGGTAGGGGCGATGCGGCCGGCCACGGCCCTCAGTGCCGATGGGCCGCTCAATTTGTTGCAGGCGGTGCAGGTGGCTTTGAGCAGCGAAGCCCGCGGCCACGGCGTTTTGGTCGTGATGGATGGCCAGATCCATGGCGCCCAGCGGGTCACCAAGGTGGCCACCCAGGGGGTGGGGGCGTTCGCCAGTCCCGGCAGCGGGCCTTTGGGCTGGGTGGATGACTTTGGCGTACATCTGCCAACGGCGCACGGATCTCGGCAGGTGCCCTTCGCAGGTCTAGCTCTACCGGAGCAATGGCCCCAGGTGCCGATTGTCTACGGGTGTGTGGAGCCCGAGCCGCTCATCCTCACCGCCTGTCTCAATGCCGGTGTTGGGGGCCTGGTATTCACCGGCACGGGTGCCGGACAGTTGTCGGCGGCTGAGCGTTCGGCGCTTCAGGCTTGGCCAGGGGAGCGGCCGTTGATGTTGCAGGCCAACCGCTGTGGGTCAGGCCCAGTGCACAAAAATCCCCATGATCAACGGCTCGGGCTGCTGCCCGCAGGCAGCCTCAATCCCCAGAAAGCACGTGTTTTGTTGTTGTTGGCTCTGTTGGCTGGTTGGAACAGTGATCAGCTCATTGCGCTGATCACTGCATCACTGTGATCACGGTGGTGTCGTTGAGTTTGCCCGGCAGGGTTTGCGTCCTGCCCACCCGGCGCACGGCGGTGCCGCCCATGGCATCGAGGAATGGCTGCACACCCTCTTGGTCACACCCTTCAGGGGCGTCGCCATTGACGTACTGCACCGGAATGATGCGTTTGGGTTTCAACTGATTCATCACCGCCGCGGCTTCTTCAGCGTTGTAAATCTTGCTGCCGCCGCCCACGCCGATGATCAGCACATCGGGGTTGCCCAGCAGAACTCGGTCGGCTGCGGTGAGCTCTCCAGCGGTGGCACCGAGGTGGGCAAAGCTGAGGCCCCCTTGCTGCCAGCGCCAGAGGGTGGCACTGCCAAAGCGGCGTCCGCCCATGCGGTCGTGGGGATTGGCAAAGCCCTCCAAACTCAGACCACCAATCCGATACGACCCGGGTTTCACCAGAAAGCGGCCACTGGCAACATCGCGGGCCCCTTCATCGGCGAGTTCGGAGTTGGCCAGGACAACGCCGGCCGTCAGCCTGGGTTCAGGAAGCCCCGCAGCACAACCCACGGCCTTGTAGGGGTTGAGCAGCACAGACTGGCCGCCCCCCTGGATCAGCAGGGCCCGTTGCCCGTAGCTACTGATCGACACCCCACCGCCCGCCATGGCTGGAGACGTGAGGCTGAGTGTCAGGCCTGCAGCGGCTGTCACAGCGGAACGCAGGACGGACATGGGGAGGGAAGAATGTATTTCGGACGCTAACAGCGTTCTTTCGTCGTGCCGATGGCATTGCCCAGCAGCCGCAGCCCGGTTCTTACGCGCTGTGATCGTGGGATCAACCGCTGGCGGATTCGCTGTGTGGCCTGATCAATCTCTCTCTGTTCTGACGCGCTGTGGATGCTGTCTTGTGCATCCCGATGTGCAAGATGAGCCTCATGGTGCTGTGCCGGATCAGCCGTCGGCCTCCTGCAGGAAGTTCGCCAGCAGCTGGTGGCCTTGATCGGTGAGCACACTCTCGGGGTGGAACTGCACCCCCTGCAGGTGGTGATGTTCCCGGTGTCGCAGGCCCATGATCGTGTCGTCCTCGAGCCAGGCGGTTATCTCGAGACAATCCGGCAGGGTTTCGCGCTCTGCGATCAGGGAGTGGTAACGGGTGGCCGTTAGCGGTTGAGGCAAGCCCGCGAACACGCCATCGCCTTTGTGGAGAACCGGCGACGTTTTGCCATGCATTTGTTGCTGGGCGCGCACCACCCGACCGCCGTACACCTGAGCGATGGCCTGATGGCCCAGACACACCCCCAGCGTGGGCACCGTTGCTGAGAGCTCGTTGAGGATGTCGAGGCAAACGCCCGATTGATCAGGGTCGCCAGGACCTGGAGAAAGCAAGATTGCATCGGGCTTCAGGGAGCGGATCTGCTCGAGGTTGATGGCGTCGTTGCGATGCACCTGCAGGTCTGCCGCTATTGGATGCTTGGGGGCGAGCTCACCGAAATACTGCACCAAGTTGAAGGTGAAGCTGTCGTAGTTGTCGATGACGAGCAACATCTGCGAATCGGGAGTCAGAGCCCCAGGCGGAGCAAGAGCGGCGGCAGCAGGAGAAACAGAGCGATTAGCAAGGAGCTGATGGCTGCAGTCAGCACGGCAGCAGCAGCACAGTCTTTGGCGATGCGGGCTAAGGGGTGATAGCGCCGGCCAATGGCCAGATCCACCACAGCCTCCATCGCTGTGTTCAGCAGCTCCAACACCAAAACCGCAGCCACCGTAAGCACCAGCACGGCCAGGCGGATCAGGTCCAGTTGAAGCCAGGTGGCCAGGCCAAACACCACCAGCGCCGTCACCACATGGATGCGGAAGTTGCGCTGGGTGAGGAAGGCGTAGCCGAGGCCCTGGGCGGCATAGCGAAAGCTCGCCGGCAGATCGCCAGCAATGCGCCAGCTGCCCCGACGCCGCATTGCATTGGGCACCATGGCCACCTCCTCCGAAGCTGCGTCTGCGGGTGGTTTCCGGGGCGATTCGGTGGTCATCGGAACGGAACTCGGACTCCGCAGGGCGCACGCCCTCTTTTCGAAGACTACCCGGGTTGGCCAGAATACCCATCCCCAAGAAGCCTTTCCTGCAGAGCGAGCATCGCCGCGAGGCTGTCGTCATCGGGATGGTCCCAGCCCAGCAGGTGCAGCAGGCCATGGCTCACCAGCCAGCGCAATTCCCGCTGGAGGCTGTGCCCCTGCTCCTGGGCTTGCCGCCGGGCCGTCTCCAGGGAAACCACGATGTCTCCTAGTTCGATGCTGGAGCCCTCCATCCAGTCGCCGGCGTCGTCGAGGGCCGCAAACGACAACACATCCGTGGGGCCTGCTTTCTGGCGCCAGGAGCTGTTCAAGGCAGCGATGCTCACGTCATCGGTGAACCGCAGCCCGAGGCTCAGCTCGTCTGCTGATCGCACCAGGGTTGGGCAGTTCAGGCTCGAATCCTTGCAAAGGCTGCTCAGCCATCGTTCCAACTGCTGGATCCACACCGTGTCGTCGAGCAGATCGTTGCTGTCGGAGGGTTGAAGCGCCACACCCTCCCGATCCAGTGCGAGGTCGAGCTCCATCCCTATCCCGGCAGAGTCGGACGCCCCAGCCAAGCCACGAGGGTGATGAAGCCGAGGAATCCCATGGCGGTGAGGCCAAAGTGAAACAGACTCTTGCTGCCTTTGCGCACCATGTTGCGCATGGCCTGTTTAACGAAGCTCGGCGGTGGGGTGCTTTCGGAGGCCATGGGTTTAGGAATCGGCGTCGGGGCTGTCAACACCCTGGCGTAAAGAGGCATCGATGAAGGAGTCGAGGGCCCCATCCATCACCGCTTGCACATCGTTGGTTTCTTGATTGGTGCGCAGGTCTTTCACCATCTGGTAGGGGTGAAACACGTAGTTGCGGATCTGGTTGCCCCAGGCCGCTTCAACGATGTCGCCGCGGATGTCGGCGATTTCGGCAGCCCGTTGTTCCTGGGCGATTACCAGCAGCTTGGCCTTGAGCAGGGCCATCGCTTTCTCTTTGTTCTGGAGCTGGGAGCGTTCCTGAGTGCAACGCACGGCCAGGCCGGTGGGGATGTGGAGAATCCGCACAGCGGTCTCCACCTTGTTCACGTTCTGGCCGCCGGCACCACCGGAGCGTGAGGTGGTGACTTCGAGGTCCTTCTCGGGGATGTCGATGTCGACCTCCTCCTCCAGTTTCGGCATTACTTCGATGCCGGCAAAGCTGGTCTGACGTTTGTCGTTGGCGTTGAAGGGCGAGATGCGCACCAGGCGGTGGGTGCCTTTTTCGTTGCGCAGATAGCCGTAGGCATAGCGGCCCTCCACTTCGATCGTGGCGCTCTTGATGCCCGCTTCCTCCCCTTCTGAGAGTTCGTCCACGGTCACCTTCATGCCCCGATCTTCCGCCCAGCGGGTGTACATGCGAAGCAGCATCTGGGCCCAGTCCTGGGCATCCGTTCCACCGGCTCCTGCATTGATACTGAGGACGGCTCCTTCCTTGTCGTATTCGCCGCTAAGCAGGCGCTCCAATTCCCAGCGGTCCAGCCCCTGGCGCAGCTGATTCAGGCCTGTTTGGGCCTCCTGCAGGAGATCGTCATCGGGCTCCAGTTCGTAGAGCTCAAGGGTGGCCTGGGCGTCATCGACAGCACCGCGCCATCCGCCCAGCTGAGACAGCTGGGCCTTCACCTCATCCAGACGCCGCATCTGCTTCTGGGCGTTCTGCTGGTCATCCCAGAAATCGGGCTGGGCCGCGAGTTGCTCGAGATCCTGTTGCCTTGCGTTCAGTGCAGGAACGTCAAAGACAGTCCTGGGCATTGCCCAGGCGGTCAGTGAGCTCGGAGAGGTCGCGCTTGAAGTCGGTGAGGTCCAGCAAGGACTCGGTCCTGATTAGCTTCTGACGCTATCAGCGCAGTTGCTGCATAGGATCCGATAACTGGTATCACCAACGTAATGGCCAAGGTTGAGATCTACACCTGGCGCACTTGTCCGTTCTGCGTCCGAGCCAAGGGGCTCTTGGATCGCAAGGGGGTGAGTTACGCCGAATACAGCGTGGATGGGGATGAGCCTGCCCGCGATGCCATGGCGGCGCGGGGTGATGGTCGCCGCAGTGTTCCGCAGGTGTTCATCGATGATCGCCACATCGGCGGTTGCGATGACCTCCACGTTTTGGATCGTGCCGGTGAGCTCGATGCGTTGTTGAAGGTCTGATCGATGCGCCAGCTGTTCGTTCTGGATCCGCTGGGGCAGATCAATCCAGCAAAGGATTCCTCCGCGGCGTTGATGCAGGCCGCCCATCGGGCCGGCGATGAGGTGTGGTCCTGCACTCCTTCCGATCTGATTGCCCGGGGGGATGAACCTCTTGCAATCGCCCTGCCGGTGACACCGGAGCCCTGGATCACGGTTGGCGTTGCGGAACGTCAGGCCCTGGGTGGGTTTGATGTGATCTGGATGCGCAAGGATCCGCCCGTTGATGAGGCGTATCTTTACGCCACCCATCTGCTGGAGGTTGCTGAGCGGGCTGGGGTGCGGGTTCTTAATCGTCCTAGTGCGCTGCGCAGCTGGAACGAAAAGCTGGGGGCATTGCGCTTTAGCCGATTGATGGCCCCCACGCTGGTGGCGGGGCGGGTGTCTGAACTGCTGTTGTTTGCTCAGGAGCAGCAGGAGATCGTGCTTAAACCCCTGGGGGGCCGCGCCGGCCTGGGAGTGATTCGGGTCAACGGCCAGTCGCCGGGATTGAAGGCGCTGCTGGAGCTGGTGACGGAGCAGGAACGCTTGCCGGTGATGGCCCAGGCTTTTCTGCCGTCCGTGAGCGAAGGCGATAAGCGCATCCTGCTGGTGGACGGCGATCCCCTGGGAGCGATCAACCGGCGCCCCTCAGCGGGGGAGTTCCGCAGCAATCTGGCCGTGGGTGGCCAAGCGGAGGCTACGGAACTCACCGAGCGGGAACTTCAGATCTGTGATGCTCTGGCCCCGGCGCTGCGGGCGGAGGGATTGTTCTTCGTCGGCATCGACGTGATCGGCGGCATGCTCAGCGAAATCAATGTCACCAGTCCCACTGGTGTGCGGGAAGTCGAACGGCTGATGAATCAGCCGCTGGCCGATCAGACGATTGAACAATTGCGCTCTCTGATGTGAGCCTTTACACATCGGACCATAAAAATTTTAGATTGCAAACCTTGGTTCTCCTAAGCCAGGTTTGTGGCTAAGAAATAATCGTGATATTCAAATTCGCGTGGCTCAGCAATTCGAAACAATCATTGTGGGCGCCGGTGCGGCCGGCTGCATTCTTGCTCGTGGCTTAGCAGATGCACGGCAAGGTGATGTTTTGCTCTTGGAGTCCGGAACGGACGGTAAGGAGCCTCGCTTTGTTGAGTCTGGAATCGCAAATTTGTTTCAATCATGGTTCACGGAAGCCGACTGGCAGTTGAAAACCACCCCTCAAGTTGGACTGGGTGGCAGGGAAGTTTTGATTAATCAAGGCAAGGTGTTGGGAGGAGGTACGGCAATTAATGCCATGATGTATGTGCGTGGGAGCCGCTTTAATTTCGAGGAATGGCATCAAAAAACTGGCGGTGATCCGAATTGGTCGCCTGATCAATTTCAAGCAATTTTCAAGGAGCTGGAACATTGCTTAGGAGATTATGGGGAAGATGCGCTCCGTGGAAAAAATGGTCGTATGTCCATTAATCATCCTCCTCGCCCAAGTGCTGCGTCAGGTTCATTTCTGGAGGCTTGTGCAGCACTGGGTTATCAGCGTGCAGATTTCAATGGTTCTCAACAGAATGACCGTTGTGACTATATGCAGCTGATCATTGATTCTGAAGCCAAACGTTCAAGCACTGCGAATGCATATTTAAGAGGAACTCTTCCGGAAAACTTAACTGTGCGCTGCAATACTAATGTTCAGTCTTTGTTGATTGAGAACGGGCGCTGCCTCGGAGTTCAGCTTTCTTCTGGTGAAATATTGGAGGGGAAAGATGTCATTCTCAGTGCCGGTGCCCTGCAAAGCCCAGGCCTTTTGATGAAATCAGGTGTAGGTCCCAAGGACGTACTCGAGGCTGCTGGTATTTCCTGCAAGGTTGATTCTCCAATGGTTGGGCGCAACCTTTCAGACCATATGCGAGTGATGGTGGCCTATCGCTCAGAGGCTGATCCAGGAGCGACTGAATTTCTTTGTGAAGCCGCGTTATTTACCCGGTCAGGCTTGAATGCTGGTCCTGAAACCGATCTGCAAATTAACTTTTCTGCTGGTGTTGATGGGTTTGTAGCCGAAGAGTTTTTGCCAGAGGGTGGCCTTGAGCATTCAGTGATTTTTGTCCCTGTTCTTGGTCGTCCTCGCAGTCGCGGCTCCATTCGGCCTGTGGACTCTGAACAGGGCCTGACTTTTGATATCAATCCTGCTTATCTTGAGGATCCAACGGATTTACAGGTATATCAGAAGGGTCTTGAGATTGTTCGCCAGATTGCATCAACAGATGCCATGAAGCCATATTGCGCCGAGGAACTCTGTCCGGCTAACCATTTTGCTGATGCTGACTATTTGAGAAAGTATGCAACAACCATCTGGCATCCAGTTGGCACCTGCGCTGTAGGTTCATCGGATGATGCGGTTTGTCGGCCCGACTTCAGCGTTCGCGGTGTGGAACACCTCAGTGTTGTCGATGCATCAGTACTTCCCTCGCTGACGAGTGGTAATCCACAAGGAGCGATCTTTGCTGCTGCAAGCACGGCTGTGAAGCGATTCATTCAATAAAGACAAAAAAAGAGAGTGTTATTGACAAACACTCTCTTAAAAGGCCATTTAGTGAGTAAATTAGAAAGTAGTCATTAAGCCGAATGTGGCCACATGTTTGTGAGAACTTCCGTTCTCGTTGAGAATAAAATCTTGGGTTGTTTTTCCTAGGTTTATGTAAGTGTAGCCAATGTTTGCGTACGTTTTTATCGTCTCAGACGATAGGCTCGGTATTGGCATAGTGACTTCAGGCCCAACCGAAAAGAATCCATAGGTTTCGCCATCGTAAAATTTATTTCCAAGACCTATGCGTAAGGGTAAGGAAAGAGTCACGGGGAAGCTTGAATCCGCTCCAAATGTGTATGTGGGAGTGAGGCCAGGTTCAAAAAGGAATGCATCGGTCTGCAGCCCAATCTGACCTTCCCATGGAATTTCGTAGATCAATAGAAACTGCGGTTTCAAAGCAAAATTCTCTGCAATTGTCCCTGTATCATCCATTGAAAGAACGGCTTTCAAGAATGCCCCTGGCCCAAATGCACTGGCAGGAGAATGCAACTCGGTCAAAGATGTCGTTAGGTTGAATCTGTCGTTGAAAGTGATTGATACACCTGTAACGAGATCCGCTTCGGTGAAATAACGATAGGGTGATGTAGAACTTGAGAGATCTTTATTGGTGCTTATGTCGTTCCAAGTCGAGATGAATCCAGTAACATTGTTGATAATACTGTCTTCTGATTTATCAAGGGTCTTGTCGAAAAAGGTGTATCTTAATGCCAGCATCGGCTGGATCGTTACACCTTCATCTTGTAGAACAACACCGAACGAGATGTACTGAGACTTGAAGTCAATCTTGAAAATACCCGAGAAACGAGAATCTGCGAATGTTGTTTTCTGACCTTCAGGAGTTGGATTATCTGGTCCTGTGTTAGCACTCAGGAGATTGGAACCCAATTCCTGACGTTCTTTTTTGCTCCTTTCGGCAAGTATATACTCAATTTCATCCTCATACATGTAGTCATCTACTGCCTGAGCAGGTTGACTTATCAGAGGACTTACGAGAAGTAGTCCGAGCAAAAGTGCCCTATTCCAGGCTAGAGTTGTCGAAGAGAGAAATAAATTCATTATTGATCAGAAGGTATAACGAGCACCGGTTTTAAGGATCCAGCTGCGACTGCCCTGAGGTTGTAAATTCCCGAAATCAGTATTTTCAAGTAGAAAATTGTCTACAAATGAATATTCACCACCTAAAAAGAATTCTGCTTGATCTGTTGCGAGGTAGGTGAGACCGGCTTCGAGTGTGAGGACAGGATCAGTGGACGCTTTATTAGCCTCGGCACCAGCTCCTATAAATTTGAAGCTTGCTGGTGTAACTCCATACAGAGTTGATGTTTGGAGACCAACACCCACTCCGACATAGGGTCTAAATCGCCTTTCATGACCAAAACCATTTAGGTCATAATATGCATTAAGAGTATAACTTTGGAGTTTTACATCACCGAGACCCTTTTCTTTTATTGATCCAGTTGAAAGAAGAAAACCTAGTTTTGGATCTACGAATTCTTTGACTGGAGCGCCTGATCGCATGTCACTAACAGCATTATTCATTTCCGTATATTCGAATGCAAACCTCCAATTGCGATCATATCGATAACCCACAGCTAAACCACCATGTAGACCTGCGTCAAAGAAAAGTTGTGTATTGCCATTTTCACCTGCCCATTCCCGTTGTTGGACACCGATGTCACTTTGGACATAAATACCATTTTTGGGTAAAGCAATCTTCTTCCCTTCGCCGTAAACGCCTGCAGCTTTCTTTAATTTGATGAGCTGGATTTCAAGCTCCTTAATTTTATCGACAATCTCTTCCTTGGTAATCTCGGTTTCAGCCTCACTATTCGCCTCAGCGAGTTCAGACCCTGGCAACAAATTCATTTGTTCGTCTGCATCCGCTGCGAAGGCGGCAGGTGAAGCTAGCGTCGCAAGGCAAGCGAGAACTGCAAACCGTATTTTCATTCAAATTATGCGGGTCGCGGTAATATAATGCTTTTATCTTCTACAGGATAGAAAATCAGTAAATCATCATAATTGTCTTGGATTCGGGTTGGGCGTCAGTCCTCCATCTGAAACTGATAGGGATGAGGAACGCGGTGGTTTTCAATCATCGCCTCCGTTTCGCCATGCAGAAGTGCTCGCGAGAAGAAGTTGGGGAGTGCTGGGCTTCCATACTCGAGCATGGTGTATGGGTAAGCGCCAAAGGCAGGGTACGGCGATGTGATCGCAGGTGATGTGATGGTGTTGATTTTTGCCATTTGCTCGTCACTGAGCTGGAATTCTGTGGCTCGCAACGCATCGGTGAGTTGCTTTGCTGTGCGCACTGAGAAAATCGGAATGGTGACGGTCTCCTTTTGTTGCATCAGCCAGCGCAGGGCAAATGCAGTCCATGGCTCTCCAACTTCGTCCACGATGGGTTGGAGCTCTTTCAGGATGGCCAGATTTCTCTGGGTTGCTTGGTACCAGAATTGGCTGCTGTCTTTGACGTGCGGTAAAACTCGGTTGGGTATCGAGGGGTCAACGGAATCTGTCGTGTACTTACCCGATAAAAGTCCGCCATGTAGTGGTGACCAGCAGGTCATCCCAATGTCGAGTTCCTTGCACATTGGTAGATATTCTGGTTCGTGTGATCGCTCTACCAGGCTCCACTCATTTTGAAGTGCAATGAATGGGTGCAGGCCGTGATGATCCGCGTAGGTGTTCATCCGTGAGACCTGCCATGCAGGCACACTTGATAACCCTGCATAGAGGACTTTACCCTCCTTAATGAGGTCATTGACACTCAGGACGATTTCATCAAAAGGGGTTGTGTAATCCCAGATGTGAAGCCAAAGGATGTCGATGTAGTCAGTTTTAAGGCGTTTCAAGCTGCCCTCAACCGATCGCCTCAAGTTTTTGCGGTGATTACCGCGGTTATTTGGGTCTTTTTGATTTGTTGGCTTTCCAACACCGTTGAAATCTGCTGCGCCATCGCCCAAGGAGTATTTGGTTCCTACAACAAAGAAATCTCTCTCTTTTTGAATAAAATCACCTACCCACTGCTCTGACTGCGATTCTTGATATCGGTTCGAGGTATCCAGATAATTTCCACCTGCGCTAGCAAAGCCATCGAGAATCTTGTTGGACTCCTCTTGATTAGCCCCTAAATCTCCCCAGTTGGTCCCGAGCGTGCCACAACCAAGGCACAATTCGGAAACGCGAAGTCCAGATCTGCCGAGAAGGCGATACTTCATTTGATTCATGGCCATGCCTCAATATTCTAGATATTCCTGAGCTCTTGGCAATTGATTCCTAGAGCACTCTGTACAAAGGCCGACTTTTTAAGGTCGGCTTCGGGTTCCAGCTGGATAGATAAATGATCATTCGCCTGAGATTCGGATGGTCTGTTTTTGTAGGGTGCTTTACGCTGAACGCAGTCATTTTATAATGATACTGATGTTTCTTCATTGGAATTTATTGCTCGGCAGCCATTTTCTGAAGACGCTTTTGAATCATTAATTCTATGACAACATAAAGAAGATTGGAAGCGAGATCTTTTGGTCAGAAACCCCTGATATTGGTATTCGTTGCTGTATCAAGCTCCTTAATTAGTACGTTTAATTTTAGATTTATCTCTTGCATTTCCCGTTCCGGGCAAGAGCCTCGTACGAGTCCTGCACCCGCGGTGAGATCCACCTTATGCCCACGGGCGTGGCCGCAGCGAATGGCGACTCGAAGCTCTGCATCCCCTTGGTTGTCAATCCAGCCAATCGGTGCCGCATAGTTGCCGCGTTCGAATGGTTCGAGAACTCGCAGCCAGGCCATTGCTTCACGACCTGGAAGGCCTGCCACGGCTGGGGTCGGATGCAGTTTTTTCGCGAGTTTCAGCGGTGCCTGGTCAGAGGCGTATGCGGTGATTGGCGTATGAAGATGCGTGAGGCTTCCATGCCGGGATAGGTGCGGATCACGCCGACGCCAGGGTGTCAATCCGCAGTGTTGTAGTTCTTTTGTAATTGTTTTGACGACGAGTTCATGCTCCAGTCGATCTTTTTCGGAGCGAAGTAATCGCTGTCCATCATCATCTTCGCAAGCGGTTCCAGCGAGTGCATCGCTGCGAAGATATCCACGGCGAAGGCTGAGTAATCGTTCAGGAGATGCGCCAAAAAAACTGTCGTTGGCATTGCGTTGCCAGAGAAAACGGCAGCTGTTGGTTTGTTGTTGCCGTAATCGTCGTAGTAGTGGTAGAGGATCCAAAGGTGCTGTCAGCTTGACGGAGTTGCGAACCGCTAAAACCAACTTATGCAGTTGTCCTGTCTCTACAAGATTGATGGCCTGATGCAGTGGTGCTCGATAGCGATCTTGCCAATCTTCTGTTGTTTGATGACGTCTTATGACGTTGGCTTGAAGTGGGTCACGCGTGACGTCTTGGACTGCTTCCGCCATCAGCCAGCACTGTTCCGCAAGTTCTCTAGCTTCGGAGAAACTTGAAATGGTCGCATTCACGCGTAACCATCCGTGTAGCCCATGGCGACTCAGTTGCCAGCGGGGCAGTACCGCCTGAACCGATGGCGCAGCTCCATCGTCGATTTTTTGCTCTGCGCTCTCTTCGAAAAAGCTGAAGGCAAGCAGAACCCGCGGTCGTGCCTGCGCCGGTGCCTGGGGCGCTCCATCGTGCAGCCGGGCGAGTGTCAGGTCGCAGAAGCGCTGGGCGAGTTCGAATCGGCGCCCCCCTGTCAGATCAAGTTGTTGGCACCGACCCGACGCAACAAGACAAAGGCCCGGGGTGTTGTCCCACAGAAATCTGTAGTTGCCCCCTGCTCCCAGTGTTGGCAGCGCTTGCAGAGGATCAACGCCGTCGAGCGGCATGGCCAGACTCAGCAGGCTGTCATCGCCACAGCCCAGTCCCCACGCTTTCTGAGCGGCGTTGAGGAGATCGCTGAAACGGAATTTTGCCGGCATCCGCTGGGCTGCGAGCCAATGGGACTGTTCAAATGTATGGGTGCTGATCCGTGATGTCGGGGTCTCTTTGATGTCTGAGCCGCAGGCTGTCGCATCCCGTTACGCCGAACGGCGTCGCCTGTGGAAGGCGGCGATCAAGTGGCCGATGTATTCCGTCGCTGTGATGCCGGTCCTGCTGGCGGCTGGATGGCACTTCGGGCTGGATGGATCCCTACGTTGGCTGCAGCTGGTGGGCTTTTTGTTGGCGGCCATCTTGCTGTTGCTCTGGGAAAACCTCAGCAACGATGTTTTTGATGCGGCCACAGGTGTGGATGCCACCGGCAAGCCCCATTCGCTGGTGAACCTCACCGGCCGCCGGGACCGTGTAGCCCAGTGGGCAACCGCCGCGCTCGTGCTTGGGGTGTTGGTGATGGGTGGGTTGGCCTGGAACAGCAGTGGGGCGGTGTTGGGCCTGGTGTTGGTGTGCTGTGGCCTGGGTTACGTTTATCAAGGCCCTCCGTTCCGCTTGGGCTACCGCGGCCTGGGTGAGCCCCTGTGCTGGATGGCCTTTGGTCCTTTCGCCACCGCAGCGGCCCTTTTGGTGTTGCAACCAAAGGGTGCGGCGTCGATTCCTTGGGGCACCGCTTGGATGTTGGGAACAGGACCAGCCTTGGCAACCACCCTTGTCTTGTTCTGTTCGCACTTCCATCAGATGGAGGAGGACGCCGCCCACGGCAAACGCTCACCGGTGGTGCGACTGGGCACGGGCCGGGCGGCGGCGTTGGTGCCCTGGTTTGTGGCCTTGACGCTGGCGCTGGAGTGGATGCCTCTGCTGCATGGAGACTGGCCTCCAACGGTGTTGTTGAGCGCCCTCGGCCTGCCGGCAGGCGTGCAGTTGATGCGTCTGCTCCAGCGCTATCACGACCGGCCGGAGCTGATCAGCGGCAGCAAGTTTCTGGCCTTGCGCTTTCAAGGTTGGAATGGTCTAGGACTGAGTGTTGGCCTGGCTCTGGCACGCGTCTGGACTGGCGGATGAAGCTCCGGTTGCAGAGTCGCCCCTTCCGCTTTGCTCTGCTGCAGCCGCTGCGTACGGCAGCCGGCGAGCTGCGGGAGCGCTGTGGCTGGCTGCTGCGGCTGGATGATGATCAGGGGGCCGTTGGCTGGGGCGAAGTGGCCCCTCTTCAGCAGCACCAGTTCACGTCCTGTCAAGCCGCCCTCGCCGCGCTGCCGGTCGAGCTTCCACAGGCTCAGCTGGAGGATGTGTTGCGGGATGCTCCAGGGGCGGTGGGGTTTGGTCTTGGTGCGGCGTTGGCGGAGCTGCAGGGTGTGGTGGGGGCGGCTTCGCCGCAGGGATGGCTGAAAGCCCCGCCGGCGGCGCTTTTGTTGCCGGCGGGCGAGGCCATGCTTTTGGCCCTGGAGGCTGTGGCGGCATCGTCGGCTGGCCTGGAGCGGCGCACGTTCAAGTGGAAGGTAGCAACGGAGGTGGACTTCCTGGAACGTCAGCTGCTCGATCAGTTGCTCGAGGGTTTGCCTCTCACGGCTCGGTTGCGCCTGGATGCCAATGCGGGTTGGGACCGCAGCACGGCCCAGGCTTGGATGCACCTGTTGCGTGATGACCCTCGCCTGGCCTGGTTGGAGCAGCCGCTGGCGGTGGAGGATCAAGAAGGTCTGGAGCAGTTGGCGGCGCTGGGGCCGGTGGCCCTTGATGAATCCCTCGAGAAGCGCCCGGAGCTGCGCTGCAGCTGGGGCAGCTGGCAGGTGCGGCGGCCCGCGTTGGAGGGGGATCCCCGCCTGCTGTTGCAGGAGCTGCAGGCGGGGGTGCCCAAGCGGATGCTGAGCACGGCGTTCGAAACCGGTATTGGTAGGCGCTGGCTGGAGCATCTGGCTGGGCTTCAGGCCCAGGGGCCCACGCCGGCTGCACCCGGCCTGGCCCCCGGCTGGACGCCATCGGGGGCGTTGTTTTCCAACGACCCAGAGAAGGTCTGGGCCGCGGCGGCATGAGCATGAGTGAGATCGAGCGGCTAGAGCAGGGGCTGGCAGCGGGGCATTGGGTTGCCATGTCGCCCGAGGCGGAAGCTGCACCCATCGATCAGCTGCCGCCGGGACCGGGGGTAGTGGTGCGCAGTGGTGGCACCAGTGGCGGTAGCCGTTGCTGCGCCCAGCCGTCGCTTCATCTGGACCGTTCGGCAGCAGCCACCGCCCATTGGTTGACGGCGACCGGTCTTGCCCCCGCTTTCACCTCGCTGTTCAATCCACTGCCGCTGGCGCATGTGAGTGGTCTGATGCCCTGGTGGCGCGCCCGCTGCTGGGGCGCGGGGCATCAGCAATTGGACCCGGGCTTGATGAAACGTCCCACTGAATTGTTCGCGTTCTGCCAGGGCCTGCCCGCCTGGGGGACGAACCCTGCATTGCTGTCATTGGTGCCCACGCAGCTGGCACGTTTGCTGGGCCATCCCGACGGGGTGGCCTTTCTGCGGCAGATGGAGCTGATCTGGATCGGTGGGGCTGCTCTCCCGCCTCCGTTGGCGGATCAGGCTCGTGCGTTGCAGTTGCCGCTGGCGCCCTGTTATGGGTCGACGGAGACGGCGGCGATGGTGGCGGCTTTGCCGCCGGCCCGCTTCCTGGATGGTGAGTCGGGTTGTGGGGATCCGCTGATGGATGTTGAGCTGCGACTTGCTTCTGATGGGGCTCTGGAGCTGCGTACCGATCGCTTGGCCCTGGGCCGTTGGAGTGCGGATCAGCCGGATCATTGGGAACCGTTGACGGATGCGGCCGGCTGGTGGCGCTCCGGGGATCGCGCCACCTTGACCCCAGGCCTTCAAATTGCAGGCCGCATCGATGGCGCCATTCAATCCGGCGGGGAAACGGTGTTCCCAGAGCAGCTGGAACGGCGCTTTATGGCTGCGATTCAGGCAGCATCGCTTCCGGTGAGCGCCGTGCTGCTCTTGGGTGTGGACGATCCGGAGTGGGGTCAGCGGCTCGTGGCCTTGGTGGGCAGCTCTGATGCGACCGTGCTTCAGCGCCTTGAGCTCCTCACGCGGTCCTGGCCACCGGCTGAGACGCCACGGCGTTGGCTGTTGTGCCCCGACTTGGCCCCATCGGTGCTGGGGAAATGGCATCGCCAGCGCTGGCGGGAGTGGTTAAAGCGGTTGGATTTGGCCGAGGCTTGACGCCTCCAGCCAACGGTCCACGCCATCGGGCAGGGCACAACGGCGCCGGGTTTGTGCGTCGATGGCCACATGGCGTAGATACCCGCTGGCCATCAGCTGTTCCTTCAGCAGCACTTGGCTGTTCACAGCAAAACTGCTGGGATCGAGCCGTTCCGGTTCAAGGCGGATTAGCAGCTGGTCTCCCACCTGCACCGGGGCGCGGAAATCGGCGTGGCAGTGCACTATCGGCAAGGCCACATTGGGCTGCTTCCCGCGGCCGCCGGGGAAGACCGAGCCCGCCGGAAGGCCAAAGCGTTCCAGGCTTTCTTCCCAGGCCTGATGGCACCACCCCAGCAGATGCTGAAAGTGCATCACGCCGGCGGCGTCGGTGTCGCTGAAGCGCACGGTTCGGCTCAGCTCCAGCCAGGGGGCAGAGGTCATGGCGATGTGTTGTTAGAGCCGGTGCCGACTGTCACCCTGACAGAAATTCCGCCTGAATAATGGCCGCGCCGATCGCTCATGAGCCCCCGTCCATCCAGAAGGCCTGGCAGGCCTTCCTGCAGCACATCCCTGTGGTGTTGGTGATCTGGGTGGGCTCCATTCTGCTATCGCTGCTCGGTGTTCTCGCCTATGCCCTGGTCATCGTTGTGGTGTCGACCACCCTCGGCAGCAGCGACGCGGCGCTGGGGTTCGGTGCGGTTCTGGCCCAGCTGGTTCAACTGCCTCTCACCATCCTCGCCAGCCTGTTGTGGGTGTTGCTGGTGGCTGTTCCTGCCCTCTATTACGAGCATGGAGAGGTTGTGACCATTGCCGCTGCCTCGCAGCTGCTCACAGGCCGTTGGTGGCGTTATGTCCTGGCGGGGCTGTTTTTTTCGCTTGCCACGATTATTGGCTATCTGCTCTGCATTCTTCCCGGCATAGCGGTGGCATTGGTCACGCCGGTGTTTGTGAATCGAATCTTCGTCACCGAAATGACCATCGGTGACGCCTTCGCCCAGTCGTTTCAGGTGGTCTACCGCTCACAGAACGGTTTGAGCTTTGTGGGCCTTGAGGTGTTGACGGGCCTTGTTGTGGGGCTGCTGGCCTTGGTGACATGCGGCCTGGGTGCCTTTCTGGTGATCCCCATTGCCAGTTTCTTCTTGCAGAACGTTGCCTATGAGCGCGGCCTGTTGCGCTAGGGCTCAGCCGCTGGGCCAACTGTTGGTGCTTAGGCGCAGCAGCCAGTAGCTGATCAACGCTCCACCAACGACGGGAAAAGGCCAGACGTGCAGGCCCCGGGGGACTAGGCGCCTTTGCTGCAGCGCCAACACACTCCAGAGCACCAGTCCCAGGGCGGCGATCGGGCCGAAAAGATGCCATCGAAGCGATCCGCTTAGATCACCAATAAGTGCTGCCCCCGTCGCACGGGTCAGAAAGCAGGTGGGGCAGGGCACGCCTGTGAGTGCGCGCAGTGGGCACTGAAGGCCTGGAAGGTCTGGATGCAGGCCCTTGAGCCACAATGTGCCGGTCAAGGTTGCGGGCAGAAGGTAACCCGTGCTTTGCAGACGACGAAGAAAGGGGTTCAGAGATCAGCGATCTACCGATCCCATGATTACGTCAATGGAACCGAGAATGGCCATGATGTCGGCCACCTTGTGTCCCTTGAGGATGTGGGGGAGGATCTGCAAATTGTTGCTGTCGGCAGCGCGGATCTTGAAGCGCCAGGGGGTGACGTCGTTGTTGCCCTGGATGAAAACGCCGATCTCGCCTTTGCCCGACTCCAGTCTGCTGTAGAGCTCGCCATTGGGGATCTTGAAGGTGGGAGCAACCTTCTTGGCCACGTACTGGAAGTCAAAACCAGCGGCGTCGCTGCCCTTGCCTTCGTTGAGGCGCTTGGCCTCGAGGTTTTCGGTTGGGCCGCCGGGGATCATGTCGCAGGCCTGACGCAGGATCTTGAGCGACTGGCGCATTTCTTCGATGCGCACGCGATAGCGGGCAAAGCAATCGCCTTCTTTCTCCCAGGCCACCTGCCAGTCGAAGTCGTCGTAGCACTCGTAGTGGTCCACTTTGCGCAGATCCCAGGGCACACCGGAGGCTCGCAGCATTGGGCCGGAGAGGCTCCAGTTGATGGCGTCCTGCTTCTCAATCGTTCCCAGACCCTCAATCCTGCGCCGGAAGATGGGGTTGTTGGTGATCAGCTTTTCGTACTCATCGATCTTGGGGCCGAACCAGTCGCAGAAATCTCGGCACTTTTCAAGCCAACCCCAGGGCAGATCAGCGGCAACGCCGCCGATGCGGAAATAGTTGTTGTTAATCAGCCGCTGGCCGGTGGCGGCTTCCCAGAGGTCGTAAATCATCTCCCGCTCGCGGAAGATGTAGAAGAACGGGGTCTGGGCTCCGACGTCTGCCAGGAAGGGCCCTAGCCAAAGGAGGTGGTTGGCGATGCGGTTGAGTTCCAGCATCAATACCCGTATATAGCTGGCCCGCTTGGGCACCGGTATGTCGGCCAGTTTTTCCGGGGCGTTCACCACGATCGCCTCGTAAAACATCCCCGCCGCGTAGTCCATGCGGCTCACGTAGGGCACAAACATCACGTTCGTGCGGTTCTCGGCGATCTTCTCCATGCCGCGATGGAGGTAACCGATCACCGGTTCGCAGTCGACCACGTCCTCACCATCGAGGGTGACTACGAGCCGCAGCACCCCGTGCATGGAGGGGTGGTGCGGCCCGAAGTTCACCACCATGGGCTCCGTGCGCGTTTCCAGCTGCGTCATGGGAGCGGTGGTTCGATCAATGTGTAGATCTTAAGGAGTCTTCGCCTGTGGTTTGTGCCCCCCTTCAGCCATGTTCCCGTGCTGGCCGATGCGGTTCTGGATGCGGCCCGGCAGATCCCGCGTCAGGAGGGCCTGTTGATTGATGCCACCCTCGGTGGCGGCGGCCATAGCGCCCTGTTGCTGGAACAGCATCCCGGCCTGCGCTTGATCGGTCTGGATCAGGACGCCACGGCCCGGGCAGCGGCGGCGGAGCGTTTGGCCCCCTTCGGTGAGCGGGTTTCGATCTTTGCCACCAACTTTGCCGACTACCTGCCGCCCGAGCCCGCTGTGATGGTGCTGGCGGATCTGGGGGTCAGCAGCCCGCAGCTGGATGTTGCGGCGCGGGGCTTCAGTTTTCGCCTGGATGGTCCTTTGGATATGCGGATGAATGCAGGCGGCGAGGGGGAGACCGCGGCTGAGCTGATGGATCGCCTGGAGGAGGAAGATCTGGCGGATCTGATCTATGGCTATGGAGAGGAGCGGCTCTCCCGGCGCATTGCCCGGCGGATCAAAACCGACCTCAAAGAAAACGGCGCCTATGACGGCACCGCCGCCTTGGCCTATGCCGTGGCCGGTTGTTACCCCCCCAAGGCGCGGCGTGGGCGGATTCATCCCGCCACCCGCACTTTCCAGGCCTTGCGGATTGCAGTGAACGACGAGCTGGGGGTGCTGGATCGCCTGTTGCAGCAGGCCCCTGACTGGCTGGAGCCCGAGGGCCTGCTAGGGATCATCAGCTTCCATTCCTTGGAAGACCGCCGCGTAAAAACGGCCTTTTTGCGGGACGAGCGCCTGCATAGGATCACCCGCAAACCGGTGGTGGCCACCGAGCAGGAGCAAGAGGCTAATCCCCGCAGCCGCAGTGCCAAATGGCGGGTGGCCCAACGCCTGGCGGCTGTTTAGCGGCCGCTGAGGAACCCGGCGGCATCGTCATCCCCGAACAATTGGCGGTAGGCGGAAGCTGTGAGGCCAGACACCAAGGGAACGGCCGCCAGCAGGCCAAAGCCGCAGGCCAAAACGCCCAGCACCAAAACGCCCAGTTGCAGCACCAGCAGTCCAAACACCGTCCACCAATGCTGTTGCACCGTGGTGAAGCCCACTTGCAGGGCCTGGATGGGGCCGAGGCCCTTCAGCACCGCCAGGTAGCCCAGAAAGGCCTGGTTTACCTGCACGTACAGGTTCAAGGCAGCTACAAGCAGAAGAAGCAGAAGGGAGATCGGGTTGCGCAGCAGCTGCAAGCCCAAAGCTTGGAGCGCAGCCAGCAAAACCGGCAGTTGGCTGGGGTCTGACCCATCCGGTCTCACGCTCAGTCTGACGAGTTCCTCCACCAAGGGGCTCGCCTGCGCAGCGTTCACCGCCAAGGCGAAGGCTGCCCCGCTGATCAGTGTTAGCAGTAGGCCCAGAACAAATTGACGGCTGAACAGGCGCCAAATTGCCCCTGGATTGAGCTTGATCAGGTCGCTAAAGGTCGGTTGTTTCCCCTGCAAACCGAGCCAGACCCCGCGCATCAGTCCGATCGAGACCCAGAGATCTATCAAACCGTTGGCTAGTCCGTCGGCGGGCGAGGGCAACCAGTCCAGTGCCAGGCTGCAGCCGAAGCTGAGCAGCACAAAGCCCACAAAAGGCCAGGGGCTGCGTCGAAACAACCGCCAACCGTCTTGCAAGGCTTTCCCCACAGAGAGTCCACTTGGGGAGGGGGTAGTGGCCATGTCGTCCAGGCTGCTGTGCGGACGTTAGGGAGCTCCAGCCTTGGAGACAGCGACGGCGTTGAGGATCACGGCGATGGCCTGTTCCACCTCGGCGGCTGTGGCGTCGCGCCCCAGGCTGAGGCGCAGAGAGGCTTCGGCTTCAGCGCGCGAACGACCGATCGCCTGCAGCACGTGGGACGGGGCGCCGTTGCTGCAGGCGGAGCCACTGCTGCAGGCCAGGTGCGGGCGCAGGGCCCGGTGCAGACGGCTGCCGTTCATCCCGGGAAGGCTGATGTTGAGGTTGTGGGGCAGGCGGGGATGCAGCGCTCCATTGAGCAACACGTTGGGGAGACCCTGCTGCAGGCCCTCCCAGAGCTGTTCGCGCAGGCTTTGAAGCCGGCCGTTGCGTTGATCCCGTTCCTGCAGAGCGAGATGGGCGGCGGCGGCAAAGCCCACGATCAAGGGTGTGGGCAGGGTGCCGGCCCGCAGCCCTGCCTCCTGACCGCCTCCCCACTGCAGCGGTTCGATGGCGATGCCCTCCCTCAGCACCAGAGCGCCAATTCCCTTGGGTCCGTAGATCTTGTGGGCGCTGAGGCTGAGCAGATCAACTCCGAGGGTGTCTGGGTTCAGCGGCAGTGTCCCGAAGGCCTGGGCCCCATCGCTGTGCAGGGTGATGCCATGGCTGCGGCAGACAGCTCCCAGCTGCTCCATCGGCTGGAGTACGCCGATTTCGTTGTTGGCCGCCATTACACTCACCAGACGAGTCCGGGAGGTGATGGCGGCCTCCAGCTGCTCGGGCGTGATCAGCCCATCGGGCCCTGGGGTCAGCAGGGTGACGCTGAACCCTTCCCGCTGCAGTTGCTTGAGCGGATCGAGCACGGCGTGGTGTTCGGTGGCCACGCTGATCAGATGCCCGCTCCCCAGGGCGCGGGCATGGCCCAGCAGGGCCAGGTTGTTGGCTTCCGTAGCGCCGCTCGTGAACACCAGCCGCTCCTGGCTCACTCCCACCGCTTCAGCCAGCTGGCGCCGCGCCAGCTTCACCGCTGCAGAAGCGCTGAGGCCGAGCCGATGTTGCCTGCTGGAGGGATTGCCCCAGTCCGCACTCCAGAAGGGCGCCATCGCCTCCACCACCTCGGCCGCACAGGGGGTGGTGGCCTGGAAATCAAATGCGAGAGCGGACCCGCTCAGGACGATTCAGGCAGATGTTGCGATCATGGTGCTGCATTGCGAACAGCACGGGTATGGGTCTGCAAATGCCGATGGCTCTGCTGGGCTTGGGCGGGCTGGTTTGCATGCAACCTGCCAGCGGCTTTGATCGTGAGCAGGTGCTGGAGCGGATGCGGCAATCGCGGCCAGCCGATCTCAAGGTGTTGATCGAACGCCCGGCCCCCATCGGCACCCTGTCGATCGGGATCTACAGGGTCCAGCCAGCACCGTCGAATCCCGACACTCGCAGTTATCAGCTGTGGGAGGAGTCGGCATCGGATCTGAACGTCTATGTCGAGAGCGTCAACTGCTCGCCCGAAAAGCCTGTGCGGGTCAAACGCACGCCGTTGACGGTCTACGTGCGCACCCTCAACCCCGGAGGTACCATCACCGATGTCAACCGGGAAGATCACCTGGTGTGGTGGGCAGCCTGTGTGCCGGAGGTGGCGGGAACCGACCCTGCGACGTTGCGGCAAAAAGCTCTGGATCTGGGCTTTTCCACCCTGATTCCCGAACAGCAGGAGCAGTTACCCGCACTGGCCCGTTGAGCTCGCTCTCCATACATTGCGACCAGAGCGATTCCGGCCATGAGCGACGCGCATACTCCCACCGCTGAATCCGCAGAGGCAGCGGCGCCCGCGCCACGCCTATTGTTGGTGGATGATGAGCCCGGTTTGCGCACTGCGGTGCAGGCTTATCTGGAAGACGAAGGCTTCGATGTGACCACCGCGGTGGACGGGGAAGAAGGCTTCAGCAAGGCCCAGCAGATGCTGCCGGATGTGGTGATCAGCGACGTGATGATGCCGCGGCTGGATGGCTATGGCCTGCTGCAGAAGCTGCGTGCCGATGAACGGCTTGGCGGCACCCCGGTGATCTTTCTCACCGCCAAGGGCATGACGGCCGATCGAACCCAGGGTTATCTGGCCGGGGTGGATGACTACATCCCCAAGCCGTTCGATCCCGAAGAGCTGGTGGCGAGAGTGCGCAACGTTGCCCAGCGCCAGCAACGGCTGTTGCAGGAGGCGGCGCGCTTCGCTGATACAGATATGGGGCAAATGGCCAAGCAGATCACCGAGATCCGCTCGCTGCTGGCCCAGGCAGAAGCGCTGCCCTCCACCGAGCCGGCGGTGCACAGCTTCACGCCGCGGGAGGCGAGCGTGCTGCAGCTGGTGGCGGAAGGCCTGATGAACAAGGAAATTGCCAGACAACTGGAGACCTCGATCCGTAATGTCGAGAAGTACGTGAGTCGGCTGTTCAACAAGACGGGTACCTCCAGTCGCACGGAACTGGTGCGTTACGCCTTGGAGCACCGTCTGGTGACTTGAAGCCGGCCGCGCTCAACGACGGCTGGACCTACCGCGACAAGGTGCCGCTGGCTGATGCCGGCCTGCTGGTGAGCGATTGGTTGGCGGATCGCTACCCCCATTCCGATGGGTTGGTGTGGCAGCAGCGGATCGCGTCTGGTGAGCTGGATTGGAACGGAGCACTTCTCACAGAGGATCGAGCACTGCATGGCGGAGAAAGGCTCTGTTGGCGCCGTCCGCCCTGGCTGGAGGAGGCGATTCCCGATCAATGGGAGACGATCTTCGACGACGGAGACCTGCTTGTAATCAACAAGCCCTCGGGCTTGCCGGTGATGCCCGGTGGTGGTTTCCTGCGCCACACGCTTACAGCCTTGCTTGAACCCATCGGTGCCCGGCCGGTGCACCGCCTGGGGCGCTTCACTTCTGGCCTCCAGGTGTGTGCCCGCACGCCGCAAACCCGCGCCCTCTGGTCGAAGCAATTCCGGCCGGACGGGGGTTGCCGCAAGGTGTATCAGGCCTGGAGCCATCGGGTGCCAGGGTTGGAGCCTGGGCAGTGTTTGAGGGTGAACAGTGATGTGGTGGAACGGCCGCATCCGCTGCTGGGGTGGATCTGGGGGCCGGAACAGCTGAAGGAGGAGCCGATCCGCAAACGGCTCTCAGCCCATTCCCAGCTGGAGCTGTTGGAGCGCACCGCTGTCGGCGATCGCTTGCAGGTGACGATCACCACAGGCCGGCCGCATCAGATCCGCATTCACTTGGCGCAGCTGGGTAGCCCCTTGTTGGGGGATCCGCTCTATCTGCTGAATCGCGAGATTTCAGCAACAGCTACCCCCGGGGATGGGGGCTATCGATTGCATGCCTGGAGCTTGGAAAGCAAAGGACTCGCATTGACAACCGGAGGACCTTCGAAAAAGATTTGGTGATGATTTGAGAGTCTCTTGTTTATCGAGAAAGATTATCGGCTGAATTGCAAAAAAAGCATTGAACATTTCTGCGATGTCAACCAGGCCAAAGGCTAGAGGGTTGGAGTAGATATAAAGAAGCAAGGATGGTACGGGTGGGCCTGCCGCAAGGAGTGCCATGAGAATCCATTGCCCTTGGCCATTGCTCTGAATTAGGAAAGCGCATTTGCAGAGTGTGAAAAACATTGCGGCAATGGCTAGCCAGAGGCCTTTGGGCCTGAAGTGCCTGGAAAGCGAGATCCGCCTTTCCCTCTGTTGGATCAGGTCGTGGGTGAATTCATTGATGTTTTTGTTGTATTCCGTGATGGCTGGAGATCGAATCCCTTGGGTTTTGCTTGGTATCCCATTGGTTCCAGCGAAGTACTGAAAAGCCTTGACGGCGGTTTCAGCCTTTTCGCTGCGTTCCCGCTCTATGGATGTTTGTGACTCGTCTTTCGCAACGGCTTGTGCGTAGTCAAATAACAGGCGCCGACCTTCGATGCGTTGCTCTTTTGGTAGAGCTGAAAGGGTTACGTTCAGGTGATTGATTGCGATGATTTCACTTGTTGTTGCGGCGACGAGTTGGTTGACTTGATTGACGTAGTAGGAGAGGATTAGGGCGGTGGTAAATATGTACAATGATCCCATCATGGTTAAAGTGTTATGTACAAGTTTGGGGTTGTGCTTCTTTTTTAGTGTTTGGGCGAGGGCCTGGGCGGCAAAGATGATGCAGGCAAATGTGAGCCAAACCAGTGGAAGGCCTAGGACTTGTGCTGGCATGGCTTAATTAATGAATGCGCCGTAATCGCCAACCAAGAATGTGAGTTCTGTGAAGCTGCTCCCGTTATGGTTAGTTGGTGTGAAGTGAATTGTGTATCCATCCAGGTCGATCGCGCCCATGGTTTCCAATGTCTGCATGAATTTCTTGCGACTCGGTTTGGGGCCTGTCTTCTCTAAGGCTTTTAGGAATGTGCGTGCTGCGATATACCCTTCCAGGCTTGAAAACCCATAGTCGTGCGCATGTCTGCGCATCAGTCTCTGGTAGTCGCGCACAATCTTCTTGGAGGAATCCCAGGGGAACGGCACCGTCTGCGCTACTCCGATTCCATGTCTGAGGTGTCTTGGTAATTTCTCTGCCATCGCATTGCTGTGTAGAAAGATTTGAGCTTCCTCGTTGTGGTTGCGGATGGTTTGAATGATTTGTGGGCTTGAGCGTCGCGATGCAAATACAAGAATTGCATCGGGTTCGCTCATGATCATGCTCTTAATGATGGGTTCTGTGAAGGTGGCTCCCCGCTGAATTCTCGCAAGATGAACCGGCTTGATTCCGCGGTGTGAAAGCAGTTGGATGGCTTCTTACCTTGCGCTGAGCCCAAAGGCATTCGCTTCGTTGATAATCGCAATCGCCGATTTCTTGTAACGAATAAGGTAGTCGATGATTTGTTGGCTTTGTTGCTTGTAGCTGGCTTTTATTGTGAAGATGGTTTTCTTCTTGTTTGTGTAGGCACTGTTTGATCCTGTGAGGGGCGCGAAGAGTGGTATTTGTTGTTGTTCGGCTATCGGAAGTACGTTTTTGAGGCTTGTTGTCCCGCCGTATCCAAAAAGGCAGAAAATATTTTTATTTGATAAAAAGCTGTATGTGTTTTGAACGCTTGTGCTGGGGTTGTAGTTGTCTTCTTTCGAGATGAGCCGGATATTTTTCCCATGAATGCCGCCTTGGTTGTTGGCCTCTGTAAAGGCGAGTTTGGCGCCTTTACGAAATTCACGGCGGTGATCACATGTCTCGCAACTAAACGATGCGGACTGCCCAAGGACAATCGTGTTTGACAGCGTTTCGCTTAGAGACTTGGGGACGGTAATCAGGGCGATGGCAAGCACCCAAGAGTGCGCCATTAACCATCTCATGTCTGAATAAATATTCTAATTCTTGATTTTGCTGATGATTGTTCTGCTGTCAATCAAGGTCGCCTTGCTTTTTCGCACGAGTGTTTCCTTAAGACGGACCAATTATCGTGTATTCAGGCCTTACGGAACTCGATCAAGCGTGAGAAGTAGAAGGGTGCTTTGTTCAGGCTGCGGCGCACTAGCTTGAAGCCGCAGGTCTCTGCGGCTTTGACGATGCCCTCTTCTTTGAGGGTGTAAGCCCGGGTGGTTTTGCTGGGTCCGGGGAACAGCTGGCCGATGCCCTTCAAAAGCGCCAGCAGCGGGGTGTAGGGCGCAAAGCTCACGATCAGGCGCTCTTCGGTGAGGCTGCAGAGGTGTTTCACCATCTCCTCGGCCGGTTGCTGGGGGTAGTGGATGAACACATCCAGGCAGCACACCGTGTGAAAGGAGCCGCTCAGGCTTTCCAGATCGCTGGCGAGGAAGTTGAGCTTGGCCATATCGAGGCCGGCTTCGCGGGCCCGTCGCTCCGCTTCCTTCGCCATGGCCTCGGAGATGTCGCTGGCGCTGATGGATCCTGCACCCATGGACGCCAGCGGCAGGCTCAGGCTGCCAACGCCGCAGCCGGCGTCGCAGAAGCCCGCCTGGCTGAGTTCACCGCTTTCCTTGATCCAGGCCAGCACTTCGTCCACGGTTTTCTGGTGACCGATGCGGATGTTGCGCTGCACCTTGTTCACGTCATCGCTGTCGCTGTAAATGCGGTTCCATCGGTCGAAACCCGTGGTTTCGAAGTAGCCCTTCACCTCCTTCTTCTCGGCCTGTTTCTGCTCCAGCAGCTGATCGGGGGCCATGGCGGAAGGTTTTGCGTCGGCGGGATCCTAAGCAGCGCAGGCCCAGTGCAGGTCACCGTCCTTCTGCCGCCAGCGCAGCAGCTGCGTCAGCGGCCGTCCTATCAGGGCGTTAGAGCATCCTGTTGCACTGTTAATCACTCGCCTCGGCGCCACTGTGGCGCTCCAGATTGCAGCACTGGGCGCCTCACTCCAGCGGGCCAGCCGTTTCACCCCCTCCAATTGCGGCAGGGTCACTCCCGCCAGGGAACCGTTCTCAAGGCGACAGGTACCGTCCTCCACCAGCAGCACCCGCTCATCCCAGCGGTGCTCCCCGTCGGCCAGGCCGTAGGGGGCCAGTGCATCGCTCACTAGCACCGTCTGCTCCGGCGCCAGCCGTTGCAACAGCACCGCCATCGTTGGGTGCACGTGCACACCATCGGCGATCAGCCCCAGGGCGATCCCCCCGCGCCGGCAGGCCTCTCCCAGTGGTCCTGGCGCCCGGTGGTGTAAGCCCGGCATGGCGTTAAAGGCGTGGGTAAGCATTGCCACCCCCTGATCGAAACAGGAGCTGGCCTGTTCGGCATTGGCGGCGCTGTGGCCGAGGGCCACGTTGATGCCCAGTTCCCGCAGCCGCCCGATGACGGCAGAGGCCCCCTCCAGTTCGGGTGCCAGGGTGACCAGGGCAACCTCGGTCTCGAACCCACCGATCCGTTTGTCCAGAGCTTTCAGGTTGGGGTTGGCCAAGTGTTCACGGGGATGAGCACCGCGGCGGGCCTCCGCCAGAAAGGGTCCCTCGAGATGGGCACCCAGCAGGCGGCACCGGTCCGGACGATGCTGCCGCCGCGCCTGCCGCAGTACTGCTAGGGCCTTGCGCAGCGGCGCGATGCCGCAGGTCACCAGGGTCGGCGCGATCGCTTCGACCCCATCGCGCCACAAAAGATCGAGGAGCTCCTCCAACCTGGGCAGATCCGCCGCGCTCAGTTCCGGGAAGGCCAGCCCCAACCCGCCGTTGATTTGCAGGTCAACACCCCGTGGACTGAGCCAGTCGCCGTTCCAGTCCTCAACCGCCTGTTGCGCATCGGCCTGCATCGCTTCGATGCGGCAGATCAGCCCCTGGTCGTCCAGGCCAATGGCATAACGCTGGTCTCCGTCCCTAGGCAGGGGTCCAGGCAAACGAACGTTGGTGATCCGGTGCATCAACGCAATACTGGCCGCGGAAGCCATTGGGGGAGACGATGGCAGTCTTGCCTTTCTGCGTTGTGCCGCCAGTGCTCCCCCGAGTTGCCGTTGTGATGGGAAGTGACTCTGACTTGCCCACCATGGAACCCGCCGCCGCCATCCTGCGAGAGTTGGGGGTGGAGGTGGAGGTACGGGTGCTTTCGGCCCACCGCACCCCCTTGGAGATGGTGAACTTCGCTCAAGCGGCCCGGGATCGGGGGTTTGGGGTAATCGTCGCTGGCGCCGGCGGGGCGGCCCATCTGCCCGGCATGGTGGCTGCCCTCACCACGCTGCCTGTGATCGGCGTGCCGGTAAAAAGTCTGGCGCTATCCGGGGTCGATTCCCTTCACTCGATCGTGCAGATGCCGGGGGGGATTCCTGTGGCCACCGTCGCCATCGGTGGGGGCCTCAATGCCGGCTTGCTGGCGGCTCAGATCCTTTCGGTGGCGGATGATGGCTTGGCCCAGAAACTTGAGGACTACCGCGTCAGCCTCCACGATGCTGTGGTGGTCAAGGACGCGCGACTGGTTGATCTGGGCAGCACGGATTACCTCTCTCAGATGAGTTGAGGAGTGTTACCGTTCGTTCCACCCTGCGTTCCACGTTGCTTTGGGCGCTGGTTTCGTCTGCCATCGTCTATGCGGTCGCCCTGGTCTGGAGCGCCTCAGAGGGCATCAGTGCTAAGTTGGTACTGATGTATTTGGCCCAGGCCTGCAAGGCCACTTTCGGGGAAGGTTTCCTTTCCAACGTGGGCTATATGCTCTGGATGGCCGCGGCTGCCATTGCTTTGTTTGCGGCGTCCACCCGGCAGTTCCATAGTTCAATTCTGAACCCCCAGTTCGCGCTCTGTGGTGGTGGTTTCTCGCTTTGGCTTTGCCTCGACGACATGTTCCTGGTGCATGACCGATACCTCGGTGAGGCGTTCCTCTAAATCACCTATGCTTTCTTTACCGGTTGCTTTTGTTCCGCTTCCGTGGCCCACTGCGGTGCTTCGGTGGTGACACTTTTTTGGTCTCTGTTGTATTGCTGAGCCTTTCGGTTCTGACCGATGCCCTTCAGGGCCTTTGGCCGAACTTTTACGAGACGGTTCAGATTTTGAAGCGGGTTTCAAGTTACTAGGTATTTGCGCATGGCTCAGTTTTTGGTGCAATTACGTCAGCTCCGCCTCCAGGCCGGCCCCCCTTGAGCAGCACTAATCGATCCGCGTCGTCGCCTCCATGATGCTCTGGCCGGCCTGGTTGCGACTCGGTCTTCTGCTCCCTCTGCTGGGCTTGAACGCCTTTGTGCTGAAGCGTTTGCTGGTGCAGTTCGCGCCATTTCCCGGGCT
>QCSL01000001.1 GCA_003209165.1 Synechococcus sp. AG-670-B23 | reverse complement strand
AGATAATGCCAGCTGATGAAATACTTTGCTTGTACTGAGCTAATTGGATGGGCGCAAAGCAAAAACAATACAAAGAAGCTTTACTTGTTCAAAGCCTCATGAACCTTATTAAATTCTGACGCGTCTACCTCAACGCATGGCCCTTGATAGCTGTAGTTTACTTTTTCATTTTTGGATTTGTATATTGCTTTTCCGTCTCCTGATAGAGAATATGGTGAACTTAAACGAAGATTGCCGTCATCATAGAATTTCACTTCATCGTCATTAATTCTTTGGGCAATCAAAGCCCTGTTCGCTTGTATGAGAATGTCGTGCGCTTCAGGAGAATACATATCATGAGCTGTACTTGTTTTGAAGTCTATTTTCAAGATTGAGATATGATCAATAGTCCTGTCTTCAATAACTTTAGATGTAGTCAAGTCAGTGGTCATCATGTCTGCCGTGACCTTGCACTTCAAGTAAAAAATGTCTTTGGAAGAGGCTGGGGGTGACGAAACCAGCAAAGCAGAAATGAGCAGCATTAGCCGTTGCATCGCATAAGGCTCGGTATGCCACTCAGTCTGGCTAGTACTTCAGGTATGCCCAACAAGGACCGCAGCTTTCAAAAGTTGCCATGAAAGGACTGGCTCGCCAATCCATCACACACATACAGCCCCCCTTGAACTTGATGACACCGCCTGACGAACTTCCTGAGTCGATGACGTTGAAACCAAATCTGATCACATGGTCACTTGTCATGCTTGGCGGTTGCGGGATGTTGGCACTGACGTTCCTTGGCAACGACACAGAAGGTTGGATGCAGGTTCTCGGCACCCTTGTGGGTTGCGGATTGGTTGTGACGTCTCTGATGTCGCTTTGGCCTAACAGCACCTGGATCAAATTGGGACCCGATGGCCTGCGGATGCGGATCCTGTTTCGGAACATTCACCACCGCTGGTATGACATCAACGGCTTATGGATCATCGCGGTGAGAACCAGATACGGCAATGAAAAGTTTGTGACCTTCGGGGTTGGCTAATAACGCACCACACTTTCTACCGAGTAGCTTTGGCATCAACGCCGACCGTCTGCTGGAGCTGATGGAGAGCTATTGGAAGCGCTATCGCTGATCCAGCACGGTGAGCAACGTAAATATAGATTTTCTGGACCAAATAACTAGGCCCAGGTTCCAACCTGCAGGCGGTTGTTGAGACACAACGAGATTGAGGCATGGGAGACGATGCAGAAGACGGGCTGGAGACGATGCCCCCCTTCCTGTTCGCTGATCAGCGAATAACTACCTTCTGAATAGGGCAGTGTTCATTCGCCATCTGTCGTAGGACCGCAGCGACTCCATGATTGTTGCGGAATGCTTGGTAGATAGCCAATTCGTTGTTTAGGTCTTGGCAGCTCTTGCTTTTGAGATCCATTTGGTCCGTGCAGAGAACTGACTTAACGCTGGCCTTGGTTCGCTATCGATTGAAGTGTGATCTGGCACAAATTGCTGACTACTGCTGTTGCTGCATCTGTTGCTGACTCAGCGACTTAGGTCGTTTTGACTGGCTTGCTGCTGCTTTGGCTCTGGCTATTTGCGCTTTGACGATGCTCCCCCGTCTGTGCGCTGATTACCGCTGCCAGACCGGAGATTTGAGTCGTTTTGGCACTGGGATAGCTGCTTCAACCCTTTCCCTCAGCTTTTTGATGTCGTCTGCTGTGCCACCAAGCTTGACCAGATCAGAGACTCTTTCATCGATGACTAACTAGTCCCCTTGTCTGTAGAGATAACACTCCTCAACACGGTTCTGAAGCTGCACATCAGTCATTTCAGGTCTTAATTCACGCCACCAAAATCAGTAGGCAGATCGGAGCAGGTCCAACTCAACCGTAATGGCTCAGTGCTCATAAAGATGACGCGGGCACCGGTCGTTTTGACCCAGTCGTTAAATGCGTTTCGCACCTCACGATAACTGCGGTTGGGCAAGGCCAGGAATGCCTCAGCCTTTTCTCGCATTTGTTTCTGCATATGTTCGTCACTGGGCTGTGACTGCAACGCATCGATCTCAGCCCTGGTCTGTTTGGCCTGCTGCTCAGCCTCTTTGGCCTGCTTATCGCCCTTGCTGACAATTGCGCTGAGCATCTTGACCATATCTATATATGCATCTTTTTCTCCTATCGCTGCTTCGAGATTCGCCTGGAAGTTTTTGGCTGTTGTCCTGTATTCCCCAAGCGATGCGTTCCTCCTCTAGAAGTCGGTCCTCAAGCTCTCTGATGTTCGGACCTGTGGCTGGGTTTTTAAAAAATCTCTCCCATCTGCGGTGCATGAATGCTTCGAGGAGAAGCTCTTCGTCCACCTTCCAGCACTGTCTTGTTGGGACGATGCAGGGCTTGCCGCTGTTCTGAGCCGAGCAGACCAGATCGAGGGATTTCCTGCCGTGGCTGGTTGTGTCTGTCATGGCATCACCGCACTGGCAGAAGGTGATGCCCTTGAGGATGTTGTTGCAAGGGCCTGGTTGGCCTCCTTTTGACGTTGTCGTGCGTCCCAGCGCTGGATTGGATTTGCGCCGTTCAGCCTGCTTCCTGGCCAGCTCAACTCTCTTGGGGTCAACGATCACTGGGTAATAACCCTCGCTGACATGGCCGTCTGGCCATTCCTTCCGGCCGAAGACCTGGTCCCCCCTGATCACTTTCGACACGTTGGCGTTGGTCCAGCTCGCTCCGCTCGCTGTTTTGAGCCCCCGGTCGTTCAATTCCTTGGCGGCACCAACGCCTGACAGCCCTTGGTCCACCGTTAGATCAAAAATCAGCTCGATGGTGTCCGCGTAAGGGCCTCGCTTGAAATAGCCGTTTTCTATGACAAGCCACTTGGGTGCGTCGGACATGGAGAGGAATTTCTCGCCCTTCTTCCGGTAACGCTCCCAGCGTTCTCGCCAGACATCCTTGCTCCGCCTCGATTTCAAGGCGCTGTCTTCATTGGCCTTGATTTGAAGGACCTTCAGAGTCACCGACTGCTCAAGATCTGCGTTGTAGGACTGCTCCGTGATGATTTGGTCCACGCTGATCACTCCAAGGGCAAGGTCCAGGTCCCACATTTCGTGGAGCATCCTTGTGCTGAGGCTGGCCGCGCGCCTGGAAAATCGATCCCATTCCTCCACTACCAGGACTGACCCTGAAGGAATTACGCCATCGCGAAGGGCCTGAAGAAAAGCGCCCAGGGTTCCTTTCTTGTAATGGAGGCCGTGATAAGCGGAGAGTCCTTTGTCGATCAGGCGGTCTTTATTAGGGAGAAGACCATGCTTTTCGCAGAAGGGTTCTAAAAAATGTTCCTGTCTCTTCAGGCCCATCCCTTGGACTTGCTCGACTGAGGAGACCCTCTGCTAGCTGAAAGCAAACCTGACTTTTGGATCCGGCTTGTCGACTTTCCCAATGGATCTGACTAAATCTTCTGATGCGTTGGTCTGATAGAGGACGGAAAGGGCCTGCGGAACCGGGGTCTGGGCTGAAATTACACCTCTACGCCCACACATGCCACGTGGGAGCCTGCGGAGCAAGGGTCCTGAGCGCACCAGTCGATTCTCACGTTGAGATAATCTGTCGCACTGCGCCATTGGCGTTCTTCACAAATTCTTACGGTCAGCCCGCATGAGCGCCAACAACAAGGCGATCCGCAATATCGCGATCATCGCCCACGTTGACCACGGCAAGACGACTCTGGTCGATTCGCTGTTGGCGCAGTCAGGAATTTTTCGCGACAACGAGGCCGTTCCCACCTGCGTGCTGGACTCCAATGACCTAGAGCGTGAGCGGGGCATCACGATTCTTTCGAAGAATACGGCGGTCACCTACAACGACACTCGGATCAACATTGTTGACACTCCCGGTCACGCCGACTTTGGCGGCGAAGTGGAGCGGGTGCTGGGCATGGTCGACGGCTGTCTGCTGATCGTGGATGCGAATGAGGGGCCGATGCCCCAGACCCGCTTTGTGCTGAAGAAGGCCCTGGAGCAGGGCCTGCGTCCGATCGTGTTCGTCAACAAGATCGACCGTGCCCGGGTGGATCCCGAGACTGCTGTCGACAAGGTGCTCGATCTGTTCATCGAACTCGGTGCTGACGACGATCAGTGCGATTTCCCCTATCTGTTCGGCAGTGGTCTTGGGGGCTTCGCCAAGCCCGATATGAAGACCGACAGCGACAACATGCGTCCGCTGTTCGACGCCATTCTTCGCCACGTTCCGCCCCCGGTCGGTGATCCGATGAAGCCCCTCCAGCTGCAAATCACCACCCTTGATTATTCCGACTTCCTCGGCCGGATAATCATTGGCCGTGTTCATAATGGAAAAATCAATCAGGGTCAGAGTGCTGCTCTTATCAAAGACGATGGTTCCGTAAAGAAGGGCCGCATTAGCAAACTTCTTGGCTTCGAGGGTTTGCAACGAGTTGAAATCGAAGAGGCTTCCGCCGGAGATCTGGTGGCCGTTGCCGGCTTTGACGACGTCAACATCGGCGAAACCATCGCCTGCCCAGATGAGCCCACCGCTTTGCCGCTGATCAAGGTGGATGAGCCCACCTTGCAGATGACCTTTGTCGTCAACGATTCACCTTTTGCAGGCAAGGAAGGCAAGTTCGTCACCAGCCGTCAGGTGCGCGACCGCCTGCAGCGTGAGTTGCTCACCAACGTGGCCCTGCGGGTCGAAGACACCGATTCACCAGATCGGTTTGCTGTGAGTGGTCGTGGTGAGCTCCACCTCGGCATCCTGATCGAGACCATGCGCCGTGAGGGCTATGAGTTTCAGGTCTCTCAGCCGCAGGTGATCTACCGCACCATTGATGGGACCCCCTGTGAGCCGGTGGAAACCTTGGTGATGGACGTACCAGAATCAGCGGTAGGCAGCTGCATCGAAAAACTGGGCACCCGCAAGGGCGAGATGCAGAACATGGAAACCAGCGCTGATGGCCGCACCCAGCTCGAATTTATCGTTCCCTCCCGCGGTCTGATCGGCTTCCGGGGTGAATTCATCCGGGCTACCCGCGGCGAAGGAATCATGAGCCATTCCTTTTATGAATACCGTCCCATGATGGGTGAATTCGACACCCGCCGGAACGGTGTTCTGATCGCTTTCGAAGAGGGCACGGCCACCTTCTATGCCTTGAAGAACGCCGAGGATCGGGGCCAGTTCTTTATCAGCCCGGGCACCAAGGTTTACAAGGGAATGATCATCGGGGAATACAACCGTCCCCAGGATCTGGAAATCAACGTCTGCAAGACCAAGCAGCTCACCAACATGCGTTCCGCCGGTGCTGAGGAACTTGACACGCTGCAATCACCGGTTCAGATGACGCTTGAGCGAGCACTTGAATATATCGGACCCGATGAGATGCTCGAAGTCACCCCCGAGTCGATTCGTCTGCGCAAACTGCCTGGTAAGAAGCCGGCAAAGTCCAAGCGCTGATGCCGCAGGCGGATCCCCGTTTTCAAGAGGGTCTGGAGCTCTTCAATGCAGGTGAGTGGTATGCCGCCCACGATTTGTTTGAAGAGCTTTGGCATGAAACGGCTGACCCTGAACGGCGCAGCCTGCAGGGGATCCTGCAAGTCGCAGTGGCTCAGTTGCACTTGCAACGTGGCAACCGGCGGGGTGCCACAATCCTCTTCGGCGAAGCTCTTGGACGTCTCAAACGTCCGGGAACGCAGGATCTTGGCCTCGACCTTGAGTCTCTATGCCGTGCTGCGCAACAGCGCCTTGAGGCGCTTCAGCAGGATGGGGATCCCGAGTCATGCACTGTCCCTGTTCTGCAGTACAAGCGCTGAAGCGCCGGTAATCTCGACGAACTTGGGCTGATTGCGTGGCAGTTAAAGCAATGCTTCGTTCGGGGGGGCTTCTTTTATTTCTGCCCCTTTTGGCCGCCCTTTGCCCTCTGTTTCCGGCTCAGGCCCAGCAATTTGCCGACTCCGGCGTCATCACCATCGAATCAGATCTGCAATCGGCCGATAACGGCACGGGTGTGATCACCGCCAGCGGCAATGTTCGCTTGGTGCATGCTGGCCGCGGTTTGGTGGCTACCAGCCGTCAGGCCCAGTACTTCACGGAAGAAGACCGGATTGTGCTGAGTGGTGATGTGGATGTGATTCAGGCCGATGGCAATCTTCTCCGAGCTGATCGATTCACCTATTTGCTGAAAGAGGGTCGGGCGATCGCCAGTCCCGTTCCGGGCCAGCAGGTGTTCAGTCAGTGGTCGCTCCAGCCCACCCCACCCGTGCTTGATCCTGCACCCGCGACCAACCAGGTGGCTCCATGACCCTGGAACTGTCGAATGTCTCCATCACTGTTGGGGGCCGCCAGTTGTTGAAGGGCTTGGATCTAAAGCTTTCCCCAGGCGAAGTGGTCGGCCTGCTGGGTCCCAACGGAGCAGGAAAAACCACCACCTTCAATCTCGTGATCGGTCTGCTTTCCCCTGATCAGGGCGAGGTGAGCGTTAACGGCCAGCGAGTCACCGACCTGCCCATGCCGAAACGGGCACGCCTTGGGGTGGGTTATTTGCCCCAAGAAGCCAGTGTCTTTCGCAATCTCACGGTGCGTGAAAACTTGGATATTGCCCTTGAACAAACTGATCTCAGCGCTGAACAACGGCGGGACCGGCGGCAGCAGTTGATAGAGGACTTTCACCTCACTGCGTTCATCAATCGCCTTGGCTTTCAACTATCTGGGGGTGAACGTCGCCGTTGTGAGGTGGCCCGGGCGCTGGCGTCGGGTGCCAATGGACCGACCTACCTGCTTTTGGATGAACCCTTCGCCGGCGTCGATCCCCTTGCAGTGGCAGATCTTCAGCAGCTGATCGAGGGATTGCGTTCCCGGGGCATGGGAATCCTGATCACCGACCACAACGTGCGCGAAACACTGGCCACAACCGATCGCGCTTACATCCTCAACGACGGTGCTGTGTTGGCTGCAGGTCGCTCTGAGGAGGTCGCGGCTGATCCACAGGTGCGTCGTTATTACCTCGGGGAAGGCTTCCAATTGTGATTGTGGATCGTCTTAAACGGGCCGCCTGGATGCGGCTGGATCTTCTGGATCGTTGGTTGCTCAAGGAGCTTCTGGGCCCGCTGCTGTTCTTTATTGCCCTCTTCACTTTGTTGCTGCTTACGGGCGGCGTGATGTTTGAACTGGTGCGGCAGATGGTCGACAAAAACCTGCCGATCACCATCGCGGTTCAGGTTTTGTTGTTCAGCATTCCACGTTGGTTGGCCTTCTCTGTGCCGATCGGAACGCTGATGGCATCGCTGTTTGTGTTCACTCGACTTTCGGCGAACAGTGAACTCACCGCGCTGCGAAGCCTCGGCATCACCACCGTGCGGATGATCAGCGCGGCCCTCGTCCTCTCCATGGTGATGACCCTGTTCACCTTCGTTCTTAACGATGTGGTGGTGCCCCGCAGCCAACGCTATGCAGAGGTGACCCTTAAGCGGTCATTGGGGCGTTCCCTTGCCAGTGAGACAGGTCGCGACATCATTTATCCCCGCTTCGGGACCCGCTTCGATTCGGAGGGTGAAAAGTACGGTAAAGGTCTCAATCAACTTTTTTACTCGAGGAAGTTCCAGGACGGTGAAATGGTGGACGTCACGGTTCTCGATTTCACCCGATCCGGTTTCACCCAGATGTTGCGTGCTGATCGGGCCATTTGGAATGAAGCTCAAGCCAGTTGGGATTTTCTGGATGGCCAGATTCTGACTTTGGCCGCCAACGGCAGCTCCACCAAGGCCGATTTCGATCGTTATGTCTATCCCCTCGGCTCCGGTCCTGTGCGCCTGGCAGGGATTGAGAAGGACGCCGTCAACATGACCGTCGCTGAAGCCATACAGGCCAAGAAGCTGTATGAAGAGGCTGGCAGCATCAAAGAGGCTCGAAAGATCCGTGTGCGGATCCAGGAGAAGTTCACGGTTCCGATGGCCTGTCTGGTGTTCGGCCTGTTTGGAGCCACCCTTGGAGCACAGCCCAGTTATCGAAGCAGCCGAAGCTTCTCGTTTGTGCTGACCCTTGGGATCATCGCGGTTTATTACGTGGTCGGCTTCAGCTTCAGTTCCCTGGGAGTTAAGGGAACCCTTCCGCCAATCCTTGCGGCATGGCTGCCTGTGATGTTGTTTCTAGGGGCGGGTGGTCTGTTGCTGAAACAGGCCAGTCGCTGATTGGACGAGGCAGAATCGCCGTGTCTTCGGTAACTGGTGTGCTGAACACGCCTTTTGAGTTGGTCACCAGCCTTGGGTTTGCTGGCTTTGTGTTGTTGTTGTTGGCCATGCCCCTGGCCTTCTGGGCGGTCTCGAGCCAATCCCGAGCTGGTTTGGTTCGCCTACTGGTGGCTGTCGCCAACCTGCTGTTCACTGCCCAGCTGATTCTGCGCTGGTGGCAATCCGGCCACTTTCCGATCAGCAACCTCTACGAATCTCTCTGCTTTCTGGCTTGGGCCTGCACCCTCACCCAGTTGCTGGTGGAACGGGCCTGGCCTTCCCCCATCGTGGCGGCTGCGGCCACTCCCATGGGTCTTGGATGCATCGCCTTCGCCAGCTTTGCCCTGCCGGATCAGTTGCAGTCAGCGGCTCCCCTTGTGCCTGCCCTGCGCTCAAGCTGGTTGGTCATGCATGTGAGCGTGATCATGGTGAGTTATGCGGCTCTTCTGGTGGGATCCCTTCTCTCTCTGGCGGTGTTGGTCACGGATCGCGACCAGTCTCTGGAACTGCGCAGCAGTTCCATTGGCAGTGGTGGTTTTCGTAAGGCGGCTTCGGTCGCCAATGGTGGTTCTATTCAGCTGCAATCGGTTCAGCTGAGCAACAATGAACAACTAGATAGCCTCAGCTACCGCACGATCACGGTTGGCTTCTTGATGCTTACTGTTGGCATTGTGAGTGGTGCTGTTTGGGCGAATGAAGCCTGGGGCAGCTACTGGAGCTGGGATCCCAAAGAAACCTGGGCCTTGATCTGCTGGTTGGTGTACGCCGCGTATCTGCACAGCCGCCTCAGTCGCGGTTGGCAGGGGCGTCGTCCTGCCCTTATTGCCGTGGTTGGTCTGGTGGTGATCGCTGTTTGCTACATCGGCGTCAATCTGTTGGGCATTGGTTTGCACAGTTATGGCTGGTTTTTCTGATTTCAAGAGATCATGAATCGTCCCTGATTTCGCTTCAGATTTACGTCGATGCCAGATGAGTAGCTTATCCACCATCTGCTTGGCATCCTACGAGTGCGCCGCCTACGGCCCCAGCATGAATGACCATATCCATTGTCTTTTTTTGCCAGCACACCGCCTAAGGCTCCACCCAGGACACTGCCAGAGAGGGTTCCTTCAAAACAAGAATCTTTGTCATTTGCCGCAGGAATTACAACCACCCTTCGACCGCCTGAACTTGTTGTTGAATGGACTTCATGGTTATGGGCACGATGCCCCTCCAAATGCTTATCAGTTCCGCGCCCATGGAAATACAAGTTCTTGGGGCAGGGGCATTTGACTTTCTCCTCACAACTGCTGAGTTAGCCAGGCTTCTACTGAGTGCCGGGATGATATGTCTCAACGTATTGATTCTGATGCAAGTCTTTGCTTTGGAATATGTCTTTTCGCTAACGCTGGCTCATGCGAGATAGTCGTCAACCATGCAAGGTCATGAAGACGGATAGAAGTTTATTCATTAAGAAAGAGTTTGCTTTAAAGAAGTCATTATGTACTCATGGTAATATTAGATCTTATCGACTTCGACTTAATCTGTAAAAGGATATATGTTGGTCCAGAATTTTTTCCTTTCTTGTTCTTTGATAGCAAAGAGGTGGTTTCATCGTGAATTATTCCCCCAATCCAATGGATTGATGCTTCGGTCAAGAACCTCCATTCCAGGGATGTTTTGGGTGGGTGCAGTCTGTGAAGAATGAATGCTGTCAGTTGGAAGAAAACCTTTAGCTACTCGGCCTTGGCTGTGGATGTTCTCCATGGTGGAAATGTGGGTCTGGCAGCGATTAGCGGCCGCTACAAGGGGATCGAGGCCTAGCGGACTCTCCCCAAAACTGAAGGGGGGGTGAGGACTACATGGACTCTCCCCCCACGCCAATGACATCTGTCTACGAACTTGTGAAGTCGGGGGATCAACCTCAACAAAATGATGAGACGACTCCCGAATTAACTTATCCCAGTTGTCCTGCTGTTCTTGTTGGCCGGAGCAGCTTGCTCAAGCAATAAGGTAACTAAAAAGTGACAATTTAGGATCCTGCGTATGCAACTTAGAAGATACCAATGAGTGCGTTGTTCTTGTGATCAACCACCACTAGCCGTTCAAGCAAGTAACGATTATCGTTCGCACCCACAGAGCTGGAGAGTGCACTGGGGCTTAAAACCCAAGGTGGGAAGAGAGGTCTCCTGGGTCTGTGTCCCATCGCATCCTGTTGTAGGGCACTTAGCCTCAGTGAGATGAGCTGTGCCTGAGAGTTTGTTGGGATACTTCGAACTCCTCTGCTTCAGAGCGAAGATAACGTTTCCGTTGCGCAGATTCCAAGCCAGAAAGCAGGACTGGTTGTTTAGAGGGTGCTAACCGCTGAGGTCGGTCAAGGCCTCTGAGAAGGGGATGGATTCCTCGTCTGCTCATGGTGTTCTCCTTGTTATCAGTGAATCTCGCGTCGTGTCAATCAAACCGACGATAATTAATCCTGTCACAATAACCGATATTGTTTTGTGATCATCGTCACTGATTTGGGCGATGTCCGTCCATGGTTTGTTCGGCCTTTCATCTGATGGATCAGGCCAAAGGGCAATAAGGAAGGCCAATCCCGTAAAGGGGTGAGCTGAATCTTATTGGCGTTCTTTGGGGAAGAACGAAACGTCTGGCTCTGTGGATTGTCAGGCCAGGCAGGCAGCTTCTAAATCCTGCCAAGCTGAACTGTTTTCACGTATTAGACGCCCACTGCTGAGATGCCTCAGCATTTGATAGAGGAGATGCTTTTATCATCAGTGTTTCAACTCAAACGAAGAGGAAGAGCTAAAGAAGAAAAATGAATGAACCTGTCAAAACTTATCGACAAAATTATTGACTTAAATGTTGGAGCACGGCGCCAATGTTCATGCCTCCTTTTGTATAACCAGCAATGGCTATTGCAATCACACCAGCATTAAGGGCCAGGAATGCTGCAACGAGTTTGATTTCATCTTGCATTGGCTTATTATTGAAGGCAAATTGGCCTCAGTGTGCCCATCAAATCTTTGGAGATGATGAAATTGCCCAAAGGCTCTGTACTCGCTTGAACTTGATCAGCTGGACTGATCGACTCTGGCGTGGTTGTTGCTTAAAAAAAAAGCCCAGCATTGTTGCCGAGCTTTTTGATTTAGTCATGGCCTTGTGATCAAGCCAGAACGGCCTCCTTGCTGCTGCTGTTGCGGATGCCTGTGATGGCTTCGGCATAATCGGGTTGGTTGAACACACCGGAGCCGGACACAATTGCGTTAGCGCCTGCTTCGATCACTTTCCAGGCATTGCCACCTTTGATGCCTCCATCCACTTCAATCCAGGGATCGAGACCCTTTTCGTCGCACATGCGGCGCAGGTCGCGGATTTTCTGGACCTGACTCTCGATGAAGCTTTGGCCGCCGAAACCGGGGTTGACGCTCATGATTAGCACCAGATCGCAAAGCTCGAGGCAGTACTCGAGGGTGTCGATCGGAGTTGAGGGATTCAAGACTGCACCTGCTTTTTTGCCCAGGTCCTTGATCTGAGCGAGGTTGCGGTGCAGGTGCGGGCAGGCCTCAACCTGTACGGAAATGATGTCTGCGCCGGCCTTGGCAAAGTCGGGGACGTACTTCTCAGGCTCAACGATCATCAGGTGAACGTCCAGGGGCTTTTGGGTCACCGGACGTAGCGCTTCAACAATCAGCGGGCCAATGGTGATGTTCGGCACAAAGCGACCGTCCATCACATCCACATGGATCCAATCCGCACCGGCTTCGTCCACGGCTTTCACTTCTTCACCGAGTCGTGCGAAGTCGGCCGACAGGATCGACGGCGAGATCACCAGGGGCTTGGTGCTCATGGATGAGGAGCGCGAAGTGCCGGGTGATTTTAGGGACTCCTGCAACCACTGATACAGTGAGCCACGCTCAGACGTCGAGATCCACTGCGGCGACGGCCAACTGCCCGTCCAGAAGATCTCGCCAACCCGTACCACCCCATCCGGAGTCCCGTGGATCAGACCCTCATTCAGGAAATTCTCGAGATCGTCGAGCAGGCCGCCATCGCTTCCGCCTCGCTCTCCGGCAAAGGTCTGAAGGATGAAGCGGATGCATTGGCCGTCGATGCCATGCGTAAGCGCATGAATCAAATCCAGATGCAGGGCCGCATCGTGATTGGTGAGGGGGAACGTGATGAAGCCCCGATGCTTTACATCGGAGAGGAGGTCGGTACCGGCACTGGCCCTGGTGTGGATTTCGCCGTTGACCCTTGCGAAGGCACAAACCTTTGTGCTTTCAACCAGCGCGGTTCCATGGCTGTTCTTGCAGCTTCCGACCGTGGTGGTCTGTTCAACGCTCCCGACTTCTATATGAAGAAGTTGGCTGCTCCTCCGGCTGCCAAGGGAAAGGTGGACATCCGCAAATCGGCCACTGAAAACATCAAGATCCTCAGCGAATGCCTGGGTCTCGCCCCCGACGAACTGAACATCGTGGTGATGGATCGTGCCCGTCACAAGGACCTCATCGCTGAGATCCGTGCCACCGGTGCTCGCATCCAGCCCATCTCCGATGGCGATGTTCAGGCTGCCATTGCCTGCGGTTTCGCAGGCACCGGAACCCACTGCCTGATGGGCATTGGCGCTGCTCCTGAGGGCGTGATCTCCGCCGCGGCCATGCGAGCTCTTGGTGGCCACTTCCAAGGCCAGCTGGTGTATGACCCTGCGATTGCTCAGACCTCCGAATGGGCTGACATGACTAAAGAGGGCAACCTGGCGCGTCTCGCTGAGATGGGCATCAACGATCCCGACAAGGTCTACGAGGCTGAGGAGCTGGCCTGCGGCGAGCATGTTTGTTTCGCTGGCAGCGGCATCACCGATGGTCTGCTCTTCAATGGCGTTAAGTTCGAGTCGGACTGCACTCGCACCAGCAGCCTGGTGATAAGCAATCTGGACAACACCTGCCGCTTCACCAACACCGTGCACATCAAAGACGGCGCCCAGAGCATTGCTCTGAGCTGATCGTCACCACTTGGTTGAGAGGAACGTCTCCATGCATATCTCCGTCGTCGGCCTCAGTCATCGCACGGCACCGGTGGAGATCCGGGAACGGCTCAGCATCCCTGAGCAGACCATGGAGATGTCGCTCCAATCCTTACGCGGCAATGAGCAGGTGCTTGAGGCATCGATCCTCAGCACCTGCAATCGCCTTGAGATTTACACCCTGGTCCGCAATCCGGACCTCGGAGTGTCTGCTGTCAGCGACTTCCTCAGCAGCCACTCAGGTCTTGAGACAGGAGAACTAACCCCTCACTTGTTCAGTTATCACCATGAAGACGCCGTCGACCACCTGATGCGCGTGGCAGCAGGACTCGACAGCCTCGTGCTCGGGGAAGGTCAAATCCTCTCTCAGGTGAAAAAAATGATGCGGCTCGGCCAGGAGCACAAATCCCTGGGGCCGATCCTGAATCGCTTGCTCACCCAGGCCGTCACTACGGGAAAACGGGTTCGAAGTGAAACCAATCTCGGAACTGGGGCCGTATCCATTAGCTCAGCTGCCGTTGAGCTTGCCCAGCTCAAGCTCGGTCAATCTCGGGGACTGGATCAACTGGTCACTCTGGAAAGCGAGCAGATCGCTGTTGTTGGCGCCGGTCGCATGAGCCGTCTGCTGCTCCAGCACCTGCAAGCCAAAGGCGCCTCTGGTGTTGTTCTGCTGAACCGCACCGTTGAACGGGCCGAACATCTGTCGGCCGATTTCCCAGATCTCCCTGTTCAGTGCAGACCGCTTACGGATCTGGATCAGTACTTGAGCACTTGTTCGCTGATGTTCACCAGCACCGCTGCTGATGATCCGATCATCGATGCCGCGCGTCTGGCTCCTCTGAACCGTCGCAGCAAGCTTCGCTTGATTGACATCGGTGTGCCACGCAATATTGCTGCCGATGCTGCCGATGTGGACGGCGTTGAATCCCACGATGTGGATGACCTTCAAGAGGTTGTTGCTCGTAACCAGGAAGCCCGCCAAGCCATGGCCCGGGAAGCTGAGCAGTTGCTTCAGCAGGAAGCGCAGCAGTTCCTTGAGTGGTGGGACAGCCTCGAGGCTGTGCCGACGATCAATCAGCTGCGCTCGTCCATGGAGTCGATCCGCTCTGAGGAACTCCAAAAAGCTCTCAGCCGAATGGGCCCTGATTTTTCAGCCCGGGAACGCAAGGTCGTCGAAGCTTTGAGCAAAGGGATCATCAACAAAATCCTCCACACGCCGGTGACTCAGCTACGGGCTCCCCAGGCCCGTCAGGATCGTCAGCAGGCCCTTCGGATTGTCGAAAGACTGTTCAATTTGGAAGCTTCTTGATCCGGTGGCCCACCCAGTCGCGATCTGAATCCCAGTAATCTCTACTGATTCTTCCCAAAGACGGTTGCGAAGCCAAAAACTCCGGTAAGTTCTTGCGGCAACGCCGATTTGGGATAACGGCATGAAGCGGGTTTTGGCCATCATTCTGGGCGGCGGTGCGGGTACGCGCCTATACCCGCTCACAAAAATGCGCGCCAAGCCGGCCGTCCCTCTGGCTGGCAAATACCGACTGATTGATATTCCCATTAGCAACTGCATCAACTCCGACATCAATAAGATGTACGTGATGACGCAGTTCAATAGTGCTTCACTTAATCGACACCTTAGTCAGACCTTCAACCTCAGCAATTCCTTCGGTGGAGGTTTTGTTGAAGTGCTCGCGGCTCAACAGACTCCAGATAGTCCCTCATGGTTTGAAGGCACTGCAGATGCCGTTCGCAAATACCAATGGTTGTTCCAGGAATGGGATGTTGATGAGTATCTGATCCTTTCCGGTGACCAGCTGTACCGGATGGATTACAGCCTTTTCATCGAGCACCACCGCCGCACGGGTGCTGATCTCACCGTTGCTGCTCTTCCCGTTGATTCCAAACAAGCAGAGGCCTTTGGCCTGATGCGTACGGATGAGAACGGCACGATCAAGGAGTTCCGAGAAAAGCCCAAGGGTGATTCGCTGCTCGAGATGGCTGTTGACACCTCTCGTTTCGGTCTAAGTGCAGATTCTGCTAAGGAGAGGCCTTACCTGGCATCGATGGGCATTTATGTCTTCAGCCGCCAGACCTTGTTTGATCTGCTCGATAAGCATCCCGGTCACAAGGATTTCGGTAAAGAAATCATCCCTGAGGCTTTAGCGAGGGGCGACAAACTTCAGAGCTATGTGTTCGACGACTACTGGGAAGACATCGGCACCATTGGCGCGTTCTACGAAGCCAACCTCGCGCTGACCCAACAACCAACGCCACCATTCAGTTTTTATGACGAGAAGTTTCCCATCTACACCCGTCCGCGTTATCTGCCCCCCAGCAAGCTCGTTGATGCTCAGATCACCAACTCGATCATTGGAGAGGGGTCAATTTTGAAGTCCTGCAGCATTCACCACTGTGTTCTCGGAGTGCGGAGTCGCATTGAGAGTGATGTAGTGCTCCAAGACACGCTGGTGATGGGCGCCGACTTCTTTGAATCTCCCGACGAACGTGCTGTTCTCAAGGAGAGAGGAGGTACTCCTCTCGGGGTCGGCAAGGGCACCACGGTGAAGCGAGCCATACTCGATAAAAACACTCGCATCGGTTCGGGTGTCTCGATCATCAACAAGGACAACGTGGAGGAAGCCGATCGCTCGGATCAAGGTTTCTACATCCGCAACGGGATCGTGGTGGTACAAAAAAACGCCACCATTGCGGATGGAACTGTGATCTGACCGCCATCAATCGTTGTTGTGGATGTCCATCGTCTCCCTGAGCCGATGGCTCATTCCTGACATTTGTTGGTTGATTTGCGGTCGAGACCAGCCGGGATCAACACACTGAGACCAGTTGTCGGTGGTCCTTTAGACCATGTCCAAGTCTCACTTCGGCCTTATAGGTCTTGGCGTGATGGGCGAGAATCTCGTCCTCAACGCGGAGCGCAACGGATTTTCCAGCGTTGTCTACAACCGCACCTATGCCAAGACCGAAGACTTCCTCAAAGGTCGCGGCAAGGACAAGAACATTCAGGGCGCCACTGACCTCGAAGATTTCGTCGGGAAGCTCGAACGCCCTCGCAGGATTCTGATGATGGTCAAGGCAGGACCAGCCGTTGATGCTGTCGTGGATCAGCTCTCTCCACATCTCGAGGAAGGTGATCTGCTGATTGACGGTGGCAATTCCGATTACCACGACACCGAACGTCGGGTGAAGCAACTCGAGAGCAAGAGTTTTGGCTTCATCGGCATGGGTGTCTCCGGAGGTGCCAAAGGTGCTTTGGAGGGGCCGAGCATGATGCCCGGAGGGACAAAGACCTCCTATGAGGCCATCGAGGGCCTCGTGAACAAGATGGCGGCCCAGGTCGAAGACGGACCTTGCGTCACTTACATCGGTCCCGGCGGTTCAGGTCACCTGGTCAAAACCGTCCACAACGGCATCGAATACGGCATCGAGCAGATCCTGGCCGAGTGCTACGACCTGATGAAGCGGGTCAAGGGAATGACCGGTGTGCAGATGGCCGAAGTTCTCGGTCAATGGAATGCCACGGAAGAGTTGTCGTCGTACCTGGTGGAAATCACTGAGGTGTGTCTTCGCACAGAGGACCCCATCGATGGCACTGATTTGGTGGAGAAAATCCTTGATCAGGCTGGTCAGAAAGGCACGGGCCTTTGGACCGTGGTGACGGCGCTGCAGATGGGCGCCTCGGTGCCCACCATCTATGCCTCGCTTAATGCAAGGGTGATGAGCTCGATGAAGCCCCAACGGATGGCGGCGGAATCGATCCTCAAAGGCCCTGCCATCAAGGACTTCGACCTGGGGTCGCCTGACGATGCCATGGCTCCATTGATGGATGCCACGGTCCTGAGCTGCATCGCCAGTTATGCCCAGGGCATGGAATTGCTGCGCATTGCCTCCCAGGATCTCGACTATGAGCTCCACATGCCATCTATCGCACAGATCTGGAAGGGTGGTTGCATCATTCGGTCCCGACTGTTGAAGCGCATTCAGGATGCATTCAACGCTGATCCCCAACTGCCCAACCTGATGGTGGATCCCTGGTTCGCCGAGCAGATCAATCGACGACTCCCCGGCCTCGCCCAGGTGGTGGCCGGTGCCGCAGAAGCCGGCATTCCTGTTCCCTGCTTCAGCAGCACCCTCGACTACATCAACAGCTACCGCTCCGCTCGCCTTCCCCAGAACCTGGTCCAGGCGATGCGCGATTGCTTCGGTTCCCACACCTACCAAAGGGTCGATAAGGAGGGAACGTTCCACACCGAATGGCTCAGCTGAGCGGTTGAGCGATGACCAACTACCGCATCGAGCGGGCGAGGGATTCCCATGACCTTGCTCGCCAAGCGTGTGAGACCATAGCCGCTCAGATTGATTTGGCGCTCGATCAACGCGATCGGTGCCAGATCGCGCTCTCAGGCGGGAGTACGCCGGCCAAGGCCTATTCCCTGTTGAGTCAGGAGCGGCTGCCCTGGGATCGGGTGGATGTCGTTCTGGGTGACGAGCGCTGGGTTGAGGCCGAGGATGAGTCCAGCAACGCCGGCATGCTGCGGCGCACTCTGCTCTCCTCCGGACCTGGAGCTTCGGCCGCATTTCACCCGGTGCCCACCGTTGAGCTTGAGAGTCCTGAGGCCAGTTCCCAGGCCTTTGCTGATCAGATCTCAAAGCTTTGTTCAGGGGCTCCACCAGTGTTCGACGTGATGGTGTTGGGCTTAGGAGATGACGGACATACCGCGTCCCTTTTCCCCGGTACCGAGGCGCCAGAGGTTGTGGATCGTTGGACCACCATCGGCCGTGGCAAAGGCCTGGATCGAATCACCTTGACGGCTCCTGTACTCAGTGCTGCCCGTCAGGTGATCTTTCTCGTCAGTGGTGCTGGCAAGAAGGAGGCCCTGCGGCGACTGCTGGATCCCTCCGAGTCCTCCGATCGCACTCCCGCTCGGCTTGTTCAACCTGCTAGTGATGTGTTGGTCCTTGCAGATCAGGATGCAGCCGCCGGCCTCTGAGCAGATTCTTTTCCAGGGCAGCGACTTTGCTGACTGGGCCAGCCTGAACGACACGATCATGGGCGGCCGATCCCGTGCCGGTTGTCGTGTAACCACGGACGGACTCGTGCTGGAGGGAGATCTGGTGGAAACCGGTGGTGGATTCGTCAGTTGCCGCTCTCCCCGCCTGCAGCCTCCTCTCGACCTCTCGCCTTATTCTGCTGTTCAACTGGATGTTGAGGGCGAAGGTCGAACACTGAAGATTGCCCTCGGTTGTAGGGACGGGGCCATGGGACTTACCGAATTAATTCCTGGGGGGCTGCGCTGGGTGGTGGATGTTCCTACCCAATCAAGTGGGGTGACCCCTGTTGTGGTGCCTTTTGCCGAACTCAGACCCACGGTGCGTGCCAAGCCCGTGGGCTTGCCGCTGCGCTTCGATCCCAGTGGCATCACCCGCATTCAAGTACTCCATTCGAAATTTGGCGATGCGGGGGATCTCAATCCAGGTTTTCGTGCCGGCTCCATTCGGATGCTGATTAGGTCAATCCGCGCCTTGCCCTGACCCAATGGACACTCTGGTGTTGATTGCCAAGGCGGCTGACGTTTGTCTCAAGCCCTGGAGCCACGCAGTGGTCTTGATCGACCCGTCGGCTCCTGAACAAATCGATGATCTGCACGTGCGGATTGAATGCCGCGATGGCGAGGGCCAACGGTGTTCCGATCAGGATCTTGAATTAGAGATATACAGGAGCGGCGATGAGATCAATCTGATGCTCAGCTGGTGGGATCAACCCGAACGCCCGATGCTTTGGCACGGGCGCCATCCGGTCTGGATGGATGGCGCTTCGGGTCAGCGCTGTGCAGGGCCGAAGGATGCCGCTCCTCTCGAGGCGTTGGGTCGGCGCTTGAGGGCTATCGTTCAACCGGCATATTGATTCAATTGAATCAGTCGGCGTGGTCGGTTGTTGCACCCCTGCTAGAGCTGGAGACCAGCCGCGCGTACTTGCCGAGTATTCCATTGCGATAGCGCGGTACCGGCTTGTTCCAGACAGCTTGGCGACGCTCAAGTTCTGCCTCATCCACGTTGAGTTGGATCAGCAGCTGATCGGCGTCGACGGTGATGCTGTCCCCCTCCTGAACCAGCCCGATCGTTCCACCAACAGCAGCTTCCGGGGCCACATGGCCCACCACAAGTCCATAGGTGCCACCGCTGAAGCGACCATCGGTGATCAGGGCGACCTTATCCCCCAGACCTTGACCCACGATGGCTGAAGTGGGAGCCAACATTTCCCGCATGCCCGGTCCACCGATGGGACCCTCGTTGCGGACCACCACAACATCACCGGCCTTGATCTTCTTCTCGAGGATGGCGGCCAGACAGTTTTCCTCGCTTTCGAACACCCGAGCCGGACCCGTGAGCACAGGCGTTTTCACTCCGCTTATCTTGGCCACGCTGCCTTCGCTGGCGAGGTTGCCCTTGAGGATGGCTAGGTGTCCTTTGGCGTAGAGGGGGTTGCTCAGGGGCCGGATCACGTCCTGCCCGGTGACCGGTTCGGACGGCACGTCTGCCAGCAAGTCCTTCAGGCTTTTGCCCTCAACCGTGCGGCAGTCGCCGTGCAGCAATCCTGCATCCAGCAACAGCTTCATTACCTGGGGAATGCCTCCGGCATTGTGCAGGTCAACGGTCACGTAGCGACCACTGGGCTTGAGGTCACAGATCACCGGCACCTGCTGACGGATTCGTTCGAAGTCGTCGATGCTCAGGTCGACGCCGGCCGTGCGAGCAATGGCCAGCAGGTGAAGCACCGCATTGGTGGAGCCACCCACCGCCATGATCACGCTGATCGCGTTCTCAAAGGCTTCCTTCGTGAGCAGATCCAGAGGACGGATGTTGGCCTTTACGGCTTCCACCAGCACCTCGGCGGAGCGAGCAGCACTGTCGGCCTTTTCCTCGTCCTCTGCAGCCATCGTGGAGCTGTAGGGGAGGCTTAGCCCCATCGTTTCGATGGCGGCGCTCATGGTGTTGGCGGTGAACATGCCGCCGCAACTGCCAGCCCCAGGGCAAGCATTTTTCTCAACCGCGGTTAGTTGCTCTTCATCGATTTTGCCGCTGGTCAGCTGGCCGACTGCTTCAAAAGCGCTCACCACCGTGAGATCACAGCCACCCAGCTTGCCCGGCTTGATCGTTCCGCCGTAGACGAACACCGAAGGAATGTTCATCCGAGCCATGGCCAGCATGGCGCCAGGCATGTTCTTGTCGCAGCCACCGACCGCAAGCACCCCATCCATGCTCTGGCCGTTGCAGGCCGTTTCGATGGCGTCAGCAATCACCTCACGGCTCACCAGGGAGTACTTCATCCCCTCAGTGCCCATGGAAATTCCATCACTCACAGTGATGGTTCCAAACATCTGAGGCATTCCTCCGGCCTGCCGGGCTGCTTCCTCGGCCCGTTTGGACAGGTCGTTCAGCCCCACATTGCAGGGGGTGATGGTGCTGTAGCCATTGGCAATGCCCAAGATGGGCTTGCCGAAATCACTGTCTCCAAAGCCCACGGCCCGCAACATCGCGCGGTTGGGAGACCGCTGAATTCCCTTGGTGACGGCGTCAGAGCGAAGCATGGAACGGAGCGGACCAGTGGCAATCACGCCAACCTACCGAGCGCTCATCCTTCGCTCCCTAGACCCTCTAACTGGGCGCGAACGCGGGCGATCTCAGCGTTGAGTTTTTCCACCCGTTCCTCGAGGTGTCCGTTGGGTGAACTGTCCAGCACTTCAGAACCGTCCTGCATCCGTGGTGCATGCAGCATCGATTTCTGCGCGCCGTAGTGCCTGCGCCTGTCGGCTTCATTGAGCAGCCACCAGGCCAGGCCTGCAGCACCGAGCATTGCTCCGGTGACCAAGGTGGCCAGGGTGCCTGAGCCCGTGTCGTGGTGCTGGGCCATGGGTTCAATCAACCTTACTAAAGGTTAGTCACGGTCTCAATGTCTGAGGTTCAGCCGTCGCACAGGGTCACCGATCCCCGGACGAATCTCTCCTCGTTCACCCAGGCCTTCGTCAATGCAGGCGGTGTGCAGCGTTAGATCCGGAATCGCTTCACCCAACAGCTTCAGTCCAGGACTGGCGCACAGGGCGGTGATGAGCCGCAGCCTCCTTCCGTCTACGCCCTTGCTCTGCAGCTCTTGCAGAAGCTTGAGGGTGGCCTCACCATCACTGATCTGATCAACAAACAGAATCACCCCAGCGTTGGCTTCAATTTTCTGCGGGCAAGACCCCAGGCACAGCGACGCTTCGGGAAGGACGGATCGTGCTCCTTGCCAAAGCTCGAGGCCTGCTGGCAGCACAGGAATGGCGATCAGCGGTACTGATGCCTCAACGATGGTGCCTTCAGTTTCTCCCTCGATTCCGGGAACCATGTCCCGGCGATGGGGCAGCCAGTCCCGCAGCGCCTCATAGGTGAGCCAGCGGCCTAGCTCCTGCAGGGCGGTGGCGTACAGGGCAGGAGGGGTTTCCCGGTGTCGCAGCATCGTCAGCCAATGACCGATTAGGGGATGGGGTGGAACCACCACCCGCAAGCTCATGGCCATATCGACTCGCTCCGCTGACAGTTGCCATAACGTGATTGCTCAAATTACCGGTCTCATGGGCGCCCTTCGACGTATGGCCTCTCTGCTGGCGGTGATCTCGCTTGCCTTCAGCGCCGTCTTCTGGGCTGAATCAGCGCAGGCCATCACCGCTCCCGAGTTGCGGGGCCAGTTCGCAGTTCAGGAGATCAGCGCCGACATGCACGGTCTTGATCTCAAGGAAAAAGAGTTTCTCAAGGCTGATTTGCGGGAGGTAAATCTCAGCGGTACGGATCTACGCGGAGCTGTGATCAACACCTCGCAACTTCAAGGGGCCGATCTTCGTGATGCCGATCTCTCCGATGTGGTCGGCTTCGCAAGTCACTTCGAGGGCGCGGATCTTCGGGGGGCCAACTTCACCAACGCGATGATGATGCAAAGCCGTTTTACGGATGCGCAGATCGACGGTGCTGATTTCACCAACGCAGTGATTGATCTGCCGCAACAGCGTGCCCTCTGTGCTCGGGCGGATGGCTCCAATCCGATCAGCGGCGTCTCAACCCGTGAGAGCCTGGGCTGCCGCCCTTAATTGTAATGGCTAAGCGTTTGCCTGTGACCGTGATCACCGGGTTTCTCGGGGCCGGTAAGACCACGTTGCTCCGCCATCTGCTCACCCGCGGAGGCCAGCGATTGGCCGTGATGGTCAACGAATTCGGCAGCGTTGGCCTTGATGGTGATCTGATCCGCAGCTGCGGCTTCTGCCCCGAGGAGGACGTGGAGGGCCGTTTGGTGGAGCTGAACAACGGCTGCCTCTGCTGCACGGTGCAGGACGACTTTCTACCGACGATGGAGACGTTGCTGGAACGGGCGGATCAGTTGGATGGCATCGTTGTTGAAACAAGTGGCCTGGCCTTGCCGCGGCCCTTGCTTCAGGCCCTTGATTGGCCGGCCATTCGCAGCCGTGTGCATGTGAATGGCGTTGTGACGCTGGTGGACGGCGAGGCCTTGGCTTCGGGAAGCCCAGTGGCTGATGCTGAAGCTCTGGAGCGGCAACGGGCCGAGGATCCCAGCCTCGATCACCTCACAGCGATCGACGAGTTGTTTGAGGATCAACTCCATGCGGCTGACCTTGTCTTGATCAGTCGGGCTGATTGCATGGATGCATCAGAGATGGCTGAGGTTCAGGGGCGGATCAAGAACAAAGTCCGCGCGGGAACCGCTCTGCTTCCTGTGTCTCATGGAGAGGTGGAGACATCTGTTGTCTTGGGACTCCACCACAAGCCCACTCACCACACCCACGACCACAACGATCACGATCACGAGCATCACGATCACAGCCATGTCGAGATGGTCGGTAGCAACGTTCGCGTCGAAGGGGCTTTGGACCGCCAGGTCCTGGAGCAACTGTTGCCCAACCTCGTCAGCGATCACCAGGTGGTTCGACTCAAGGGGCGTGTCTGGTTGCTGGGCAAAACGCTTCCGTTGCAGATTCAGATGGTGGGCCCTCGACTGAACAGTTGGTTTGAAGCTGCCCCCAGCCATGCCTGGCGTCCCGTTGAGGGCTGTGGTGCTGATCTTGTGGTTCTCGCTTTGACTAACGATGCCTCTTCGGCATTGGAATCCAGCCTTCAGAGGCTGGTGCAAGCCACCCCGGCCAATGCCAGCCCCGCGGCAGCCACGCCTGAGAGCTGAATCGGGTCTCCTTCCATTCGGCCTACAAAAAGCGCCATCACTGGAGCCGTTGCCATCAGCGTCACCCCTTCTCCAACGGGCATAATCTGCAAAACCACCTGTTGCAACAGAATTCCCCCGTTGGTTCCGATCACGGTGGCAATCACTAGCTTCCATTGCTCCCGCCGACTCAGGGTTGTTTGATTCCTCATCCCTTTCAGGAAAGGAATCAGTCCAAGCCATCCCCCTATCAGCCTGATGGCTGCCGTTTGCAATGGGGTGAGGTCGCTGCTGATGAGCACATGACGGGCTAGAAAGGCTCCGCTCAGACCACAGATCACGGCTGTGAATGCCAACAGCAGTCCGGGTGCGAGGTCAGCAGTGATGGACCCCTGTTTTCGTTGGCTCGTTTCCTTCGCCTGCAGCGCAATAAGAACGACTGCGCTTGAAACCAAGAGAGCACCGAGACCGTTCCTAACCCCCAAGCAATCTCCCATCACCAGCACCCCGGCAATGCTCGCCAGCACTGGCCCGCTGGCTTCCACGGTGAGGGTTCTTCGGGTGCCGAGTCGCCTAAGCGCCCCGAGATAGAAGCTATCTCCGGCCGAAATTCCGATCAAGCCACTGATCAACAGCAGCAGAACGTCCAGCACTTCGGAGTTCTGAGGAAATGTGAGCAGAACCGGCAGAAAAAGCATGCTGGCCAAGCCGTTTTTCATGGCGTTGAGCCGGATCGCCGTCATCCGCCCCGACAGCGATCGCCAAAGCGCACTGGCTCCCGTCCAAGCCAGGGCCGCTCCGAGGGCCGCCAATACACCTGTCATTTCATGTTGGTGATCGTTTTGCAGTCTGCTGAGCTGTTCAGATTGATTGCGCCAGCAAAGAGTTGATCAGATCGTTCGACAACATCCAGAGCATCGTGGCTTTGTCGCTGTCATTCGCTTCCTCGGAGGGTTCGGTTGAGTTGAATTGATGCCGGCCGGGACCCAACAGTCCATTGCTCCAGTAGCTGAATCCCGGCTGGTGAAGCTGTTCATTGATGAGCTGAACCAGCAGTTCACCAGCTCGTTCAACGCTTTCCGTCACTCTCAATAGATCTCGGGCTATCAACCCAAACAAAACCTGCCCAAAGGGGTTGGCTTGGCGACTGTTTCTGAAAAACCCCTCCGATGTCCGAGGAATCACCAGCCCCGGACTCCAGGCCACAACAGGCACATCAGGGCGCTGCCGATGGATCTGTTGGGCCATCAGCAGATTGCAGAGCTTGCTGTCTTTGTAGGCCTTATCTGCATTGAACCGGCTCTCTCCGTCAACCATGGGGGCTCCCGGTCCCTGGCGCAGCCCTTCCAGCATGCCCAGGCCTGCAGACTGGCCAACCCGTCCTCCGCCGGTGGATGGGTTGTGCACCTCAGAGGCGGTGATCACGATGGCGCGGGTCTGTGCTTTCAATCCTTCAGCCAGGAATTGATGGGCCAAGTGGTTCACTGCAAAGGTGAGTTCAATGCCCTGTGCACTCCAGCGGGGGGAGCCATGGCCGGCGTATTGCAACCCAGCATTCAGCACCAGTGCATCGAATGGCATCTGGTTACGGCGGAGGCCTTCGATTGCCTTGGCTACCGAGTCAAGGTCCGCCAGATCGGCAACACAGGTTTCAACGGAACCCAACAACGCGCTGCGGGTCAGATCGGCTCGTTCTGCATTTCGGCAAATAACGGTCAGATCATCACCGCGGGCCAACAGGATCTTTGCAGCTTCAAGGCCAATGCCGCTGCTGGCACCAGTGATCAATACTCTGCGCCGTTCAGCTGTCGTCATGGAGCTTGAACAAGTAGAGATCCGAGTCACGATCGCTCACCACGTACAGCTTTTTCTGATCGGGATCGAAGGCCACACCCTCCGGTTTGCGGATCCGTTTTGGCTTGTCTCCAGGCTGACTGAACCTGGCCGAACGTCGCTGTCATCAAATTGACCGAGGAGCTTTACAAGACACTTAATGCAGTGTTGTGAGGTATTGAGAAGACAATAAAGATTCCCTTAGTGAGAATAGAATATCTTTTCACTATCGTCTCGTAAGTGGTAGCCAGCAATAGTTAGTTCTACCTTGATGAACTTTATCTTTTGGGTGAGCTCATCGGCTTTTTCATTGTCTCCTTTCTCTTTGAAATAAGCAACACGGATGTTTTCCCATTTCATTGCAAACTCCAGCTTCTCCACTGGCGTCCATCCTCTTGTTTTTCTAGGCAACCAGACCTCCAGCAACCAAAAATGAAGCTAGGCAGCTGCATGCCGAACACGAAGAAAGTGTGACTGAGGGTCTTTAGTGATAACCGAACAACAACTTTTTATCAGGTTATTTTGGTAGCAAGGACGACAAACCTGTTAAAAATAAACACAATGACATTGGTTTTGGGCATGGCATGCGTGAACGGTGGACGTACCAAGAAACAGTGGACAAAGGAATGAACAAGATCACCACCGCAGTACTGGCAGCACTAGTCCTGAGCCCTTCTGTAGTTGCGTCTGTTAATAACCCTTTAGTTCTGTTGTGATCGCGTTACTAGCAGCTCTTACTCACGCTTGCTAAAATCGTTGGTACGACAAGGTAGTTGGTCATAACTAAGCCCCTAAAAAGGATCGCTGTGTATCGCGGCTCCTCGAGCGGCGACTCAAGCCTTTTCAAGGTTGCTGCCACTGTGCTGAGTGCACTGATCGCCTCCCAGGCCATCGCCTTGGTTTATGGAGGAGCTCGGATTGGCTTGATGGGCGTTATCGCTGATGCCGCTTTGGCTTCTGGAGGGGACGCGATCGGGGTGATCCAGGAGGCGTTAATCCTCTATGAGGTGATGCACACCGGCTTGACCCATCTGGAGGTTGTTGGCTCGATACACGAGCACAAGGGGCGGATGCTTGAACTGGCCGATGCAGTCGTGGCCATGCCCGGAGGCCTCGAGACCCTCGAAGAGTTGTTTGAAGCCTTGACCTGGGCTCAGCTGCATTTTCATGCCAAACCCATCGGCATGCTCAACCTGAATGGCTACTTCGACGACTTGCTGAGATTTCTTGATCACAGCGTTTCGACGGGCTTTCTATCCGAGCGGAATCGCGCGCTACTAGAGCACACAACAACGCCACAATTGCTAATTCATCGACTCATTAACGCGCCCTGATGCAACGCACGGTTTTGCTCACCGGAGCCAGTCGTGGCATTGGACGTTCCATTGCCAGGCGGTTGCTCAACGATGGTCACCGCCTCAGTCTTGGTTTAAGGGATCCAGAGGCTTTAAGGGGAACAGATCTGGACGTGGAGGGTGTTCTGCATCGCGCCTACGACGCCAACGATCCGTCCAGTGCTGAAGTCTGGGTTGGCAGCACCATTCGTCAGTGGGGAGACATCGACACCCTGATTCACTGCGCGGGGATTTTGCACCGCACACCGCTGCTGTTTGCCGATAGTGAGGAGCAGCAGCTGGATGAACTCTGGGCAATCAATGTGAAGGGGCCATGGTGGTTGACCCGTGCTGCCTGGCCGTTCCTGGTGTCCAGCGGCCATGGACGGATTCAGGTACTTGTGTCGATGAGTGGCAAACGCGTCAAAGGTCGAATGGCGGGCTACCCCGTCAGCAAATTCGCCTTGATGGGGCTCTGTCAGAGCATGCGTAATGAAGGTTGGGACAACGGGATTCGCGTGACCGCTATCTGTCCCAGTTGGGTCAATACCGATATGGCTCGTTCGGTGACGGCCATCGAGCCCGCCGAGATGACCCAACCCGACGACCTTGCGTCCCTTTCCAGCAATCTCTTGTCGTTGCCGAACGCGTCGGTTCCCTTTGAGTTGGCGATGAATTGCTCCCTCGAAATCTAAATCTTCTGGTGACGACAATGTTGCCACCAGCTGACGCCACTATGGATGACTCAGCTTCCATGCACTGCGATGTGTCTTCTGGCGGCGATTGGCCTGCTGGCCCCGCGCCTTGTTTTGGTATTGATGTGGTTCATCAACAGCAGCTTCTTGATGCAGCTGTTCAGTGGTGGCGGTGTTCCCAACCCAGTGCTGCCTGTCCTGGGCTTGCTGTTTCTCCCTACAACAACACTCGGTTTTTGCTGGGCTGTGGCCTCGTTTAGAGGCGCGTCCTCGTTCAGCGGACTTTTGGTGGTGTTGATCGGACTTATTATCGACTGCGGCTTGATCGATAACGTCCGTGGTGCAGTTTGTCGCTGAAGATCATCCCCGTGGAAAAATGTGCCATCTGCCTGCTGCATGCCGATCCTGCAGCTCGAGAGCTTTACGAGATTCAGCGCTCCGAGCACTGGGTGTTGCGCCATCACCCCAACCCAGCTCCTCTTCCCGGCTGGCTTCTGCTTGATTCGCTGCGTCACTGTTCCGGCCCCGTGGATTTCTCCGAGGCAGAAGCCTCCGATTGGGGACGCGCTGTACGCGATGCCAGTGGCCTCGTGAAGCAGATCACCGGATGCGAGCGCGTGTATGCCATCGCCTTTGGAGAGGGGGCGCAGCACCTTCATCTGCATCTCATCCCACGTCATCTGGATGACACTGCCTCCAAGGCCTGGGCGGTTGCCGACTTATACCGAGCGATGGACCGTGGAGATCGAGCTGCTGCAGATCCTGCCGCCGTGGGGTCTTTGGTTCAACGCTGCCGATCGTTGATCAGCGCTCAGGGTTGAAGCGTTTGCGCTTGTTGATGCTGTTGACGCCTGGTTTGAGTTTGCCCAACGGCCAGCCCAGGTGTCTGAGATGGCTCAACGTATTCGGAGATGCGTTGAAGCAGTTATCGCTGTAGCTGCTGGCGATTCCGATTTCCTTGAGGGTGAGCAGCAGCAACCGCTGCTCGCGGCGAGTTCCCCTTCGACTGGCTAGGAGCGCAAAATCCCGACCAAGCAGCTGTTCACCGATGGCATCCATGTTGTCGCAATAGCCAAGGGTCAGGGTTTGATCAATGGCGCGATAGGCGGTGTAAATCCGCCCTTCAGGATTGTCCTGAAGAGTTTGGACCCGTTCGCTCAGGGCAATTACGGCGTCCATGACCGGCGTCTGGAGCGCTTGTTCGATCCGTTCGATCTGCATGATCAAAGACCTCCCACTGCCAAGCGTTTATCACAGGCGACTTCGTAAGCACGGATGGCTGCGCTGGGAATGGAGCCATTGCTCTTCAGTTGGCGCACCGAAAGCTCAACGCACTGAAGTACAACACTGGTGAGCTCACGCCCTTCGCACAGGGCCCAGCTGCGAAGCAGCACATGAAGACTCGGAGGAACGGAGACCGTGAGCTTGACCTGGTTCTCGCGGGTGGAGGTATTGATCATGACCCGTATGCTGCGAAGCAACTTCAAAGTAACTTGAGGGTTACCCCTAAGCAACTCTTAGGTATTTTCTGGGCTTCACATACGTCGCTTGGCCGTGGTTACCGCTCCTGCTGTGCGATCACAGCGGCGTACGCCTTGCAGCGTTGTTTCGTCGGCAAGAATGGTGCTCGATCGCCAAGTGCTCTTGGCCTGTTCAGGCTTCCTGTAGAGATTGAAACCATGCTCTTTTGATCGCTGCTCAGTAGCAAGAGGTATTGGTTAAGTGACTGCAATCAACATGGAATGTTGTCGTAAATCCATACGCTCAAAGGACCTCGATATTAAACATTCCTGACGAATCAAGATATCCACAGTCTATCTGCAGAGTGAATCCTGTTTTCATGCAAATTTTGCATAAATGCGGCTATAATATTCTCTTCAGGACATCGGAACCGATGGACGAGCCTCAGTTCAAACGGACAATGTCGTCGACGTCAGGTTGACTGAGGCAGAGCACACTCTCCTGAAGGCTTATTGCGCATCGCTGAACCGCAGCATGCAAAATGTGTTGCGCGATTTCGCGTGATGGAAATCCAGGAGCAACACTCTTTTTGTCGTATCGTTCGTTCGTTGATGGAAGATCACGTCGTACCAGGATCGCAGAGCTAAAAATCCCTGCTCTGGATATTCTTCTTATTACTGTCGGCACGTAGAAGCCTGCAAAGATGGCGAAACTGATTTGCTCTTCATTTTGCGCCGAGAACTGCGTGAAATGGTGACTGAGAGGTCAGCTTATATTTTAGATTTTGACGGAAGCAGCATCGAGGTTTCGAGTAAGACGAGTTAAACTTATTTGTTTACAGGATTTTTTTTAGGTCTGTGCCCACTCAAGACCATCAAATATTTCTGTGGCGTGGTTTTTTTCTGATAACCATTCATAACCTCCTCTTCCTCATTTTCTGACGCAAGCGATCTGCAGAGCCTTATCTAATTTTGTGTTTTTCGAACTTGTTCTCTGTGCCCCCATTGGAGCAATCTTTCACCGATCTTCGATTGCATCGCAGTTCTGCCCTGGCCATCTAAGAGGTAATCATTTCGGGCCTTGGCCGCATTTTATGGATTTGCAGAAATCACAGATCAGCCTTTTAAAACCCGGACGATTCAGCTCATAGTGGCCTTGCCAAGTCGCTGACTGGGCTCGGAAGCCTGGCTGAGCTGAGTGCAACATGCTGGCATTTGACCCTGCTTTGGCGGGGTCAAGCCCATTGCATTCTTAAGAAATCTGGTTGTGTATCGAAGCGTACCGATAACCACGTCAGTGTATTGAAGTGGTCGAATCGCTCCGGTGTTGCATCGCCGTCGGCCACGCAACATTACCTTATTCATCTAGAACCAATGGTCCTCGTGATCGTTGATTCTGTTTGAAAAAAAACGGAGAGGGTGGGATTCGAACCCACGGTGCCCGTGAAGACACGCTGGTTTTCAAGACCAGAGCCATAAACCACTCGACCACCTCTCCAGAGGTTGTCAGGTGCCCCGCAGAACACCTAACAACTGTATCGGGGTGTGATCCCAGCTCAGCTCGCCGGTTTGGCCAGGGGCAGCAGACACTTATCGGAATCACAGCCAGCGGGACCTGCTTCCGTCAGCTCACCCTGGTCGTAACGCTGCAGCGCTTGGAAGAAGTCAGTGCTGACGCGACGCTGGATCACATCGGCTTGCATCCGCTCATAGGTCTCAGCGTTGATGGGCTCAAACGGCAGTCGGGGGAAGGTGGCATTGGCATCAAACCGGGCTAACAGTGCTGCGGAGATATAGCCCTGGCCCTGCTCCATGGCTTGATGCAAAGCATCAACCAACGGTTCAATTTCGTGCTCGCGAAATTCGATCGTTGCAGAGGTGTTGTGGGCGGTGTAGTTCCGCTGCACCTGCATGTAGAAGTCGAATTGCGCCATGGCACTGAAGCCGTTGATGTCCACAGCATCGGCACCAGGAAGGTTGGCCCAGCTCACCTCGGTGGGAATTTCCACCAGCCATTCGGTGCAGCGGGGGTCAAAGGGATCCTTCAGGAGACGACCTTCCTCGTCCTTGTCGGACTGTGAGGGAACAATGGTGTAGCCGTAATCCATGCAGGCCATGGCCACGGGATCGTTTTTGCGGAAGGTGATCCGGCGGATGAAGCGCTGGGCTTTGGGGGGATGCCAGCCGGGTGCGGCTCCCGTGAGCAAGCTCTTGGTTCCGGCAGGCTGGACTGTGGTGCAGCGGTTGGGGCGACGTAGACCCTGGCGGTCGCAGTACTCCCAGACTGTTTGATTGACGATCTCCTTCCAGCGGCTCAGGTAAGCGGCTTCCTGCTCCTTGAAGCGCAAGCCCTCTTCTGTTTCTGGTCGGCCGGCTTCCCACCAGCGCAGCCATTCAGTTCCGAAGGCATGCACGAAGAAGTCGAACAAGCCGGTGAAGCTGACGCCCACAATTGGATCCCACTCACGGCTCTGGCGGTAGCGCTCAACCTCGAAACGGTGGTTGAGCAGACAAGCCACTGATAGGGCACCCGCACGGAAGGCATCGGCCTGCCCTTCTTCATCGCTGGGGTCAATCTGGTTGAGGTGCACCTCGGCGAGGTTGCAGTGGAAGTCGGCACCCAGGATCTCGCCGCAGGGATTCAATCCGTAGCGGCTGAGACGGTGCTCAAGTTCGTCGGCGCCGATGGGTCCGTGGTTGTCGGCCAGCCAGCGTCCAGCTTCCTCGCGGCCCTGGTCGCAGTAGATCTCGATGAACTCGGTGCGCAGCTCAGGGGTGTTGAGCAGATCGGAATTGGAGCGAGCGATCGCTTCAGGTGCGAACTGGATCGCCCCTTCGCCTGAGTGAAATTGCTTGGTCACCGCTGCATGAACAACGTCCTTACTGGGACGGGTGTGATACACGCGGGTGTGGTTGGCCATCCGCAGCGCATCGCGCTCTGGATCGATCCTCCAATTGCCCTCCTCGTCTTGCTGCCAGAGATTGTCCTTGGACGACGCAGCGGCTTGGTCGTCTGCGGCGAACTGGCGCATGCCAGCGCTTCGACGGATGTTTCCGGCCACGATCGTGACGGCGGCTTCGTCGATCAGCAGGCAGCACTCCACCGAGGAGAGCCGTCGGCCCTGGGCTTTGTTCAGCAGCCGAGCAACGCGTCCGTAGAGATCCTTCAGCTTCACGGGGTTGGCCATGCCGCCGAAACCCTTAAGCGTTTCCCCTACAGGGCGCACATCGCTGAGGTCAACCTCGATCTGAATCGGACCGCCCTTGAACCGTTGATCGCTGCTGAGCTCGAGCATCAGCTGGTAGCTGTCCACCCAGCCCCGGCGGGTGTCGCCCACCTTGATAGTCACCTTATTGCCATCAATGCTGTGGGTGCAGTCGTCCTGGCGATCAGCCGCAGGAGTGATACCGATTTCGCTGACGCAGAGGATTTCAAAGGTGTTGCGCACCACAGGAAGCCTGTCGATGAGGTGCGGCTCGATGATGGCTCCGGTGCCGCAACCCATCATCGCTAGGTCCATCATCAGACCAAAGGCCTGCCAATCCACCAAGTTGGTAGAGGTGCAGTTGTAGGAGCCGGAGAAGTTTTCGGGCTGCTCGATCCAGCGGGTGCCGCCGATCCAGAGCCAGCGGCCTGAGGGAAGAGCCTTTTTCTCGGTCTGCATGCGAGCCAGCAGAGCCACTTCCTCGGCGTTGAGATTGCCCAGCTGACGCAGGCCTTCAAGGTTCCGCGCGCCGACCTGGCTCCAGCTCTCCCGGCCGCTGGGAGTTTTACGGCTGTAAGTGCGATAGAAGACCGGATTGGCTGCAGGGGCTGTTGCAGGAAAGTCGCCGAACCCGGCGACAACTCCCGCAGCGGTCTCCATACGGTTTGGAGTGAGGGTCACGTGCGCTGCTTGGGCAAAGGACAAGTATCGAAACCCTAACGCCACAGATGGGGGTAGCAAGGTCTCTTTGCCACCATCAACAGTGTCCCGTTCAAACTGGACTCCAAATCGGCAGCAAATGATGCGGCGGCGACTGGAGCCTGAATTGATGAACGGCGATGCGCAGGTGCAGGCCTATGCCAATGCTGACTTCAGTTCTGGCGATCAAGCCACCATCGAAGCAATCCAGCGTCTGCTGGCACCCACATCACCTTTGCCGCCCGATCCTCTTGTAGTGGACCTGGGTTGTGGCCCGGGCAACATCACTATTCGCCTGGCCGGACTCTTCCCCAAGGCTCAAATCATCGGAATTGACGGTGCCGAATCCATGTTGGCTTTGGCTCGGGAGCAGGCGCAGCAGCAGCAGTTGGAGATGTCGTTCCTCTGTCAGACCCTTCAGGAGGTTCTTCGAGGTCCTCTGCTTGGGCAGGCCGATTTGATTGTCAGTAACAGCCTTCTGCATCACCTTCACCAACCCGATCTGCTCTGGAAGGTCACTCAAGCGCTTGCGGCGCCAGGTTGTCGGACGTTGCATCGGGATCTGCGACGTCCGGACTCCGATGCGGAGGTCCAACAGCTGCTGCTAAAACACCTGCAATGGGCACCAGAGGTTTTGCGGCACGACTTCGCTGCTTCCCTTGCTGCGGCCTTTGAACCTCAGGAGGTGACTGCAGAGCTCCACAAGTTGGGTCTCGACCAGTTGACGGTGTTGGCAGAGGACGACCGTTATCTGGTGGTGTCAGGCTTGGTGAAGTCCTGAAATCCGATGAGCGGCAGTCAAGCGACCACTGATGGCGATCTGGGCCAGGTTCTGGCCTCGGCGGTAAGTCGCCGTCGCAACTTTGCGATCATTTCTCACCCTGATGCGGGAAAAACAACACTCACCGAGAAGTTGCTGCTCTACGGCGGTGCCATTCAGCAGGCCGGTGCTGTGAAAGCCCGGGGTGAGCAGCGCAAGGTGACCTCCGACTGGATGGAACTTGAGAAGCAGCGAGGGATCTCGATCACCTCAACGGTGCTGCAGTTTGATTACAACGCGATCACGATCAATCTCCTGGACACGCCAGGTCACCAGGATTTTTCCGAAGACACCTATCGCACGCTGGCGGCCGCGGACAACGCCGTAATGCTGGAGGACGCCGCCAAGGGCCTGGAGCCTCAGACCAGGAAGCTGTTCGAGGTCTGCCGCATGCGGGAGATCCCGATTTTTACCTTCATCAACAAGATGGACCGCCCTGGGCGGGAACCGCTCACCCTGCTCGATGAAATTGAGTCGGAACTCGGCCTCACCCCCTGGGCCGTGAACTGGCCCATCGGCAGTGGCGAGCAATTCCGTGGCGTGATCGATCGCCGCACCAAAGAGGTGGTTTTGTTCAGCCGCGCTGAACGCGGAAAACAGGCCAGTGAACAACGCCTCTCCTTTGACGACCCTGCGTTGCGAGAGCTGGTGGAAGAGGAGCTCCTGGATCTGGCCATTGAAGAAATGGAGTTCCTGGAAGCGGCTGGCGCCGAGCTGGACATCGAGATGGTCCATGCCGGTGAGCTAACCCCGGTGTTCTTCGGCTCCGCCATGACCAACTTTGGGGTCCGTCCGTTCCTCGATGCCTTCCTCGAGATGGCGCAACGTCCGATCGCCCGATCCAGTAGTGACGGTTTGGTGGACCCGTTGAGAGAGGGTTTCAGCGGTTTTGTGTTCAAGCTTCAGGCCAACATGGACCCCAGGCACCGCGACCGGGTGGCCTTCGTCCGTATCTGCAGCGGCCGTTTCGAAAAAGACATGACGGTGAAGCATGCCCGCACCGGCAAAGCGATCCGTCTTTCACGTCCTCAAAAGCTGTTCGGTCAGGACCGAGCCGTGGTGGAGGACGCCTATCCGGGTGATGTGATTGGTCTCAACAATCCCGGGATGTTTTCCATTGGCGACACCCTTTATGTGGGCTCAAAAGTGGAATACGAAGGGATTCCCTGTTTCAGCCCGGAGATTTTTAGTTGGCTGCGGAACCCCAATCCCTCAGCCTTCAAGAATTTCCGCAAAGGGGTCAATGAGCTGAGGGAAGAAGGGGCAGTGCAGATCCTCTACGACATCGATGAGAGCAAGCGGGATCCGATCTTGGCGGCCGTTGGACAACTCCAGCTTGAGGTTGTGCAGCACCGGCTTGAAAGCGAATACGGCGTTGAAACCAGGCTTGAACCCATGGGTTTTCAGGTTGCCCGATGGATCAGTGGCGGATGGGCTGAACTCGAGAAGGTCGGGCGGATCTTCAACTGCAAAACCGTCCGTGATGCCTGGAATCGACCTGTTTTGCTGTTCAAAAACGAGTGGAATCTCAATCAACTCCGGGAGGACCATCCCGAGCTTGAACTCAGCAGTGTTGCACCTGTGGTGAGTGGAGTGGAGCCCATCAGTCTTTAAGCATGGCTGATCTCTTCATCCACACCTCCTCGCCTCCACCGCCAGAATCGTATGACGAAACTAATTCCCGTGATTACGTTCTGGCTGCTGAAAAACAACGACGACGGCGGCACCGAATACGTGTGTTTTCGCGGCGATGACGAATCAGTGGAAATGCTCGAGGGATATCACTTCCCTCCGCAGATGCCGCTGATCAAACGTCGGTCCCGGATGACCCGTGTAGATGCCCTCAGCTGCCGCAGCCGGCTTGAGCGAAGCGAGGGTTTTCGTCACGGTGCGCCCCTGTTCTGAACAGGCCCCGATACGCTCACATCAAGAACCCGATCGACGCAATGGCAGCCCTGGGTGAATCTGGTCCCGATGCAAACGCCGATGATCCATTTGCCCGTCTCGGCTTGAGCCGCGATGCAGGTTTTGATCAGGTTCAAGCGGCCAAGGAGCGCTGTCTGGCCGAGGTTTCTGGTGATGATCAGGCCAGAGCAAAGATTGAGGCGGCTTACGATGCAGTCTTGATGGCTCGTTTGCGTGACCGCCAACAGGGTCAGGTGAGCGCTGCTGCAGCAACTGCATCGGAACGAGAGGCGACAGCGGGGTCGATGCCTTTGGTGCCAGCCCAGCCACCGATGGGCAATGTGTTCGCGAATCTCCGCAACAAGCTGCCTGATCCTTCACAGTCCCTCTCTGGACTCAAGCCCGACTGGGCCCTAGTGGAGGGTCAGGGCCGTTCCGTGCGCATCATTGCAGGGATCATTGGCGTTGCTCTGCTGGTGCTTTCGGCCGGCAGCATTCAATTGGTGCTTGCTCTGTCCACGATTGGCGTCTTTCTCAGCCAGGTACGTCGTGGTCGTCGCCCGCTGGCTTCTTTGGGATGGTCATTGCTTGTGCTCAGCATCGGCTTGGCGGCAGGCTCCTTGCTGAACCTGGCGCTTTCTCCTACTGCTTTAGAGCAGCTTGCACTCAGTCCTCTTCAGATCCAAGCCCTGCCTGCTGCTTTGCTGCTTTGGGCGGCAGCACTTTTTCTGGCCTGACTTCAGGCTGCCGCAGGCAGTGCGTCAATCAGTTCTTGTAGTTCCTCAGCGCTTACGTCATAACAGGTGTTGCAGAAGTGGCAGGTCAGTTCCGCGCCATCATCTTTGTCGTGCATATCGATTAGCTCGTCTCTGCCTAGCAGGAGCAGGGCTGCCATGCTTCGTTCATGGCTGCAAGGGCAGAAGAAGCGAAGCTCCTGGCTGGCTTCGGTGTCGTCGAGGGGCTTGGGATCAAGGTCGGGGAAGACGTCCCGAAGCAGATCTTCAAGTTGGTCTCCACTTTCAGCGAGACGCTGACTGAACCCAGTGATCTCGCGGCAACGCTGCTCAATCAGCTCAACCAGGGCGGGCTCTTCCGCTGCTTTGGGAAGGATTTGAACCAGCAGGCCACCGCTGGCGTGGATGCCGGCACTGTTCACTTGCTCTCCCACAAACACGGCTGAAGGGGTTTGTTCGGAGTGGAGCAGATAGGAGGCAACATCCTCACCAATGCCACCGCTGACAAGCTCAACGGTGCTGTTAAAGGGCTCACCCTTGCCGTCGTCACGCATGACGTGGAGGTAACCGGTACCAGCAGCGTCCTTGAAGTTGAAGCTGAAATGCCCGGTGTCATTTTGAATCGGGTCGAGTTCAAGTGTCGGCTCTCCCACGTAGCCACGAACGGTCCCGTTGCGACCGGCATCCACCATCAAGCCCTTGATCGGTCCGTCTGAGCCAAGACGCAGATTCACCCGGCCATGGCGCACCTTCATCGAACTGGCCAGCATCAGTCCAGCCGTCATGGCCCGTCCGAGCATCACGCTGGTGAGGAACGACAGCCCATGTCGCTCCCTTGCCTCACGCACGATGTTGGTTGTCGACACCGCCACCAACCGGATGCCGCCTGCAGCGGCGGTTGCGCGAACCAGCCGGTCGGCCATGTCCCCTCGAAAGCTCAAGGCAATGTAGTCATCGGTTTGAGCCGACCGCCCTGCAAGCGCATGCGTTGGCAATCCCAGTCCTGAAAGAGCTCGGGTTCATGGGTGACCACAACCAACACCTGTTCGCGGGCCAGGCTGGCGAGCAGATCGAGTACATCGCGACGCACCGACCAATCCAAACCTGCGGTGGGTTCATCCAAAAGGAGTACTTCAGCGCCGCGGAGCATTTGCACGGCAAGAGCGAGCCGCCGTTGCTGCCCGCCGCTCAGCCGTTCTGGTGCCGTTGTGGAAGAGATGTTGTTTAGACCAACGCGTTCCAGCACGCTCTGTTCCCGCTCATGACCAAGCCGGCGATGCCCCAGCCGCAGTTCCTGAGCCACGCTCAGCCCGAGGAAATGACGCTCTGGGAACTGAAACACGATGCCGCAAAGCCAGCGAAGCTGCCGCCGTTTCATCGCGCTGCCGTTCCAGCGGATGCTGCCGGTTGTGGCTGACGCCAAGCCGCTGATGATTTCCAGCAGCGATGTCTTTCCAGATCCACTGGCACCAGCGATCAGCAGCGGCCGTCCCTTTTGCGTCTGAAAACCAACGCCGTTGAGGATGGGGGCACCAGCCGTCGCAGGTGCATAGGTGATTCCAGATAGCTCGAGCATGCGGTCAGCTTGAACGATGATGCGGGTGTCGCGATGGCCCCATGGACATTCGTTTTCGTGAAGTCGATCCCTTCAATTGCTGGTTGTGGATCCGTTTCTCGGAACCCCCCAGCCAGGGGGAGCGGAATTACATAGATGGTGTCTTAGACAGCTGGTATGTGATCGGGCGTTTGGGCGGGTTCAACGCAGAAAACCTGCAGGTTCATGACGCAGGCTCCGATCTCAGTTGGATGGCCTACGAGAACGATGGGGCTGAGTCGGCGATGCCCGCCCTGATGCACAACATGGGGCAATTGGAATACCAGAACGACTGGGGACGTTGCTGGGTGGATCTCGGCACGTCGGATGGTGTCGCCATCGATGTCTTGATTAATGCCTTGCGTCAACTGGATTCCGACGTGGTTCAGATCGAGGAGCTTGTCGTCGGTGGTGTCAATGAAAATTGGTCGGTCGAAGACCATCCTGATGCCATTTTTCCAGGACAGGGTTCTTAGCTATTACAGTAGTTAGACATAAGTCGGACAAGGCTTAGACAAATCCGACCATCAATCTTGTGGTGGTCGGTGCAGTCGCGATTCATGATCCGTAGCTAGTGGTGGGAGTGAGACGAGATGCCTTGGAGAGTTGGCAGTCTTGGCTCGGGTGATCTGCCTTTACGGCTGGCAGGATCACCCTGTTGGCCTGACACTCATTTGTTTATGGGGCGCAGGCTGTCTGTGGAAGTGGTTAAGGGAAAACCGCAGATAGTTCAGACGTCGAATTCAATATGCAGCCTGCCTTCACCGATGAGGAAGTCTGTGCTTGCTACAAGGAGTTGTTCGAGATGATGGGTGCCTGAACTCGGCTCACACTCTGAGAAGCGTTGTTGAAGCATTTGTCCATCAGGTGACCTCCTCAAAGTCCTCATTGGTGATGAGGAACCAATTTGAAAGGTCAACCTTGTAGTTCAGCTCCTCCAAAGTCACTGTGGCCGGGCGACCCTTGGCTGCTTAGTCCGGAAAGCCACGTAGTAGTGTATATTAATGAATGTAAAGCAACGTATACGAATATGAACGGCTGGTTCGCAGCGCTCTACTTCCTGTTTTTCGCAGTGATAGCAGGAGGTGCTTTCGCAATGATGTGGGCAAATATCCGCAACACAAGCTGGGACAAGCCAACCAAGCGCCATCCCGAAGCGCCCCAACCAGGCGAAGAAGTTCTCTACGCCAACTTCAGTCGTGAAAAGCTTGAGGAGCTTTATCAGAAATGATGAAATCTATTTTCTCTTTGATGTTTGTTGCCCTGATGTGGGTTCAAGTTCCACAATGGGAGGCCGATTGGAGCAAGTGTGCCGTTGATGTTCCTGACACTGCCTGTCATTGGTACATCACCGCTCCAGATTCCACGATGGGTGAAGGTTTTAGCTGGGAGAACTCTCCTTGGTTCTCTGTTGAAGGCTTGAGAGATATTGGTGAATTAAGCAATACAGTTGAGTCTTTGCAAGCAACCTAATTTATTAATTAGTTATTAATAATACACATTTGCCGCCATCTTCATCGAGTGCATCATTCACATATTGGTTAGCACCTAATAGACTTTACTGATCAGCGGCTCGCGTGGCTAGTGCAAGCTGAGTCAGTGACTTGTAGTCCACTGTTGCTGCACCATTTTTGTTTTTTACTTGTGGCTTGTAGTAGTAATTCATTTCTAATTAGTTCAAGTTGATAGTTCTGTGGTTAATGTTAAAGGGAAACCCCGACAGATGCCTGAGAAAGGTATGTGACATCAGCGTCTGTCTGGTCCGGCTACACCTCTGCTCCATTAGCGGCAGGTGATAGCGGTGTTGAGCCTGTTCGACCCTGCAACTGCGTCTAAATGCAATATCCAGTCTCCATAGGACTGGAAAAACCCAGTTATAGCTTGCCTGTCAGTTAGACAAACAGTTGGACCAGCAGTCATTCTCAATAATGAGGGTAGGCAGCACTCGTTATTTCAGAGAATCAGACCTACCCATACGGGGCGAATCACGTTCCTGCTCTAATGATAATAGGGTTGAAAGATTTTTGTCATTTTTTTATCACTCTTTAACAAATACGCACTAGAATAATTATCTAAGCGCCGAAGCTAATTCGGGTTAGCTGGATCACCAATTCATTTGTATATGTAAACCATGCAACTACACTTCCTAATAGTCCGCCTAACCAGAAATAATTTTGAAATTCAGACCAGCTTCCATGACTAAATAAATCTTCTGGTGGATTAGAAACAGTAGGATTGGCTGGCGGCTTATAAAAATTACCTCCAGCTTGACCGTATAGATAAAAAAGTGTAGCAAGAATAGTTATACCACCAACAGTAGAAAAGAGTCCGATCATTTCTGAATATTCAGAGTTACGCATTGGCCCAAGTATTGTAAATGGGCCGTATAAGACAAAGCCAAATGCTGCGCCAAGCTGGAGTCCACGCGCTCTGATAGAAATTCCTTTTCGGTAAATCGGAAGTGCATTGACAATCGACTTGATCGCAATATTGCTATTAACCGGCGTTATCAAATCACCTGCACAAGGATCGTTGAAAGGCTTCACTATCGAGAGCAATTCTTTATTTTCTGCCATTATTTAACTAGTAAGTTATTTTATTATGAGCTCTAAAGGTATCGGCTCCTTTGCAAAAAGCACAAATGCAGAACATTTTTATCAATAAGCAACATTTCATTTGCTACGCAATAAGGGTCATTATGATCAATTAATCCTCTTAAATTATTGCGCACTTTTGTTTTATCAGCATGTAAAATTTGGCTCCTTGGCTGGTTAAATCCCTTAGTTTAATCATGCTAAGTGTTCCTCCAAGATTTTTTGTTGTGGCGCCATAACTACGTCGCTGCTAACAAAGCAAAGATAATAGGGTTGACAGATTTTTGTGATTTTTTATGGGTATCCGCCATTACAAAAGCTATGAGCATACATTTGAATGTCACGTTTGACTCTTTCATTGCGCACTGCGTTGCCTTCCTCGCTACTGATTTTATTACTCATACAAGAATTGAAAGAGTTTGCTTCTAACATCCCAGGAACCTGAGTGAGCACACCTAAGGTAGCAATAACAGTCCACACCAGTTTGTAGCTCATGAAGACGACAACATACCTTCTGGGGATTGTATCCAAGACACCTTTATCGTTCAATACAGAGCCTTACAAAGGCCTCTCAGAACACATCTCATAGCTCTAAGAAATCAGAAGGGTGACTGTAATTATCTAAGTAAGGGAAAAGACAAGTTCGCATAACGATTATTTTCAGCTGGTTTCGCAGTGATAGGATGGTCATTTGCTGACTGCATTAACGAGTGTCTCTAGATGGTGTAGAGGAATAGGCGCTTTACAGTTATTCCACTTGTAAAGAGAAGAACGCTATATCCCTAGTTTTTGAGAAGCATTAGAGATAGAATCGTATTGAGATTTAAGTTGTTCAAACCAGTTAAGCCTGAGCTTCGACAACAGCACTTGCTTTTGCTTTAGTTGCTCTTGTTGATTTTGCTTCTTGACTTGGTTTACTAATTGGTTGAGTTGTTGATTTTTCATCAGTTGGATACCATTCGTCTAGCCAAAGACTGAAGACTTGTTCAAGTTCAGTCCTGGTAGTCATATGGACACCAGTAATGCGGCAGAGCTTGAGGACGAGTCGTTCAGGAGTTCCATTGCGACCAAACAAAGCAAATCTCAGGGACTCTTCAGACATACCCAGTTCATCTTCAGCAGGTGTTGTAGGAGGTGTTGTCTTTGTTTCTACGGAGAGTTGACCTACAGACCTAGGAGTGTCTACATAACCAAGTTCACGACGTTGTTTTGCAACGATTGAACGAAATGCATTGAGTATTTGTTTTGCTTGGTCGTTGGTAAGACCTAGGTAGATAGGTGTAGAGATAGAAAGACCGTTACTTGTGATGACAGTAGGTGATTTTTGGTTATATCTGTTTGTAATGAGGTTCATTTGTTCTGTGGTTTAGTTATCAATGATTTTGTTATTAGTAAGACCTCTTGACCTCCAGTCTTCTTGAGCGGCGTTCTGTAGTTCAGCTTGGCGCTTCTGATGGTCGTAGAGGTTGGTTTGTCGTCCAGCATTGCCTACCCTTGTGGCTTAATGCGAGCCTTCTCAGGCGCTTCAGAGGGTGTCTGGTGTCCGTCCTGATGTATGCACTGTGTGCGGTTGTGATAGTCCCTAGCTGACCAGTTATTAGCGTGGTCTACTTTCAGACCTTCATATTCAAAGTCAGAGTTCCTAGGCATCACTTCTGTCCATAGAGTTCAATCAGTTCATCCATCTTGTTCTCAATAATCTCTAGACGGTTCTCAAGAAGAGAGAGCCTTTTTTCATGCGGGTCATTGGCTTTGCGTTCAGCTTCCATCATTTCTTCAAAGGCACGCTGCTTAGCACGAGCAATGTCTTTGGCTTGCTGATGACCAACATCAGGGTTCCAGGTAACTGCTGTGACCATTCCTGAACCTGTAGATGAGCCTTTGACGTCGTCTTGCTTCTTAATAGGGATGTGTAGTTTCTGTGTCATGGTTATTTTGTAGTTTGAGAGGTTAAGTATCTACAGGTATTTATTCAAAATGTTTTTTAAGGTTCCAGTAGGACCGCATAAGTGACTCGGGTGAGATGCCGCTAGAGATTGCTTCTTCAAATGCTTCGTCCCTAGAGATGTTTCCGAGGTAATACTGGGTGACGAGATGCTGTACTGTGATGTCAGCTGGTGTAGTACCCAGGTCAACAGAAGATATGGAAGCTGCCAGTGACTCGTCAAAGGAGTGCTCTTCAGCAGTAAGTACGTCTTGCTGAGTATCAGCCATTCGGACCTCTCCGGAGACATAGTCAGGGTGGTCTTCGTCTTCATTGATGGCTTCATTCTCTAATTCAGGGTCATATTCATTAGGTTCGTGATTCCAGTTAGCAATCCTGGTATCTACAACCTGTTCACTTCCTTCAATGATCTCACCTGTTGCTTCATCACGGATAGGAGGGTTTATGGTCATCCCGTGACGATGACCTTCATAGTGGATAGTCATTATGTTCTTTGATTTATATGTTTAGTTGTGGGACCTCGTGGAGTTGAACTACGACACTATGTAGAACTCGGTCCACCCTTCCGGTTTACAAGTGGTTCCTACAATCCCATTAGTGGCAGGACTAAGCCTGCTTGCTGTCGTGACATTGCATCAGTCAACTGACATTAGTAAGTGGTAATTTCTAGAAATATGCTCTTATATTCACCAACAGAACGAGCAATCCTGAAGGCAAAAGACTGCCAATGGAATCAAACCATTGAGATAACTAAGTACCACCCAAACTGTTATCTGTATCAACTCAGTCAAGTGCTGGCGCAATGCCAGCGATGAAGTTAGTTATCCCATCCGTCAGCAGGATGAACTGCTGGTTCAAGGATATGAAAAGACAAGAAACAATTACCTAGTTCTTGTATCTGTAAATGCCCAACAATCTGGACGTAAGCACCTATTAACTCGTTATCATTAGCAAGAGACGAGAACGCACCTTCCAGTCTTGGACTGTGTAGAGACTCGAATTTGAGAGAAGTACCAGCAAATACTCTATCTTTTAGAATAGGACGTTTGTCGTGACTTAAGCAGTATTCTGCGTCTAATAATTGTTGCCGCTCGTGCTCCCTCTTCAACTCAATAATACGATTTTCTAAGTCGTAAAAGTGAGTGTAATCAGAAGGAAGTAAATACAATTCATATCGCTTGATGTCGTAGGAATGTTTAGCGTATGGTTCCAGAACATGTGCATCAGTCACATATCCTTGAATACGCAATAAGGTATTCATATTGAGGTGGTAGGTATTGGTTTAAACCGCTTGCCTCTCGTGACTAAGCAGTTTGTAATTCAAGGATGGGTGAAGCATATCTTCTGGCATCTCAGCATCATGAAAATGCCTAAGGGTAAATACACCAAGAACATAGAGTTCATTCCTTAGAAACCGTTCCTTCACACCATGATGTTCCATCTTGGCGATGGCACGACACTTGCTATTAATCCAGTTGTAGTCTTTCAAAGTTAAACCCTTTGTTGTTGCCATAGATAAATACTTAGATTGAATAATTGGTTATTAGGATTCATAGACAGTGGAATCAGGATGAAACGTATGTCTATTGACATCTGATTCATCAGTATTCAGTCTCGGTTGAATCCTCTTATTAGTAGTTAGTAGATTAATTCGACAATCCAATCGCTACGCTCTTGGTGTCTCATTAACTTCTCGCTACGCTCGAAGACAAAGACTTGTTGTCTTATAGGAGTTTTTCTCCTCTATTTATCATACCATAGAACATTTACTGAGTGTCTTTCATTGATTATCAGTCGATTGTGTCAGGCGAGTTTATTCCTCTATTTCCTCAGTAGATGACTGGAGTTTCCCGAATAGTTCATCATTGATTTTCTGCCACTCATCCCAACGCCGATTGAGTTTATTAAACTTCTTCTCCATCAACTCGGAATACTCCTCAAATTCAGCATCATCCCAATATTCAACTGGAATACCTTTGACGTGAATAATGTCAGAACCAACGTCTAGGAATTTAGATGGCGCTTCATATGGTTTGTAGTAACGTGTTGTCTTCTCTTCATGAGGAACTTCCTGATTCCTTAGATACTCCTCCTTAGCAAGCTTGCTTATTTCTCTTTGCTCCTTAGTAAGTGGTTTGTAGTTCAGACACAGTGATTGGAATATCTGACTCATAGAGCGTTCCGTTGCTGTGCTGTGGCAATGAATTTTGTTCCAAGCTGTGCTTGTGACATCAATAGTCACTCGCTTATCCGCCTTGCCACTGCGATAGTGAATCCTTTTGAATACAGGTTCAAGGTATAGAACATTCCACTCATATCGATTAATTGCCTCTGGATTTCGAGGAGATGCATAACCCGAGGAAAGAATGCCAGGTAAACCTTTGAGAATCATCCGACTTGCCATCTCCCACTTAAATATTCCTGCATCGTCTGCCATCTGTTGCAAACGCTCTGACGCTTCATGAGAGAGATAGAAGGTTATTTGCTTCCTCGTAACTCTCACTCCATCGAAACCTTCCTTAGGTACACGTCGGAAATCTTTATTCCCATCTTTTCTACGTTTTCGGTTGTACTTTTGATCTTTGGTTAGTTTTTTAGGCATAGATATGGGTAGTGAATGTAAATAACTGGCGCCTCTACGCCTCTACAAGGCGCGTTAAAGACATGATAAGTAGAATTCTTTAATACGCATCTAATCGCTGTCTGAGAGGCACACAGGCACCACAGAGAGGACATATAAATGATAGAAAGTCAATTAATTATATCTGTCTTTGGGCGTAGACTTAGCCTATGCCTTCTATTACATTAATTCATTTCGTGAAAAGGACAAATTACTAGAAGCAATCTTTTCAAGCCTGACTTTCTCTGCTTCAATTTCATCACTTTCGTCGGGCAGGTCAATGTTATGAATCTCCTTGAGGCTTTGTAGATAGGTTAGACAATGTTGCCGAATCTCTAATAGCTCTTCATAGCAACCATCGTGGTTAGCTTGCTGCCTCAAACCGTAGTCAGGCTTTATGACTGATTTGATAAAGAGCTTGAGAGCACGAGTGTACCCGTCTTTTTTAGGCGGAGTCATTGTTAATAAAACTGCTCAAAGAAACCTAAATGCTTCTATGAGAGTCATGTGTTCCAGATGCTACAAATCATACACCTATAATCTTCTTTGAAAAATCGGATCGCTCTCTGTGGCTTTGTAGAAGGCTTTAACTACATCAATATGGTCATCTACCTAACACTTGCTAACGGTTGTCTGAGAGCCTCCTAGGCATCTCTCAGGGCGCACATTTATGATGATTGTGAACATTATATAGCTGATCTTCTAACAGTCTTTGGTTTAGCACCCATCTCATAGCTCGTCATCTCTCTGCTTCTCTTTCGTGGGTCAATACGTTCATAGTGTTTCATCAAGGTCTTCACATCGTGTCCTGCTGCCTTAGCAATCAAGAAGATGTCCTTGCCTGCTAGCAAGCTGTCCTCAATGAAGGTGCTACGCATTGAATAGATGGTGTAAGGCTCATCACTGAACACGTGACCTTTGAGCTTCTTACCAATCACGTCTCTAATCTCTATCCACAGTTGCTTGTAGCGGCTGTAAGTCAATGTCTTCCCTTGGTTGTAAGGACATTCCCAGACCAAGCTGTTCGGACTGACCTCATAGGTGTATCCATTCTCCTTTGACCAGTTCTGTTGGAACTTTAACCACCTCTCAAAGACATAGACACAGTTACAGCTGCTTATCCTTGGTGCTCCAGTCTTGGACGACCTAAGAACTACGTGTGCAACCTCATTGCTGACTTGACCTAGCTCATCAAGGTTGTCTTCATCAATAGGAATGTTCTTGCTCATCAGCTCTTGGATGCGTTCCTTTTGTGCTGTCTTGCTGAACCTGCCTATGTCTTCATACTCAATATCTTTCCATCTGAGCTTCAGTAGCTCCTCAGGTCTAGCTCCTGTGTTCTTAGACACAAGCATCCAGTTCCAGAACATAGTTCTAGACCAATAACCTTTCCTGTATTTGGCTGCATCACCTCGCCATTCTTTTCGGACATAGTTAATTATATTTTCCCAGTCATCAGCGTTAATAGCAGGGTTAGCTAGTAAGTCCTCTGCTCTTACCCTTGGATAGACAATAAATCTTTTATCCGTTGCTATCTCTGCTTTGATTAGTTTGTGCGGAAGTAAGTAGTGACTTACCCATTTCTTTATCTGTTGTAGTTCCTTGCTCAGGGTCAAGGCAGTCACACCTTCGCCATTCTTCAAGACACCGTGTCTACCCTTCGCTGTGCTTTGTCTCCAGACCACATAGTTCTGGAACGTATCTATGTGGATGTCTGAAGTCTTTGTAATCCTGTTCTCTTCAAAGAAAGGTAAGACAAGTTTGTAGATAACAGCTTCTGCTACGTCATAAGTCCCATCACTTATCTGTTTTGCTCTTACCTGTGAGCTGAGGTGCTTCAGATAGTCCTGGATGACCTTCTTGACTCCTCTTGCCGAGGTTGTTGTGGATGGTGTTGTCGCAGCTGCTGTATGAGCTTCTATTGGTGCTACACGCAGTGCTGAGTAGGCATCGACGGCCTCTAGCTGTGCTGCTTCAGCAGTTGAAGCTGTGAGTTTTCTAGTTCTGTAGCTCTTTGTTCCTGTAATCAGTTCTCGGTAGTAGAACGTGGATGGGTCTCGCTCATAGGCAATGACCTCTGCTCTACCGCTGAGAACTTTCGTCTTGGAGTGGATTTTGGGCATCGGTCAGTCAGACAAGAGTTGGACTTTGTCGAACCTTGCTTTCAAGATAGCTGTTGTAGACAGGGATGTCTCTGATGAAGACCATCCCGACAGCGTTTTCCCTGCCGGTGGCTGAACGCCGGCGCTTGCTCCTGACGCCGGATCGCCTGGAGGAGGGTGGATTGGTTCTGCTCAACAAGGACGAGCAGCACTACCTGCAGAGGGTTTTGCGTTTGCGCTGTGGCGAGCAGGTGGATGTGATCGATGGTTGCGGCCGCCTCACGGTTGCAACCCTGGTGGAATCGCAGATGCTCGCACTCCACACGGCAGCGCAAAAGATCGAGCCCTTGTCGCAACCGAAGCTGGGCTTGGCCGTGGCCTTGATGCGGCGGGGGATGGATGAGGTAATCCGGATGGCCTGTGAGCTCGGCATTGACCGGATTCAGCCCCTCCGCTGCCAGCGCTGTGTTCCCCAGGCCGACAATCGACCGGAGCGCTGGACCTCGATCATTCGTGAAGCAGTGGAGCAGTGCGAGAGGTTGTGGATGCCGCAGCTGCACGAGGTAAACGGTCTATCCCAATGGATCGGAGCGGAAGAGGGGCTGCGTCTGGTTGGGGTCACCCGCGAAACGGCAGCGCCAGCATTGGATCAATGTTTGCGCCAACAGCGGGACCCTATTCAGCCCACCTGGTTGCTGATCGGTCCTGAGGGGGGATGGACCTCAGCAGAGTTGAGCCTGTTTGCCGAAGCAGGGGTCCAGCCTGTGAAGATGGGATCAACCATCCTGCGCAGTTCAACGGCAGCCGTGGCTGGCGCAGTGGAGCTGGTGCGTTGGCGCGACGGCCTGGTCAGCTCTTGAAAAGATCCTGAGCGATGCCTCGAAAGGATTTCAGCGCAGCTCCAGGCCGACGGCTGCGCTGGCGCAGTCCGCCACCGGGTATCAGGTTGCTGGGAGCAAAGGTGGAGTAGGTCACTGCCGGGCGGGCTGCCTCAGCTGCATCCAATTCAGCGGCAATGGCTTCTGCAGTAGTGAGTGCGGCTGATGGCTGAGAGCTGGTGTCAGCCTTGGGTTCTGCAACGGCCTTAGTTGCTGAAGGCTTGGAAACTGCTGAGGGCTCGGAGGGTGCAACGACGGCTGGGATAACAGCTGCCTCTGTTGCTACAGGGTCTTTGGCGGACGTTTTCTCGGTTGCAGGAGCCTCCTTCTGAGGCAGATCGAGGCTGGCGGGAGCGGCGGCGTCATCCAGGGTGAGGAAAAAGCCCTTGTTGCGGTTGAACACCATCCGGTCGACCAGAGAACGAACACCACAGATTCTCCCTCTGCAATGGCCGTTGGCAGGAGATGCTTAGGGCACTGCAACACGGTGTGATGTCCGCGCTCTGGATTCAGGCCCTTGTGGTGAACACGGTTTTGATTGCCCTGGCGCAGCGGACAACCGTGCTCACCCGCAGTGGCTGGGTCCATGCGGCTGCGTTGGGCACGATCCTGTGGGGTTGTTTGGGTTGGTCGGGCTGGCTTGCCGTGGTCGCCTACCTCTGCCTCGGAAGTCTGGTCACCAAGATTGGCTTTCGTAACAAGCAAAGCCGGGGCCTTGCCGAAGCCCGCGGTGGTCAGCGCGGCCCTGAAAATGTCTGGGGTTCCGCTGCTGTTGGAGCCTTCCTGGCACTGCTTATTGGTGCAGGTGTCGAACCCCGTGCACTCTTCTTGGTTGGCTTTGCAGCGAGTTTCGCCGCCAAGTTGGCCGACACCTTTGGTAGTGAGATCGGCAAGCGTTTTGGTCGCACCACGCTGTTGATCACGAATTTGCGGCCGGTCCCTCCGGGTACAGAGGGGGCGATCAGCCTCGAGGGAACCCTGGCCAGTGCCGGCGGCAGCATGGTGATGACCCTGGTGATGCTGGCCCTGCAGCTGGTTCCCTCATGGCCTGTGGCTGCGCTGGTGATGGTGGTCGGTCTGGTGGCCACCCTTGGCGAAAGCCTGCTCGGTGCCTTGGTGCAGCATCGCGTGGTCTGGTTGAGCAATGAGTTGGTCAATGCCCTCCAAACCCTTTTGGCTGCTTCATTGGCGATGCTGCTGATGGCGCTTTGATCAGCTTGTCTGGAGTGGCATCACACCATCGCGTTTGGCCCATTGCCGCAGGAGTTCTAACCCTTCATGCAGATGAAGCCGCAAGCTGGATCGGCTGCAGTTCTACGCCTAAGCCAGTTTTTTGATGCTCTGGCCCTCGATTAGGTGGCCCTGCAAGACCATGCCGGGCATGCCCGGCACTTGGTGCTGCACGACCTTCAGCCAGTTAAGTTGCTTATCGACCTCGCCGCAGCTTGTTGGATCCCCAGGGAGGGCATTCAGTCTGAGGACCTGAATGCCCCATGGCTCTGCACGGCGGCGGCCCAACGCTCAAGTCGAACGGGTAGTGCTGCGGCAAGGTTGTGATCGCTGAGGGCAGGTTGCCGGTTCTTTTTCGTTCGCATTGGATCTTCATCCCTGCTGCGTAAAGATCTCGAAGCCGCCACGGAATTCGAACAGTTTGGGAGCGATCTCGGCAGTAGTGGAGGATTTGAACGGTGGCTCTCGACAGCAGATAGCTGCTGTGCTTCAGCCCCCGTTGCGTATCGAACCGAATCAAAGCCTCGGATTAATCCGACCCGCGACTCTTGAAGCAAGTCGTCAAACTCTTCGGGTCCGAGTTGCTGTCTGCGACAGGCCGCGAAGTGGGCCAGACCAAAGTGCTCAACCACCTGTTGATTGCGCCGGGCAATGCAGGAGGGCAGCGAGCGGCGGGATTCATGACGCAGGCGAGGTTGAGAAATCAAGGGATCAGTTCAAGTGATCCAAGGATTCAGGGATTCACCCTTAACCAGTTGGCTCTTTGGTGCCGAAATTTGGCACTTTCGTACCGGATCATGGGAGCAACGCTTTTGGATTGATGGATTGGCAACCCGATGCCTTGGCAGCCCTCAAGAAAGATGTCCCGTTCTTCGTGCGGCCTGCTGTTCGTAAACGGGTTGAGGCTATGGCGGATTCAGAGGGTCGTTCCGAGATTGACCTGGGCTTCTACCTGTCCGCGAAGCAGTCGATGGCACCAAATTGATCTTCAGGAAGCGTCGAGATCGCAGCGCTGCAGTTCCGGCTGGGTCAGTCGGTCAATAATTCGTGCCATATCGACGGCGTTGAGTTCACCGTTCTCGTCCCACTTGAGTGTGGTTTTGCGCTGGGCAGGGGGATGGCCGGCAGCGCGTTCTGCAGACCGGTCAGGTCCCAAGTCTGATCACCTTTGTCAGGAGAGTCACACATTAGTTGCTGCCTCGTGTCGCGTTTACATTTTTGTAGGTGTTGATGTGTTGAAAGGCGCGAGGCCGGCCCAGTCACGCAGAGGTGCCCACTGATCCAGGCGCTGGTCCAACCAGCGGTGGCCCTCTGCATTGAGATGGATCCCATCGGGTTCCATCCAGGTCAACCAATCGGGTTCCTCCTGCATCTCCAGATGCATGGAAAGGAAGGGCACATCAGCCTCACGGCACTGTTCTGCCATCACGGCTTCCGTTGCTGCAATCTGGCCGTTGCTGTACCAGAGGCAGCCGCCAAAGGGCATCACGTGCTCATCCACCGCTGTCAGGCCCAGCACAAACACCTGCACCTCCCGGGTCATCTCACATAGCAATTGTCTTAAGCCGAAAGAAAAGGCCTCAACATCCAATTGGGGCCTGCCGTCGATCCTGCCAACTCTGGGGGTGTCATTCAATCCCACACTGAGCAGAACCCCGCCGGGTGTTTGGCGACGTAGTTCACCGCGGCAGCACCACTCCCTTCGCCAACGGGCGGCGACGCGTTCCAGGCCGTCGCCGCGCACGCCCAGGGGATAGACCACCGGAGCGTTCTGCAGATTCATCCAGCGCAGGCGAAGTCGCTGGCACCAACCGCCTGCCTCACGGTCACCCCAACCATGCACGCCACTGTCCCCGAGCACGATTAGCTGACGGGGAGCGTCGTTCGCACCGCTCATAACGCCATGGCCCGGCTGTTCCAGATCCCCTGAAGTCGTTCTCCCAGGCTCTCACCCAGCAGCGTGAGCACCGCAGACATCATCACGATCCAGATCACCAACCACCAATGAAAGGAGCTGAGGGCTTCCATCAGCTGCCAGCCCAGGCCAGCTCCTCCCACCATTCCGATGATGGCAGTGTCGCGCAAGATCACATCCAATCGGTAAATCGCATAAGTGAGGTAAGCGCGACTCACATCCGCTAAAGGCCCGTAAAGCCAGCACACCCGTGGTGAGGCGCCACAGGATTTCAGGGTCTGGGCGGAACGAAATCCTGTGCTGCGAATGTCATCGATGAGAACCCGTCCCATCACACCGCTGTGGTGAAGCCCAAGGGCCAGTCCCGCTAGAGCCAGGCTTGGTTTGGCCAGCATTAGTAGAAGCAGGGCGGTGAGGGGCGCAGGGATCAGTCGAAATGCTCCCCACACCACTCCTTGCAGGCAAAGGCTTGCCCGGCTTGGCCAGACCAGCATCAGCAGCGGTGGAAGGCCGGTGGCAACGCAACCGGCGATCAGGGTGATCCATACCGTGGCTCCAATCACCCCTGGCCAGGAGATTTCAAGGGCAGCAGAGAGCCCCTGGGATCCACCCATGAGGTTCCCGAAGACCATGAACCACTTACCCACAGGCAAGGCCAGCTGCAGATCCAAGTGCGTGCCCCAAGCAAGGGCGACCCATGGGCTGGCTATGGCCACGGGGAGCATCAGCATTCGCGACCAGCTGCGCAGCCTTCGCAGCAGATGGTCCAGCACCACCATGGCGATGGCTAGCAACCACAGGCCACTCCACATCTCCTGAAATTGAAGCGAGCGCAGGCTGAGGCTCAGGTCTGTCCCCAGCCCACCGAGACCGAACACACCCAGAATGACGGCTGAACGAAGCGCACAGTCGAGGCGGTGGCCGATGTGGTCGCTGATTGGCTGCACCAGCGGTGGTGCAAGGCCGGTGAGCATCACGGCCCATGGTGTGGCGCCAGCTCCCTTGAGCACAGGGATGGCCGGGGAAACATGGCAATCCACCTGATCGGCAATCACCCGCGCCATCAGAACTGTGTAGGGAATGGAAATGGCGCAGACCGCTACCCAGCCATTCAGTCCGAACACCTGCAGTAGCAACAGCCCCCAGATCAATTCGTGCACAGCGCGCAAAGGTGCCAGGCATCGCCGCAGCACCACCGCAGGCCAACGCACACCCGCCAGGATCTCCCAGAAGGTGCATGCGCTGAAGACTCCGAGCCCGACGCCGAGAACACTGCTGATGCTCCAGGACAGCACTGCGATCACAAGGGTGATTTGCAAGCCGTTCAACAAGCTGCCCAGCACAGCGGGATCGATGGACGGCTGCAGGGCTGCAGCGGCGAACTGCTGCAGAAGCGGGAGTCCTCCACCGTGACCATCGCGCAACAGCACCAGGAGGATGCCCAGCAGGCTCACGCCCGGCAGCAATGGGATCAGCGGCAGGGCTGGTTTCAGGTGGATGCGTAGAGCCATTCCAGCTGATCCCGAAGAATGGTGTCTGGAGCCGCATCGATTACCAGGGCTCCATCACGAAGCCCTAGAACCCGATCAAATCGGTGAATCAGGTCTGGGCGGTGCAGGCTGATCAGACAGCCCGGCGAAAGAAGAAGGGTGTTGAGAACTTCTTCGGCGAGGGTGGGATCAAGAGCTGACAGGGGCTCGTCAGCCAGCACCAAATCTGGCTGTTGATGCAATAAACGGCCCAGGGCCACACGTTGGCGCTGGCCTCCCGACAGCTCTCGTACAGGCTGTTGAAGCAGATCGGCATCGAGATTCACCTTGCGCATCACCCCAAGGCAGGTGTCCTGGTCCAGGGGGGCGAGCAGGTTCCGAAGCGCCCAAAACAGCCCATGGCGTCCCAGGGCGCCGCTGTTGATGTTTTGGATCACGCTCAGTTCTTCCACCAGGCGCAGGTCCTGCCAGAGGGTGCCGATCCGACGCCGTTGCCGGCGCGATAGGTGCTGATGGGGGCGACCACACCAATGCACGAATCCTGCATCGGGGCTTAAGGCCCCGTTGCAGAGCTTCAGCAGGGTGGTTTTGCCGGCGCCACTGGCACCCAGCAAAACCACGCGTTGATCTGCGCGAAGCGTGAGGGTGATCCGTTGAAGCCGTTCTCCCAGGCAGGCCTGGTGCAGCTCCAGCAAAGCAGTCAACGGATTTTTCCGAGCTGGCGACCGACGCTTTCGATCATCACGTAGTCCTCGTCCTTCGCGGGGATGAAGCGTTCCGCACCAAACAACTCCAGAATCGCTTCGCCGTTTTCTGTCTCTGCAGACAGCTCCAGCAACGCAGATTGAAGCTTGTTGGTAAATCCTTCGCCAAAGCGATCATCCAGACCGGGACGCACAACCCAGTGGTAATCGACGTAGGGCGGTGTTCTCCAGATCACCGACACCTTGTCAGGGTCAACGCGGCCATCCGCCACATTGCTGCGCCAGACCTGCTCGTTCAAGGCACCCACTTCATAGGCACCGCTTTGCACCACAGCGATGGTGGCATCGTGGCTGCCACTGAAGCCGGGTCCGCCCCCCGCCAGATCCTCAGGTTTCACGCCCTTCTCCCCCATGAAGTATTGGGGCATCAGACGTCCTGAGGTGGAACTCTCCGAGCCGAAGGCCAGTCGGCGTCCCTTCAGCTCAACCAGTTGGTCGGCACTGGTGAAGGGGCGCAAGCCACTGGCGCCATTGGCGACGAACACACTGGTGAATTCCGCATCGATGTCCCGTTGTGCCAAAACCCTGGCTCCTGGCGTCTGCAGCCTGGCCTGCACACCGGTGAGTCCACCGAACCACACTAAATCAAGGCTGCCGGTGCGGAAGGCACTCACCGCCGCCGCATAGTTGCTCACCGGCGAGTAGCGAACAGAAACATCCAGCTGGTCGCTCAGTTCCTCAGAGAGCGCGCCGTAAAGGCGATTAAGTTTCTCTGGGTTTTGGTCAGGGATGGCACCGATCTGCAGAACGGTCTGTTTGGCATCGTTCTGTGGTGCAGCGCAGCTGGCAACACTGGCCGTTAGGGCTAGGCCGGCAACTAATCCGGTGGCCAACACTGCCCTACTCTCTCGTACAAGCATTCAGACGTTGAAGAGGATTAAGTTGGATTAGAAAGAATTGAGTAGTCGGTTAAGTCTCATCAGTCCGTCGTTGATCGTCTCATCCGCCACGGCACAGGAGAGGCGGATGCAGCGGTCATCGCCGAAGACAAGGCCCGGAACCATCGCAAGTCCTTCCTGTTCCAGAGCTTGCCGGCAGAATTCCATCGAATCGGGAACACCGTCCGGCAGGCGCGGGAAGGCGTAAAAGGCACCATGAGGGGGCTTCAAGATGATGCCCTTCAGGGCCTGAAGTCCTTTGGTAAGTAGCGTGCGCCGGCGGTTGTAACTGATCGCCATTTCGAGCACGCAATTTCGGGAACCCTCGATTGCAGCCAGTGCACCCCGTTGGGCGAAGCTGCAAACATTGCTGGTGCTCTGGCTCTGAAGGGCTGAGGCGGCCTTGACCACTGAAGCATCTCCGGCCAGATAACCGAGGCGCCAGCCCGTCATCGCCCAGCCTTTGGCAAAGCCGTTCACGGTGAAGCAGCGCTCTCGGATGTCCTTGGCCATGGCCGCAAAGCTGCAGTGCTCCTGACCATCAGCCAGCAGATACTCATAGATCTCATCGCTCATCACCATCAGCTGGGGGTGACGGGCCACCAGCGCGGCAAGCGCCTCAAGTTCGGGCCTTGTCATTACCTGACCACTGGGGTTCCCAGGTGAGTTGATCACCAGTAGACGGCTCCGTGGCGTGATCTTCTTCTCCAGCAAACTGAGATCGAGCCGAAAGCCTTCCTCAGCTTTGGTGGGGATGATCGTGGTGCTGGCACCAGCCAGGGCCGCCATCTCCGGGTAGCTCAGCCAGTAAGGCGCCGGCAGCAGCACCTCGTCGCCTGGATTGAGCAGCACCTGAAACAGGTTGTAGATGGCTTGTTTGCCACCGTTAGTAACCAACACCTGCTCCGGTTGGGTTGGGATCCCGTTTTCAACGCTTAGTTTTTGTGCCAGAGCCGAACGCAGATCTGGGTCACCTGCTGCGGGGCCATAACGGGTGAAGCCGGAGCCGAGTGCACGCTGTGCCGCTTCAACAATGAATGGAGGAGTCGCAAAGTCCGGCTCACCGGCACTGAGGCTGCAGATGTCTTTGCCGCTGTCGCGCAGTGACTTGGCCTTGGCGCTGATCTCCAGCGTCAGAGACGGTTTCAGGGCCACAGCCCGGTCGGAAAGTTCTGGCGGGCGCGGCATCTGGAACGCACCTTCCCGCGGTGCGTTTAAAACGTCATCATCCTGCCGCAGATGGTGTCCCATACAACCTTGTTTTCACAGCGCCCATGAACGCGATGCAGATCAGCTGGGTCCTGGCCGCAGATGACAGCGCCAGGTTGGCGAGGTTCTACAGCGAGCTGTTTCAAGCCACGCTGAAGCCGGGGATGGCCGAGCACCACTGCATCGTGCAATTCGACGATGGAACCCGGCTAGAGATTTACCGGCCCTCCCGCCAGCGCCCTTTCCCCATTCGGGGGCGAGCGCTAGCACCCTGTTTGCGCTTGACGCCATCGCAAGAGCCCCTCCCTGAGCTGCAGCGCTTCCTTGAGCAGGCCCTGCAGCGTGGTGGATCGCTTCTCGAGGATGCGCGTGTTGAGCCCTTTGGGGCTGAGGCCTGGATCCACGACCCGGAAGGCAATCCCCTTTTGCTTCTGGCTCCCTTGGCCTCTGTCGCTTCGAGCTCATGAGCGGATCAAACCTCGAGGCCTGCAGCTCCTGCAGAGCCTGTGACCTCGCTAGCACCCGAAAGACCGTTGTGATCAGCCGCGGTAATCCAGAGGCTGATCTGATGCTGATCGGTGAAGCGCCAGGGGCCCAGGAAGATGCCCAGGGCGTCCCCTTTGTTGGTCGCTCTGGACGTGCCCTAGACCAATTGCTTTGGGAAGTGGAGCTCGATCCCGAGCGTGACCTTTACATCTGCAATGCGATTAAATGCAGGCCCCCTAAGAACCGTCGGCCGAAAAAAGGTGAGTTGGCCTCTTGTCGTTTATGGCTTGATCTCCAGCTGGCTGTTGTGAATCCAAAGGTGATCGTCCTGACGGGAGCCACAGCTGTGGAAGCCATCCTTGGGATAAAGGGAGGCATGACCCAGCTTCGCGGTCAGTGGCAGACCTGGGATGGACGGTCGGTGATGCCGATTTTTCATCCCTCCTACCTGCTGCGTAATCCCTCCAAAGCAACTGGAGCGCCCCTTGATCTGACACGACAGGATCTCGCCGCAGTCCAACAGCGCCTGTGCGAGCCTTGATCTGCGTCTAAGTGAGCTTCATGACTGCCCTGGATCGGCGCTACGACACCAAGATCCATCGCCGTGTGACCCGCACCGTGATGGTGGGTGATGTGCCGATCGGCAGTGAGCATCCTGTCGTTGTTCAGTCGATGATCAACGAGGACACCCTTGATATTGAAGGGTCCGTCGCCGGGATCCTTCGGCTTGTGGAAGCTGGATGTGAAATCGTTCGGGTGACGACGCCCTCGATTGGTCATGCGAAGGCCATGGCCAAAATTCGTGCTGCGCTTCGGGAGCAGGGCTGCATGGTTCCCCTGGTGGCGGACGTCCACCACAACGGCATCAAAATCGCCCTGGAAGTCGCCAAGCACGTAGACAAAGTTCGGATCAATCCAGGCCTGTTTGTTTTCGATAAGCCCGATCCGGATCGGCAGGAGTTCAGCAAAGAAGAATTTGCTGCCATTGGTCAGCGCATCCGTGAGACGTTTGAGCCCTTGGTGACCCTGCTGCGCGATCAGAACAAGGCACTGCGAATTGGTGTGAACCATGGCTCCTTGGCGGAGCGGATGTTGTTTACTTACGGCGACACCCCTCAGGGGATGGTCGAATCAGCGATGGAATTTGTGCGGATCTGCCATGAGCTTGATTTCCACAACATCGTGATTTCGATGAAGGCCTCGCGGGCTCCAGTGATGCTCGCGGCCTATCGCCTGATGGCGGACACGATGGACAAGGAAGGCTTCAATTACCCCTTGCACTTGGGTGTAACCGAAGCCGGTGATGGCGATTACGGCCGAATCAAAAGCACCGCAGGTATCGCCACCCTGCTGGCGGATGGTTTGGGTGACACCCTCCGGGTTTCCTTGACTGAGGCCCCTGAAAAGGAGATCCCTGTCTGCTACTCGATTCTTCAATCCCTGGGTCTGCGCAAGACCATGGTGGAGTACGTCGCCTGCCCCAGCTGCGGTCGCACACTCTTTAATCTCGAAGAGGTACTTCATAAAGTGCGAGATGCAACCAAGCATCTGCAAGGTCTTGATGTCGCGGTGATGGGCTGCATCGTTAATGGCCCTGGGGAGATGGCAGATGCTGACTATGGTTACGTGGGCAAAGGGCCTGGAACCATTGCTCTATATCGCGGTCGTGACGAGATCCGCAAGGTGCCTGAGGCCGAAGGCGTCGAAGCCCTGATCCAGTTGATTAAAGACGACGGTCGCTGGGTAGAGCCCGCCTGATTTCGTTAGTCTTAACAGCTAGTCCTGAGGGGACATGGTCCGGAGTCAGCATCTGCGTTCTTTGGTTCGATCGACTCCGTTGCTGTTGACGCTTGGCGTTGGCGGTGTAGTCACCGCCATTGGCATGAGCTCACCGGGCCTGTCCCTGCCATCGGCCTCCGGTGGATCCATTCACGACAGCCCCAAGGAGGTGATTGATCAGGTCTGGCAGATCGTCTATCGCGATTACCTGGATTCAACGGGGTCCTACGACGAGATGACGTGGCGCCAACTGCGCAGCAATCTACTGAGCAAGTCCTATGGCGGCAGCGCCGAGTCCTACGAGGCAATCCGAGGCATGCTGGCCAGTCTCGATGATCCTTACACGCGTTTTCTTGATCCGAAGGAGTTCAAGGAAATGCAGATCGACACTTCAGGTGAGCTTATGGGTGTGGGGATCCAGCTCAGTCTTGACAAAGACACCGGTGAGTTGATTGTTGTCTCTCCGATTGAGGGAACGCCTGCATCCCGTGCTGGCGTTCAGCCCAAGGATGTGATCGTTTCCGTCGACGGTGCCTCCACGATGGGCATGACCACCGAAGACGCCGTCAAGTTGATCCGGGGCCCGGAGGGCACCGATGTTGTTTTGGGACTCAGGCGCCAGGGCCAGGTGCTGAATGTGCCGCTTAAACGGGCGCGCATTGAGATTCATGCCGTGAAGGCCATGCTCAACACGGCGCCCAACGGCCGCAAGGTGGGCTACATCCGCCTCAAGCAGTTCAATGCCAACGCCACGCGTGAGATGCGTGCGACCATCAAGGATCTCGAATCAAAGGGTGCTGAGGGCTATGTTCTGGATCTGCGCAGCAACCCCGGCGGCTTGCTCGAGGCCAGCGTTGACATTGCCAGGCAATGGCTCAACGAAGGCACTATCGTCAGCACTCGAACCCGTGAAGGCATTCGAGATGTGAGGCGGGCCACCGGCACTGCAATGACAGATAAACCTTTGGTGGTGCTGATTGATCAGGGTTCTGCCAGTGCCAGCGAAATTCTTTCAGGGGCGCTTCAGGACAACTCCCGTGCACAGCTCGTTGGTCAGAAGACATTTGGCAAGGGCCTAGTTCAAGCCGTTCGCGGTCTGGCCGATGGATCAGGTTTGACGGTCACTATTGCCAAATATCTAACGCCCAAAGGTACTGATATTCATAAAAACGGGATTCAACCGGACATCGAAGCAGCAATGACAGATAAAGAATTGAAAAGCTTCTCTATTGATGACTTGGGAACCAAGAGGGACAGCCAATACAGACGAGCTGAAGTAACCCTGTTGAACCAGTTGAGGAGATCTCAGGCCGGGACGACTTATCAGGCCGGGCAAGCAAACCTCACTTACGCACTGCAGTGAATCAGGAGATTGGCTGCATCAGCCCACCGCCGCCCCCACCGTTGGAGTCGTCATCATCGGAGGCTCCGGGCTGGAAAAGGGCGTACACACCTAGAGCTGTGGCGCAAAAAACTCCGCTAATAAGTTCCAGAGAGACGCCGCCAGTACCAATCTCGACGAATTCACCCATGCCTAACGGTTTCTATTGGGACCAATGTAACGAAGAATTGCGTGGTTGGTAACGATTTTCTCAAAATTTGTTTCAGGCCTCAGACCTGAACCACATCCGCATTCTTGGCACTCAGCTCCTCCTGCCGCTGTGCTTCGGTTTTGCCATCGGCGCCGGGAATCTGGGCTGCCATCAGACGAAGCCACTCCATAAGTTGTTCAAGTTGTTTCTCCATGGGCAGAACACCAAGACCGCGCGCCATCACCTTGTGTTGGATGCCGCTTCCGGCCTGATAGACCAACCGGCCATGCAGGTGCTGGGGTAACCCCTGGCGCAGCAAACGGAATGCCGGTTCTTCCATAGGGGTCTCGAACACCACGTTCTGTTTCTCCGGTTTGATCCTGGAAAAGCCGCACAGCTTGGCAAGCAGTTTGAGTTCCATCAGCTGGAGAAGCGACACCACGGCAGCTGGCAGCGCCCCGTAGCGATCGGCCCAACCCGCGGCCAGCTCAACAAGCGCCTCGGCTGTCAGACAGTCGGCCGCAGCACGATAAGCCGCAATTTTCTCGTCGGGATCGGTTATCCAGTCAGCAGGCACGAAGGCGGTAACCGTGAGATCAACCTGCGTGTCCTCAACGCTGGGAATGTCTTGCCCCTGAATTTCTGCCAGGGATTCCTGCAGCATTTCCATATAGAGGTCAAAGCCGATGGTTTCCATCTGGCCGCTTTGCTGCACACCGAGAAGATTGCCGACCCCACGGATCTCCATATCCCGCATAGCAAGCTGATAACCACTGCCGAGTTGGGCGAACTCCTGAATGGCACGAAGCCGCTGACGGGCGGTGTCGCTCAGTGATGCATTGCCTGGATAGAACAACCAGGCATGGGCCTGAATCCCACTGCGGCCGACGCGTCCCCGCAGTTGATACAGCTGGGCCAGGCCAAAACGGTGGGCGTCTTCAATCAGGATTGTGTTGACGCGAGGAATGTCTAGGCCGCTTTCCACAATGGTGGTACAAAGCATCACGTCGGCTTCGCCCGCGTTGAACGCCACCATGGCGTTCTCAAGCTCGCCTTCGGCCATCTGACCGTGGGCCACCAGCAGCTTCAAGCCCGGCAACATCTCTCGTAGGCCTGCGGCCACATCCTCGATTCCCTCCACCCTGGGGACCACGTAAAACACCTGCCCCCCACGATCCAGTTCCTGGCGAATGGCGCTGCGAACAGTCTCCGGATCCAGAGAGGCCAGGTGTGTCTTGATCGGACGCCGCAACGGCGGTGGTGTTGTGATCAAGCTCATTTCCCGCACCCCTGAAAGACTCATGTAGAGCGTTCTAGGGATCGGTGTTGCCGACAGGGTGAGCACGTCCACATCCTTTCGCAGCACTTTGATCTTTTCCTTCTGGTTCACACCAAAGCGCTGTTCTTCGTCCACCACCAAAAGGCCAAGCTCTTGAAACGAGGCTCCTTTGCTCAGCAACTGGTGGGTCCCCACCACGGCGTCGATGGTTCCCAGCTTCAGGCCATCGAGGATGGCTTTGCGTTCTGATGCTGTTCGAAAACGATTCAGAAGGGCCACTTTGATCGGGTAAGGCGCGAAACGTTCCGAGAGCGTGCGCCAGTGCTGTTGCGCCAACACCGTTGTGGGGGCAAGCATCGCCACCTGTTTTCCGGCGGTGATGGCCTTGAAGATGGCCCGGATGGCAACTTCGGTCTTGCCAAAGCCAACGTCACCGCACACCAGCCGGTCCATCGGCTCCTGTCGTTCCATGTCCCGTTTCACGTCGACCGTGGCCTTCAGTTGATCCGGGGTTGGTTCATAGGGGAACGACTCCTCCATCTCCACCTGCCAGGGTCCGTCGCTTGGGAAGGCAAAGCCAGCTGCTTGTTGGCGCTCCGCGTACAGCTTCACCAAATCAAGGGCCACCTTGCGAACCGCTTTCTTGGCCCTCTCTTTGGCTTTGTTCCAGGCTGTGCCACCCATGCGGTTGAGCTGCGGGGGTGTTTCACTCGTGGCGCGATAACGCCCAAGGCTTCCGAGCTGATCGGCTGCTACCCGGAGAATTCCATCGGCGTACTGCACCACGAGGTAGTCGCGGATGTCGCCTGACATCGCCAGTTTTTCCATGACTTTGAACCGGCCGATGCCATGGTTCCGATGCACCACGAAATCCCCCGGCCGCATCTTGTTGGGATCAACAGTTCGGCTGGCTGCCTTGCGGCGACGGCGGACATAACCACTTGAGCTCAGGCTCTGCTGCCCGAAGAATTCGCGGTCGGTGACCAGAGCAATCCGCCAGGCCGGCAGCTGTAGGCCCTCGAGTTCAGCCGTGCCCCTCACCTTCAGAGCAACAGGGGTGTTTTGCTCGATCAGGAGAGCAATGGCGTTGCTGTCTCCAGTGTTCGGAACAAACCGACTGATGCAGTCGTGCTCTTCCAGCAGAGCAGCAGCTCGGCTGGGCTGCGCAGACACCAACCAAACCGCAGTGCGTGCAATTTGAAAACCTTTGATCAGCTCTCCCAACTTTCCAAATTGGTTGGGATAGGCCGGAACAGGGCGGCTGGCCAGGTCGAAGCTGTTTGGGTGTTGGTCAACCTCCAGCAGTTCAGCCATGTCAAAGCCATGGAAGACCTCGGTCAGCCCATAGGCGGATTCGATCTCACGGTGCAGAACCGCAGGCCAAAGCTGATCGAGTTCGCTACGGTCCAGCCCTGCGTCGGCTGCCATGTCGCGGTGGTGCTCTTCCACATGAGAAAGCCACTGCTGACCGTGTGCCAAGCCGTGGCGTCGTTCGTCAATCACCACCGTTGTGGTGTCTGGGAGGTAGTCGAGCAGCGAGGCGGGTTGCTCCCAGGCGAGCCCCATCAGCCGGCGCATGCCTTCCGGGGTTTCTCCGTTCAGGAGTTGCTCTGTTCCCTCAGCACCAAGCAATTTTTCCAGTCCATCTGGCATCGTCTCCCGCAACTGGTCTGCAATCAGTGGACCAAACCCCGTTGGTGTAAGACGAAGGGCATCGACATGGTCCATTGAGCGTTGGCTGGCGGGATCCAATTCCCGAAGCTTGTCGAGTTCTTCGCCGAAAAATTCAAGACGGACGGGCAGCTCGCTGCTCACCGGGAAGATGTCGACAATGTCGCCGCGACGGCTCCAGTTCCCCTCCTGCTCAATGGTGGTGACCCGCTCGTAGCCGAGTTGTGCCAGAGACTCTCCAAGGTCCTCCAGATCAACCTCATCCCCTTTGCGCAAGGTGCGCGTCTTGGTTTTCAGGACATCCGGAGGTGGAAGGTGAGGCTGCAAGCAACGTTCAGTGGCCACGATTGCCCAGGATGAGGCGTCGGGGTCCCCCAGCAGGTCACTTAGAACCTGAAGCTGCCCCCAGGTGATTTCGCTCGTGGGATCAAAAGGCTCATAGGGAGAGCCTTCGCTGGTGGGATACAGGCTGGCCTGATTCCATCCCATTAATTCCAAAAGCGCCGTCCAGCGTCCTGCTTCCTCAAGAGTCGGCACCACCACAAGCAAAGGGGCGCTACGTCTTTGAGACAAGGCACTGGCCACTAGAGCGCGGCTGCAACGACCCGCTCCACGCATCAACAGACGCTCGGCCCGGCTTGAACGCTCATCGAGCTCTCCGGTGAGTGCAGTTTCCCGCAACTTCATCACCAGGGAACGGAGCGGCATGGAGCAGGCCTCGGCAGTTCATGATCTTCGCAATAAGGTGCCAGCGGCTGTGTTTCACAGGTCGATGCCGCGTTCGTTGTCGCTGCACGTCCTGTTGTTGCGGTCCGGCTCTGGTGCTGCATCCCCCCAAGGGTGTCGTCCCGTTCCGCACCAACTGCGCGTCACCCTTGCAGCGTCAGCCGGTGGTGCGACCGACCCATCCCCCTGCTGGTGCTGCTCGCTGTGGGAGGAGTCCTCATAACCTCTTCCATCCCCATTCTTTTTGAGCCACAACCAACTCCCAGATCCCGGTCGGAAAAACTGGCTTAAAGCCAGGCTTTCGCTTCAATACACAGGTGTTGGTGACTTCATGACCCTCGGTCGTTTTCTAATTTTCTTTGCAATCGGGCTGGTGCTCGCTCTCACCGTTCCCCAGTTGACCTGGTTGCTATTGCCTCTTGCCGTTTCAGCGCTTCTGGTTGTTCTTCAACTGATTCGCTCCTGACTCCTGGTTTGGTTAGGGCTTAATGGGACCTCAAGACAACCAAGAGGCATCCACTGAAAAGGTGAGCACGTCGTGGGCATCTAGATGGTCTCCCGAGGTAATAGCGACACAGGCCAACTGGCCATCGGCAAAACAGGTTTTCGACTTGAGCACAAATTTGGCGGCGTCACTGTGGGACCAGACCGCTAAACCCCGCTGCTGCGCTTCTTCGTTGTAGATGTCCCAGAGTTCCGAGAACCGTTCAGCTTCTGGACCCTGCTTAAATTCATCGAGCGCTTCATCAGCACCTACCTCACGGAAGCGCTCTAGAAATGATCGAATCAATGGATCGTCGATCACGTTGCTAGTGGCGATGGCACCTGTGATCCCACGCACCGATGTACGAACAACCCGGTTGGGCTCGGTTCTGGCATCAATGATGACGATGGGGCATTGAAGATCCCATGAGCTTCGATTTCTGAGTTCGCGGCCTGCTTCAGACATCTCGTCCCTAAGCTCGTTAATGAGCCGTCTTACTACTAGTGTTGGATCGTCCATACCGAAACATAGCGCGAGCATCGGTCAGTTTTTGGCAAAGTGAAGTTTGAAAACGTTCCGATCGAACAACAAAAAATAGAATAAGAATGATCAAGCTCAAGTACTAGAGCCTCCTTTGCTATCACTTGCGTTGTCCGAAGTGTGCTAATTCTAGCGGGCTCAAAGGATCGACAAGATGGCTTACATTCGTTCTGGTGACGAGCAGTTGAGGACCAAATTGTTTTAAATCTTTCGTTGTAGTCTTCCTTCAGGCCTTCTTGGCACTGGTGCCCTTTAGGTGATCGATCACTTGCCCAGTCCTGAACATCCCAAAGCTATGAGGCGGCTTACAACCACGAGGTAGGAAAGCGTGATGGGTTAACGCTGAACCAAGCCAAGGCAAGTATCCTCAAAGATGGCTATTCGGATGGGTCCGCAGCTTGCCTTTCATCAATCGAGCATGAAACCAATCAAATGCCCTATGCCCTTCCACTTGTCCATCAAGCTCTTTACAAAAAAATGCACCGCTAGCGCGCTCCGTGGGGATTTTGAATAAGCATGCTGTATAGTTGATTAAGACGAACTAAAGTCCATCACCACGGTGATATCAACAACAGCAGCAGATCAAAAGTCTCATCATTTGGCTAAAGCTGCGAAATATTTTTTACAGGCAAAGGAATTGATCGAGGTTGATCAAGACTGGCAAGCTTCCGGCTCAATGATCCTTAAAGCACTTGCCCAAGAAAGAAAGTCTGAAAACACCGGACTTCAGGTGATGAATGTGATCAAGTATCAGAAGCCAAAAACCAAGCTGGAGTTCAACTTTCGCAGCTGACCAAGGCTTTTTTTATTGGATCTCTGTATTAGACATCGTACATTCATTCACGATCTGAACTTATTACTGAAACTCGCTTCGGCCAAAGCGCGGAAAACTTCCTGCTTCTTACCCAGCAAGAACTCCTGTTCTGCAGGGTCACCGCCACGCCAATATGCCAGGGCGTCACAGGTTGTTTTGTATTCCAAACGGAGTGCTGTGAGGTCGTAGGAGAAGTGCGCAACCGCGTCATCCATGAATCTCAGGATTTTTCATATGTTACGGAGCAAGTCAATTGCTTGACGTATCAACGGCTGCTGTAATATGTGCTCCTTGCTTTAAGTTACGGGTATTTGCTGGTCATGCCTTGACACTTCCAGTTCACCAACAGTTTGAGAAGCAAAAATTTGCGTCAGCCATCGAATCCGCGTCCGATCTTGAAGAGATGAAGGTAGTTGCTTATGTGCTTTTGAATCTCCACTACCAGCAGCTCTCAGGAACAATTGACATTGTTGAAGGTAAAGTTGATTGAGATTCAAGTTATGAGAGTGATTTTTGGAAGTTTGCACCGTGTCCATTTGGTGTCTTAGGCAGGCGTGACGGTTGCTAGTTAAATTATTTAGTTCTTGATCATATCTTTCTTGTCTTCGTGAGTGGAAAATTTTAGTTAAAAATTAAATCTTTTTCAATCAATATAAATCCATCCATGTAGCTCTTTCGCTTGGTGGCCCATACCCCTTCCAGGAGCCATTTCCCGCTTCAGAAAGTAAGAGGGAGAAATGGCTGCGATAAGCAGATTGAACAGACGATTCACTCTGCTGCAATCGGCATAAACGCCGTATCAGTTCTTGCCGCGAACCTGTTGTAAGCCACTACATCAAAGCATTCCTGAGTGTTAGTGCTTTTTCGGTCTCTGCCGAATGAGCCATGAAAAGCGATCGCAATTAATTCGTGGTGCTCAAGGTTTGCTCCTCAAGTAGCAACAGATTGTTTGGCTAAAAGGTTTTTTTAACGAACTTCGAAAATCTGCACGCAAAAAACCACATTTATATGATTAAGGATTCTTATAGCTGCCCCAGGTACCCCTAGGTGTTGTGCCTGGACGGTTCGCGTCGTGTCGAGCGAAAACGAATGCAACTCCGTCGCAGGATTGCACCGCACCTCTGCACCGGCATGTCTGTTTTATTTCATCTCAAGGGACAGAGCTCGTGTCACTAATTACAAATTGACCGTCCTTAAGCAGACCTTGAGACTTTCTTGGTGGGCATTAACTCCCTTTTAGGCCTTACACGGCTGCATTGGCTCAAGGGCTACAAGGGCTAAGTCGGTTGATCACGCGAGTGCTGTTGCTGCGCCCCAGTCGGATCCGATTTTTCTTACCCCTCAAGGAAGGATTGGCCGTGGTCATCACCCACACAGATGCAGACTGGCGCATGGCTGACGTGATTCACGTTATTTGCAGCGCCGCAACCTCAAAGATTCCCTCTTCCTCCAGGCGACATATGTCGATACCTGAATCATTACGTGGGTCAACGCTGACCTGGTGACACACATCGTCCCCAGGGTCTGGAAACGCCGTTAGGTTCATGCGTATGAAACTTTCAAACCTGGCCTATTTGGGTGGAAGCGTGATCGTCGCGATCATGTTTTTGGCTGTCTTTGTTGGTGGCTCCAACGCTGGTGACTGCCCTCGCAGCAAGTCAGCTGATGGAACCTTCGTAGAGGCTCATCACAAAGCTGACGAGAAGGCTGAGGTCGACGCGTGACGGACTATTCCGCAGCCATCACCGCTCTCATCATCGTCACCGTCGTAATCTCTGCGGCAGTCGTTTACGTGCTGGCTCAGCCCACTGATCTGCCGAGATATAAGGAAAACGACCCGAGATCTAAGGAGGACGACGGCTGAACGTCGATCACGTTCGTCGTTCCAGGAGCCGTTTCCATCCTTAGCGCATGAGAGTGCTTCTGCTCCTACTTCCGTAGATCGCTCTTCTGACTGCCTGTCAGAACCCGATAAGGAGATAGCACTGTGTTCATTGGATGGCGGCTGGCAAATATGGCGAGGTCCATGCCGAGACCAGAAAAATCGCTTGGCCTTGGCGAAAACGACTATGTAGATGCCTATTGCCAGAACTACCCTTTGCCTAAAAGTCGATCACTTGCGCTTCTCCGTCATCAAGGTTGTCCAGATGCGCTCTGATCGCCTATAGCTGCTGGCAATGCTCAGCTTCAATCACGTTGCTTCGCACATTTGAAAGCCTCTGAGGCGGCTGCAGCCGTTCGCATCAAATGCCGTTACTTAAATACATGAATAAGTGTAGATGGGTAACGCTTTCACGCCTCAATTTCTCGAAGTTTTTAGCTTCTACGCATGGAATTGGTAATCCCAATGTCTTTTGTATCTTCACAAGACCAAAAACGTGCAAATGCTCAACTTGAACATTTGGCACGTGAAGCCGAGGTGGAAACCAACAGAAGACGGTTGGAGATTATGGAATTAAGACGTCTTGAGCGCTGGCAGTTGAAGGCAAAGACTTCTGATTTTGATCATTAAGAGCATCTGCCACGGTTTTACTGCTGGCGGTTCTTCCTCTTCATTCCAAATATCAACAGTGAGTTGTGGCGCCTCATTAAGAAGGTCTATCTTGATGGCACCGTAGCGGAAACTTGCGGTCTCTCTTTGATTGTCCATCCGTACGAGCTAATTTCTTCAAAATATTTGAGTTTTGGACTCCCTAATTTTTTCTAGACGACCGATTACGCTCAGATCTCTTGGAGGAAAAAAAGAGTTCAATTAGCGACACCAATGGTAACTAGTTTTTCCAATAAGGCCCCCTGCACGGCCGATTTCTCTTGCTTTTGAGGAAAGATATTTTAACAAAGATTTGGTTGGCTCTGAGGAGAATTTATGCGTAAAATGAACCTTGACTTTAAGTCCCTTGGTTGTTATTTGTCTGCCGACATCCTAGTCATTATTTCTTGGAGAATCTGGAAACCAGACTGGATTGAAAGGGAAAGGATTACTTCGTTATTGGTTGCAAGTATTCTCCTGTGGTTTTTCTTAGACAGGAGGCAGAGATGAATTTACACATTAAGGCTCTTGGTTGCATCAGTTACGAAGGTTACGCCTGAATAAGGCAGCCATAGCTGCACGCAAACTGGCTAAGGCTGCATAATCGTATTAGGTTTGGTTACTACAGGTTTTTGGCGAAAAACAGTCAGGTCGCCGCGTTCATTTGCTGCTCCTCAAGAAGCATGTTGAACTGCAGCAACTGTTCATCACTGAGCTGTTGACGGCTTGTCGAACCAAGATGTTGTTGGAGAAAAGCCCGAGCTTGATCTGAGTTCCAGCCCAGCTGTTTCAACATCGCATCTCCCTGCTGAAGAAGATCACCACGACGGATTGGAGCAGGTGCCGTGGACGCATCATCGTTGGTTTGAATTAACTTCAGTTGACGCAGATAGGCCACCAGATCAGCGTAGCGCGTGAGTTTGTGACGGCTCCCAAAACCAAAAGCTCGCGTCAAGTACTCCTGCTCCTGCTCTCGAGACCAACCGATGCGTCTGATTTCCATGTCGATAGCAGTCAGCTCGTCGCTCCAATCTTCAGGATCCGTAGGGGTTTCCGAAGGGGCATTGTCCGGCGCGATGACGGTGACTTGCTGGGTGGCAGGGATGATTGGGGCGGAAGAAAGCTCAACCTGATCAAGCCTTCTTGGCCGCTCTACGGACGCGGGCTGCGCGTCCTGATCAATGACCTTGGCTTCAGGACAAACAGACGACCGTTGCGGCTGTTGGTGTGGACGGGGCTGAAGCCTTTTGTTCAGGCGCTGCAATGCCCTTTCCTCAGCGACTTCTACCGTCGAGGCTTCACCAAGGGCGCTGCCTTGCAAAGCACCGTCGTGCCAGGCCTCAACACGCACGATGCATCGAAGGGTGTCGACGTGACACAGCTCAGCCCGGATCTGCATCGCAATGGAACAGCACTTGCACTTTCTAGGCTGACTCGATGGACATCACTTCGCTCCCATCACTTTCGGATTTCTTCGATGGTGCCGATCAATGGGGAGAGGTTCTGGCACTGCTCCCTGTTCTGGTGCTTCTGGAGCTGATCCTGTCGGCCGACAATGCCGTGGCGCTTGCCGCCATCGCCCGCAGTAGCCGTCAACCGGAGCGGGAACGCCTAGCCCTCAACCTGGGCATTGGCATTGCGCTGGTCTTGCGTATCGCTTTGATCGTTGTCGCCCAGTGGGTGTTGCAAAACGTCTGGGTGCAGCTTCTGGCCGCCGCCTACCTCGTTTGGCTGGTGGTTGATCACTTCAATAAACGATCAGGCGATGACGATCAGTCCTTGGAGGCGAATCAATCCAGTGGATTGTCTCGCCCTTTTTTGAAAACTGTTCTGCTGTTGGCCTTTACCGATCTGGCCTTCTCCATCGACAGCGTTGCTGCAGCAGTGGCTATCAGTGATCAGATTTTGTTGATCAGTACTGGAGCCTTTATTGGCATCGTGGCGCTGCGCTTTACGTCCGCTCTGTTCATCCGTTGGCTTGATCACTATCCACGGCTTGAAACAGCTGGATTTCTTGCTGTTGCTTTTGTGGCCTTGCGCTTGATTGTTCACGTTTTTATTCCGAGCCTCAACCAACCCGATTGGCTGATCCTTCTGCTTGTGCTGATGCTGTTTGCCTGGGGAATGTCGATACGCAACAACGATCCCAAACCCGACGAAAGCCATGCTTGTTGAGCTGCGCCATATCAGTGGTGAACGTTTGATCCACCGTGTTGATCTGGAAGATCCACCACAACCTGGACGATGGCTTGTAGTTGAAGAGCAATCCTTCCTTGTGATCCAACGACGCCACCGTTATTCCCTGCGCAACGGTCGCTATGTAATGGCATCGGTGGCCTTAATGGTGAAGCCCCAGACTCGCCCTGCTGATGCAACCCCCTGGCGACACGGCTGGGTGATCGGTGATCCCAATTGTCGTTTCAATGCTCGCAACCCTTTGCTGCGCTGTGCCGTATGGCCTGAGGGACCCTGTGAGAGCTGCAGTCATTATGAACTTCGCTGACCCGACCCATGAACGCTGAATGGCTGACTGGTCGACTCTGCGCTGGCCATGGAGTTGCCTCCGGAACAAGCAAAGAATCTCCCTATCCGGATGGAACGATTCAAATGCAATCTCCGGTGTTTAGGAGATTGGGGCTCGACCTCTCAGGCTGTTACTTCGGCACCCTGAATGTCGACTTTGCGCCACTCGAGGTTTCACTGTCGAAGCCTGATCATCGATTCAAGAAGGTGCAATGGACAGAACTCCATCCTCCTGAAACGTTCTCGTTCTGGAATGTAGAGATCAAGGCAAGTGAAGCTGAGGCTGTTCGCGGCTGGATTTACTACCCTCACCCCGAGACCAAGGAACGTCATTGGCAACCTCCAACAACATTGGAGTTGCTCGCACCGCGATTAAGTGGGCTAAAACCTGGCTGCACAATTCATCTTCGTGATCAAATCCGACGAATCAAACTTATAGATACGGTTCGCCTGCGTGCAAGGTTGCTGGAATTTCTAAAATTCAGAGTTCTCGCATCTCAGCAAACATTCTTTGAGGCCGACACTCTATTGAAACGGCAACAATGGCTCTCGACGATGTTCCCTGAAGCTCTTCAACTCTCCAAACTGGATCTTGATCGGGTCTGGATTCAAGCGCGTTCGCTGTACACAGAATCCTGACTCAATCCATGTCGAAGCGGTCTCCTGCTTTGGCCTTGAGTTGCTGCAACAGTGCGGGTGCAGTGCTGCGCGCCTTTCCTTCCAGTTGAGCTTCGCGAATCAGAAGAGGACAGTCTGAACTGCTGACAACAAGCCCAAGATCCTCAATTACCGCAAGGATTGTTCCTGGAGGATGCCCCCCGGTCGGCCATTGCCCCACGAGTTTGCGGCCTTCGGCGCTGAGTTGATCTTTCAACCGCTCGATCAACGGCTCAGTGTGGAGCAGCTTCAACCGTTTGCCCTGCCAATGGGTGAAAGCAGCGGGATGAAGCCCCATCACTTTGCGGTGAATACCGAGAGCAGAAGCTGACCAATCCAATTGGAAATCCTGCTTGTTCAGCATTCGGGCATAGGTCGACTCCTCTGCCTGAACGCGCACTTTGAGCCTTGCCAATCTCTCTTCTTCGCTGCCTGGGCCTGCAGCTTCAATCAGAGGCATGGCTTGCACCATCAGTTCAGCGGTGAGAGCACTGAGCCGTTCAGCTATGCCGATAGATGTGTCCAGCAATTGGATCGGGGTTCGCTGCTCGAGCAGTACAGGGCCGGTATCGAGCCCTTCTTCCATGGCCATGATCCCCACACCCGTTTCCTGATCTCCCTCGAGCAGGGCCCACTGAATGGGACCAGCACCCCGCCAGCGGGGAAGAAGTGATCCGTGGCCGTTCCAGCACCCCAGGGGAGGTTGCTGCAAAACATCTTTAGGAAGAATTTGCCCGAAGGCGACCACCACCGAAGCGTCCGCTTCTAGCGCAGCAAGCTCCGCTTTGCACTCTTCATCCCATCGGATCCGCGTTGGGGTGAACACTGGAAGTGAAAGCTGTTTCGCCCTCGCCTTGACGGGTGATGGAACCAGCTGTGTACCGCGACCACGCCGCCGATCCGGCTGTGTCACCACTCCCACAATGGTGTGACCAACCCCATGCAATGCATCAAGGGTGGGCACCGCATAGGCCGGTGTTCCCCAAAACAAAATTTTCAACGTCAGGCTTCGCCGGTGATGGAGAGTCCATCCACCCAGACATGAGGGGAAACCCCACGGTGGGTGACTTCAGCATCAGATTCCAGATGAGCAATACCGTTAAGAACGGAGCGGATGTCACCGGCAACCGTTGCAGCTTCGACGGAGACGCGTTCGCCATTGTTCACCAACCAGCCATCGAAGGGCAAGGAGAAGGATCCTTGGGTTGCTTTCACACCGGCATGAAGAGCTGAAAGATCCTCAATCAGTACGAAAGGACCAGACTCGGTGCGGTGATCGAGGTTGTTTCTGGTGCTGACCTGAGGGTGGGAACCGACTACGAACCAGTCCGGACCCACAGAAACCTTGGCTCCAAGACCAGCATGACCAGTGGGCTCAACACCGAAGGCCCGGGCTGTTGCTTCCGAGTGGAGGAAGTTCCGCAGAGTGCCACCCTCAATTAAAGAGAGACGACGGGTCGGTGTTCCCTCGCCATCAAAGGTTGCTGCACTGATGTGACCGGGATGGAGGCCGTTATCGTGGAGATTGAAAAAGGGAACCGCCACGTCGGATCCGATTGAATCACGTTGGCTCAAGCTGACGCCGTCGAGCACCGAACGAGCATTGAACATGCTGCTGAAGGCACCAAGCAGGGAGAGGAAGGCCTCTGGGGTAAAACAAACTCGGTAACTTCCTGTTTCAATTGGGCGATAGTCGAGATGGCTGATAGTGCGATCAACCGCCTCGTTGATGCAGCCTTGAACATCCAGTCCGCTGCTTCCGAGACTTAGACGAACAGCACCTCCACTGCGAGGCTTGCGGCCTGATTCCTCAGCTCTTGCGTAGAGATACAGGCTGGCTTGGGTGCGCTCCATCTGGCGGAGTGCTCCATCGCTGTTCAGATAGAGGCTTTGAGACAGTGATTCCGCCAGCCCATTGTATGGGACAGTCTGGATGGCGGGATGGCGACCCAGCAGATCTGCTTCCGCATCCCGCAAGGTGTCCAACAGTGGAAGGATTCCCTGTCGCGGTTGAAGCGGTCGCTCGAGCTCGGGGAGCGGAGCTGTGGCCAGCGGAGAGAACTGTGGGATCTCCTCTGGATTACCAAATTGGCTTGCCGCATGCGCTCCAACCAGAGCTTGTTCTAAGCCACCATCCGAGAGATCGGTGGTGCTGGTGATGCCGACCAGGCCGTCGTTGTTCCAGACCCGGAGGGTGATCGAGCTCCGCTGCGAAGCCTTGAGTTGTTTGGCTTCACCGCGATCCACCTGAACGGAGCAGTCGTCGCTGCATGCGGCACCGAGGTCCCAACGACGAATTCCTTCGCGGGAGGCGAGGGTCTGAAGGCGATCCCTGAGATCTGTGGCGTTGAGACTGTTGCTGCTGGTCATCATCAACGGCCCCCCACCGTGATCGAATCAACCTTGATGTGGGGTTGGCCCACGGTGACGAACACACTCCCACTGACGGATCCGCAAAACCCGGCCGCCAGTTCCAGATCGTTGGCGCACATCGATATGCGAGGCATCACTTCCTTGGCATCTCCGATCAACGTGGCTCCTTTCACCGGTTTGGTGAGTTTGCCGTTCTCGATCAGATAGCCCTCTTCAACGGAGAAATTGAACTGCCCCGTTGGACCGACGCTTCCTCCACCCATGGCCTTGCAATAAAGGCCTTGGTCGACGGATTCAATCAGCTGCTCAGGGGTATGCGAGCCTGCATCGATGAATGTGTTGCGCATCCGACTGGCAGCGGCGTAGGCATGGCTCTGACGCCGGCCGCTTCCGGTACGTTTGTGGCCCGTGCGCAGTTCACCGGCCCTGTCACTGATGAACCGTTGCAGCACGCCATCTTTGATCAGAACTGTGCGCTCCGGTTCCATTCCTTCGTCGTCCATCGACAGGGAGCCGAAGGATCCACCACTCAGCCCTTCATCGATGGCGGTGACGGCAGGGTGAGCGATCAATTCACCAACGCGATCAGCGAAGGGAGTGGTGCCGCGTTCGATCTGGGTTGTTTCGAGCAAGTGCCCACAGGCCTCGTGGAAAATGACTCCACCGAAGCGGTTTGCGAGAACAGCAGGCATTTGTCCGGCATCAACGTAGTCGGCGCGCAACATCGTTCCAGCGCTGTTGCAAACCTCAGCTGCGCTGGCCTCGGAATCCCAGTCCCGAAGATCATCCGGACGATCGGAACTGCCATAGCGGCGGCCAATGCTTGACCGGTGGTCTCCGTTTGCGGCGAGAACGGAGAGGCCGGTCGACTGATGCAGGCGTATGTCGCGGGCGAAGGTGCCATCGGACGCAGCAACCAGCACTTCCTGCCAGTCGCGGGCGTAGCTGCCGCGACGCACCTGAAGATGCTGACCCAGACGCTCGAGATGGGCTGTGCCGTGGAGCAGGCACTGACCGGCCTGATCGAGCGATGGGCAACGTTCCAGCCAGTCGGCTTTGGCAAGACCGTGGTCGGTCAGCCCCTTCAACCCTTCAAAAGCTGTGGGCATTGTGAGCTGTTGAGGCTCAAGCCCGAGCATGGCTAGTGCCTGATCGAGGGCTCGCATGAGCCCTGCTTCGCTGAGGTCGTTGGTGCTCACGAAGCCATCTCGGCCAGAACGGAAAACCCTGAGTCCAGCGCCGCGCGCAAAGGATGGATTAACACTGGTGATCTGATCCTGTTCGGCAAGCAATCCGATGTGATCGGTGCGCTCGAGGAATACCTCTACCAGGTTGGCTCCCGCAGCACTGCCGCGATGCAGAAGAGACTCCAAGAGTCCCCGCCACTGATTCGAAAAGGCGTTGGTCAAGAAATCTCCTTGGTTGGGCTGGGGGACACCCCTCAGCGCACAGCTGGCTGGAAACGATCGCTGTCGATCGCAGGCATCAGGAACAGCTTGGCCATTTCGGCACCATTACCGATCCACAAGGGAAGCTTGCGGAGCAGCTTCACAGGAGCGATGGCATCACTGGCATCAGCTCGATCGAGGGCAGCGTTGTTGGTGACAAGGCGTTCGAGACGGGACCAGAACTTCTCGTTGTTCACATCGAGAACGACAGGGAAGACTCGAGAGGAGGTTTCATTAGTCTTCTCGATCACCATCTTGTCGTAAGTCCGGGCGTCCAAACCGAGAGCCTCGTAAAACTCCTTTCGGGCCACGTCACGCACGTACATAGTCGCGAAGACCGCCAGCAGGAAGAAGCGACACCAGAGTTTGGCAATCGGCCCACGAACCGTGTCGGGTTGGGCCTTCATGAGAGCATCGAAGAAATCGCCATGACGGTTTTCGTCTTGGCACCAGTTCTCGAAGAAGTTGAAGATCGGGAAGATCTTGCTGTCGGGATTCTTTTCGAGGTGGCGGTAAATGGCGATGTAGCGCCAGTAGCCGATTTTCTCGGAAAGGTAGGTCGCGTAGAAGATGAATTTCGGCTTGAAGAAGGTGTAGTCCTTGTTGGCCGTTAGGAAGCCGAGATCCAGCTGCATACCAAAGTCGCTCATCGACTTGTTGAGGAATCCGGCGTGGCGCGCTTCGTCACGAGCCATATGGGCGAAGCATTCAGCCAAGAGTGGGTTTTTGGTTTTAATCCGACGGCTCAGCTCTTTGTAAAGGAGGAATCCTGAAAATTCAGATGTGCAGCTTTGCTCAAGGAATTCGATGAACACCTTGCGGGTTTCCGGATCTAGCTTGTCGGCTGCACCCTCGAACTCTTCGTTGCGAACGAAGTGATGACGGTTGTAATCCTTCCTGAACTCTTCGCAGATGGCTTCTAGTTCAGCCTCGTTGGGCTGAAGATCCATCGCCGCCATCGCTTCAAAATCAGTGGTGTAGAAGCGAGGCGTCAGGATTGTGTCCTTGACAGGATCCTTGATGGCTACAGCGCTGCCTTCGGCCACGGCGGTGGGAGGGACCATCAGTTGCGTTTCACTATCCTGCCAATGTAGGCGTGTTAGCCCACCCTCGAGGAGAAACCAGGACGTTAGTTACCTCCCAGCCACTTTTGGCCGTTGAGCCGTTGCAACAGCCGGGAGACAAGAAGAGGCAACGACATTCGCTTCTCATCGATCAGAAAGCTCTCCAGAAGGGTTGGCTCACTGCCGGCATCAGCCAGGGCAATCACCTTGGAGCTATTGATGTCGCCTTTGGAGAAGCATACCCAAAACCGACGCCCACCAGGTAGTTCACCCACCACCATCGGACATTCACCACCCACAACGGGACGCTGCCCGTCCACACGCTCAAGCCGATCAGCCGTGATGTCGTGTTCAGCCAGCTGTTTGGCGACGGCCGGTAGAAATAGCGTGTCGATGAACTCAGGGAAGGGTTTGTCCTCAGGCTTGGGCGGCTTGGCTTTCGGCGCCGGCTTGGCGGGGGACTCTTGACCTGAAGGCTTCTTCTCGACAGGGGTTTCGCTCACCGATCCAACGCTGCTGGCGCAACTGTAAGCAGCTTGATGCGTTGCTTACCAGTTCGCCTCGGGATCATCTCCCCAATCACTCAGCTCCTGTGGGGGAGAGGCCACTGCTGAAGCTTGTGGCTGCCGGGATTCCGATGCAGGGCGCTGAATCACGCGGTAGGCCACAGAGACCGTTGGAGAAGGTTCCCTTACATCCCTTTCAGGGCCGGGGTCTGTAGTCGATCGGGGTGGCGATTCGTTGGCGTTGTGGCCTGACTCACTGAACTCGGGTTGGACGGGTGAGTGGCGTTTGCGACTCAGAGGACGTTCGGATGGCGACACAAGAAACGCTGCGAGAGCCGCTCCAGCAGCACCACCAGCGCCGGCAAGAGCCGTCCATGCCCCCAGGGGAAGCGGGGGCGTCGTCCAAACCAGCAGACGAAGCCGAGCTTTGTCTCCGACATTGGTTGCTGACAGAGCGAGCAAGACCAGCAGTGGAGCCAGGCAGGGAATCAGCAACAGCCGCTGAAACATGCTCATTCCAGGGGGCCGCTCCAGCGGTTCAGCGGTGCAAGGTCATCCTCTAAGCCATCGAACAGGCGCACCACCAAAAAATCCACCATCTCCTCGAGCGAGTTGGGCCTTGAGTACCACGCCGGAATAGGAGCAGCAATGGTGGCTCCAGCTTCCGCAAGACCGGTGAGGTTGCGGAGGTGAATCAGATTGAAGGGCATCTCCCGGGGAGCGATCACTAGGGGTCGGCGCTCCTTGAGATGAACATCCGCGCAGCGTTCGATCAAATCAGATGCAATACCCGCGTGGATCCGTCCAAGGGTTCCCATGCTGCAGGGGACGATGACCATCGCCCGGGTTCGGTAACTACCACTCGCGATGGAGGCGGCTTGATCATTCCAGCGATGGCAGGTCAAATCACCGCTCTCTACCCCAAGTCTGTCTCTCCAGAACTCCCTTTGCTTTAGAGGATCCACTGGGATGGAAAGGCCCTGTTCCGCGCGGAAGACCTCATGGGCGCCGTGGCTGAGCACGAGATGTACGGCTCGCCCTCGCTGCAACAGCAGCTGGAGGGCACGCTCGGCGAGGGGTTGAGCCGACGCACCGGTAACGGCCAAAACGTAGGGATGCATCACTCAGCGCTCGCTGAGTGCAACGGGCAAAGACTCCGACGATTTGGGCTCAGTGGACCCAGCGGAGCCCTGACTGATGACCTCAAGGTCGATCTGGTTGCGCAGAGCATCCACATTGATTACGCGCACCTGCACCGAGTCACCAAGTTGATAGGTCTGACGGTTCTTGCGCCCAACCAAACGATTCTGGCGTGATCTGTATTCGTACCAGTCATCGTTGAGGGAGCTCACATGAACCAGACCCTCAACGCGACTCTCGCCAACTTCAACGAAGAAGCCATAGCTCTGCACACCACTGATAAGGCCTTCTACCTGTTGGCCAATCAACAGCTGAGCTGAACGGGCCTGGATCATCGACAGCAGATCCTTTTCCAGTTCCAGCACCTGACGTCGACGGGTGTTGAGCCGCTGCAAGGTGCGGTCGTTCACTAATCCATTCAGCTTCTCGTCCTGGGATGCCGTGAAGAGAGGCCATGTGAGATCAGTGCCGACTCCCTTTAGCCCAAGCTTCAAGCGCGTCTTGTGACGCACGGTTGGTCGATCCTTCGCATCGCTGAGCAAAGCAACGATCAACAGCTGGTTTACCAGGTGTGCGTAGTGCTGGGTGGCACAGGTCCAAGGGGTGAGGGGCGTGTTGGGGCTCGTCGGTACAGCCTCTTCCACATCGGAATCTGCTGACGCAGAGGTCGTCTCTGTTGATGCCACAAGGCTGAGGGGCGGCAGGGCGTGACTGAGCTGCTGTTCAAGCACACGACGATGGTTGCTGTCTTGGAACGCCTGGATAAGTTCTGAAGCTGATGGACAACCATCATCATCCAGCTCGAGGGGGAGATCCAAGGCGATGGCCGTCTTCGCCACATCCGTCATAACGCTGCCATCGGGTTCATCCGCCTCGATGGTGATCCCGGGCAATTGCAGAGCGTGTCGTTGCGCCGTCCATGCACGATCGGCAGCCCTCAACAAAGGCTGGAGGAAAGAATGGGGGTCCATCGGGTTGAAAGCATCAATCCAGCGATGACGTAAACCGGATGGATCCGCGCTGCGGAGGTCACCAAGGGCTTCAAGCTGGGGAGGGCAGAGATCAAGTTGCACAGCCCCGCAGCTTCGCTCTTGATCCAGCAGCAGGGTGCAGCAAAACCGTAGTGTCTCCAACTGTCCGAGCTGGTCTTTAATCGGTTTAAGTACCGCTGGGATGCTGCGCGCCTTGGGTTTGCGTTCCGCAAGCGCGATCAATTGATCAGCGTTGACTGCGGCAGCGGGGCGCACCGAGCTCAACATGAACTCCCAGTCTGTGACCTCTCCACCGGCTGCGATGTCCAGACGAACGCTGATGGCATCAGCCTCGGAACCGGAGGAGAAGGTTGTTGCCTTGTTGAGGGCGGGCGTCAGCAGTGGTTGCCAGATCTCACCGAGGCAGAGCGCTTCACCGCGATCGCGCAGGCAGGCATCGAGGCTGCTGCCCGTCCCAATCCGCTCGCCCACGCTGGGCACATGCACCCAAAGGCGACAACCACCGTCCTTGGCTTCCACATGAACGGCAGGCAACCCCGGTGCATCCTCCTGCCTCCATCCCTTGAGCAGGAGAGAAGGTTGCGCGGTGAGGTCGACACGGCCCTTGGTCGCAGGGGTTTTGCCAGAGCTACGAGGTGCTGCTGGACGGTCCTGGAGCCCGGCTTTGGTGAGCAAAAGGTCTCGATCCGCCGCAGGGCCGCCATTGAGCGGTAGTGAACGCACAATATGACCAGCCGCTAGATGTTGAGCCACGGGATAGCGGTCAATTCGCACCTCAACAACGCTTGAAACCTCATCACCCGGCAGATGCTTTGAGTCCTCTGGTGGCAGTTCGATGCCGGCGAGCACCCTGTCATCCAGGGGGGAGGCCAGCAGCTGCTCACTCTGCTGTTCAACTTGAGCCAGGAGCGACTGGGTGGCCCGTTCCAGGATGCACTGCACACCACCTTCTGGAGAGCGGCGGCGTCCGCCCTCCCGGGTCACCCGCACCAGAACACGATCTCCATTCCAGGCGTGGTTCAGTTGATGGTCTCGGATGTAGATGTCCTCACCGCCGTCATCGCGAATAGCGAAGCAGAAGCCTTTGCTGCTGCAGCGCAGGCGGGCATCAATCAGCTCGCTGACTTGGGGTCGTGTGAGACCCCCCTCACTCGACTGTTGAATCACACCGATCTTCACCAGTGATGTAATGGCAAGGTCAAGCGATGCCTTATCGGTCTTGTTGCTGAGCCTGAGTATTTTTGCCAGTTGGTCGGGCTCAGACGAGTGGTCCGTCGAGAGCTGATCCAGCAGATCGGCAACCGTGAATTTCATCTTGGCGTACGCAGAAACCGACCATCAGGGACGGGAGAGACGGAAGGGGGCCGAAGCTGTTCAGCAGGCCATGCGGAGTTAGCCCTTCAGCATTCACCTTAGGGCTCAGGAGTCTGATCTCCATCTGCAGTGAGTTGCTTCCCATGGAAGAGAGGCACCAGCAAGCGCCCGCCGATCACAAGAAAACCGAGGGAGGCCACCAGCTGAAGAAAGTCGCTGGGGATCACCGTCGCGACGGATCCACCGGCAAAGGCTCCTAGCAAACTGGCAAGAACCAAAGCTGATGAGGATCCAAGAAATACCGCTAGTGGCTGATTGGAGGTGCCACTGATTGCAACTGTGGCGAGTTGGGTCTTGTCACCGAGTTCAGCGAGGAACACCGTCAAGAAGGTGGAAATCAGAAGAGGGAAATCCATAGTCAGCTCGCGGCGTTAAGCCAAAGGGATCGGGCGGCCTGCAGACCCAGCCAGATTCCAAGCGCCACCATCAGCACTCCAGCCATCAGTTCAAGACGCTCAGGGGGAAGGGTTTTGGCCAACCATTGCCCCACAAGAACGCCCACAAGGCTGGAGGCAATCAACGCCAGTGCGGCACCGATGAACACCAGAACTGGTGAGCCAGACTGAGCGGAGAGCAATAGTGTTGCCAACTGTGTTTTGTCCCCCAGTTCAGCCACAAATACCGTGGTGAAGGTGCTGAACAGAACGGCAGCAAAGCTTCGCGACTCGCTGCTGGTTTGCTCATTGTTCAACAGGCCCTCCGGCTGTCTGCGATCGCTTGAACCTACGCATCACCCCACTGCGACCGCCATAGGTGCTGCGGATCTGCTGATTGCAACAGGTGATGGCGAAGTCATTGAACTGATCATCGGGAACGTCAAACAGGTGGCCCAAACCGCTGACACGACAAAAATCAGGACGCTCCTCGTAAATCGAGCAGCGCTGACTACCCGTGTCGTAGTGAATGCACCAGCCATCGTCGCCAACCATGCCCAGATAGGTGCGTTGTTGCTCCTCGCTCAAAGCCGCCAGTGCATCAGCTCGCTCTTCGGGGGCGAGTCGGCAACAGGCGCCACAGTGTTTGATGCAGGTCCATTGCGGCTTCTCTCGGGTCATGACTGAAGCTGTGACAAGCCATCACAGAGATCAGAACCAATCCATCGCTCATGGGACTGAGCCCCGTAGCCTGGGAGGCGTAACGATTTCGGACAGCGCTGCATCGCCATGGGCTTTGACATTCACCTGATCGCCAACTTTGCCGCCCTGGCGATGATCACCATTGCCGGCCCTGCTGTCATTTTCATCCTCTTCTACCGTCGCGGAGCACTCTGAGTCGTTTTGATTCAAGGACGAAGCCCCAGGCCAAGACAGGCTTCCTCGATTAACTGAATCACTCGCTGATCCCTTGCCAGGTCGTCGTTACTGGTGAGGGATCTTTCTTGTTGAATGCTCGCCTGGAGTGTCTCACCCTCACCATTGATCAGCATCAGACCTGAGGCTTCTGTCCAACGAGCGATGTACTGCCGCGACCCACGGTCGATCAACACCAACTCGGTATGGGTACGAATCGCTTTGAGCTCGAGTTGTAGACGCTGTTCGCCCTGCCAACGATTGATCGAAATGCTGTAAGCCACGTCACAGCATTCGGGAACAATCGCTGACGGATCCCAACGCCAAGCGATGGCGCGACGCTCGCTCTCTCCTTGGCGCAACGTCAGGGCCAGATGGCCTCCCTTGAGATCGCGGCGCTCCTCAACATTCACGCCCCGCGACCAGAACAGCGGTTTCGGATGACCGATGCCAAAGGGGGCTAGGGATTGCAGATGGCGCCACAGATCCCAGTTCACATCCTTCAATTGAAGTAGAGCGTCAGGTTGCACGGGGCGCCCCCGGGCCTGGGTCATCAGCCATCCATCCGCCTCGATGCAAAGGCGCTCATGCAGGGCATGCACAAGCTCCGCTTTTACGGTGAACCCCCCTGCTGCGAGATGGCCACCAAAGCGTTCTAACAAATCACTGCAGCTGGAGAGGGCACGATCCACGGCAAAGCCGACGGGCCCACGCACTGAAGCCCGAAGGAATCCATCACCGTCACCAGCCAGCAGAGCAGTGGGACGGTGGTAGCGCTCCATCAGGCGCGCAGCAACAATTCCAATCACTCCGTGGTGCCAGTGGCTTTGTGCCAGCAGCAAGAAGGAAGGAAGAGCATCTCTGCTCTCCGCCTCAACAAGAGCCACGGCTTCCGCTTCGATCGCGTCGCAGAGATCCCGTCGCTGACGGTTGAAATCATCACAACGGCGAGCCAAGCCCATGGCCGAATCAGGATCCTCGGCCGTGAGCAGATCCACAACAAGCCTTGGTTCACCAAGGCGACCGACGGCATTGATGCGTGGTGCAATCTGAAATCCGATGTCCTCGGCCGTTAGTGGACGTTCACCGAGACCCGCCAACCGCTGAAGCGCTTGCAAGCCCTTGCACTCGGACCGGTGCAGATGATTCAGCCCCTCAAGCAACCAACTGCGATTGGCCCCCACAAGAGGAGCCATATCGGCCACCGTGCCGATGCAGAACAGGTCTCGAGCCACACGAATGGCTTCAGGTTTGTTCAGGCTCTCGGCAACGGCATGGGCAAGCACATAGGCCAGCCCCACGCCGGCCAGTCCGCGATAGGGCGATCCCTCCGGTGTTGTGGCCGGGTGGATGAGAGCGGTCATGGGCGGTCGTTCCGCCGGGATGGTGTGGTGATCGGTCACGATCACCTGCATTCTCAACCTGACAGCCAATTCGAGCGCTTCTCTTGCGGCAACGCCGTTATCAACGGTGACCAAAAGCCGCACTCCATTGTCGTAGAGCCGCTGCACCATGGCTGGATTGAGGCCATATCCCTCCTCCATCCGCGAGGGAATCGCTGGTTCCGGATCAGCGCCGAGAGGGGCCAACGCACGCAACAGCAGTGCTGTGCTGGTCATTCCATCGGCGTCGTAATCACCACAGATGGCCACCCGTTCACGGGATTGGCAGGCGGCAATCAATCGCGTGCAGGCCTGCTCAAGGTCAGGAAAGTGATCTTGGGTGGGGGGCAGATCACCAGGAGAGAGAAACCTCTTAGCCTCGGATGTTGAAGTGAATCCTCTGCGCCGCAGAACACAACGCAGCGCCAGCGGTAAATCGAGCCCTCGCAGTGGTGATGGTTCCACCACGGCTGGAAGAGACCAGGACCAGTGGGTTGGAACAGCCGGCAAGGGAACGCAACAGAGGGTGATGTCCCAGCATTGTGCCGTTGCTTCTCCTCAAGGTGAACAGGCTTTCAGCGGTGTTTTGGGATGTAGATGGCACTTTGGCCGACACGGAAATGGACGGTCATCGTCCGGCCTTCAATACGGCCTTCAAGGAGCTGAATCTTCCCTTTTATTGGGATGAAGCCCTTTACAACAGGCTGCTAGCGATCCCGGGTGGACTCCGCAGGGTGAAGCTTCATGCTGAAGCCTGTGGGGTGAAGCTCAGCAAGAAACAACTGGACCAGGTGCGTGATCGAAAACGGTTGCATTACCTGGAACGGGTCCGCCAAGGACACGTGAAAATGCGCCCGGGTGTCAGGAGGCTTTTGCAGGAGCTGAACGGCGCCGGCGTACAGCAGTGGATCGTTACCTCCAGTGGATCGGCCTCGGTGATGGCTCTACTTGAACAGATCCAGAAGCAGATTCCCCGCTTCGATGGCGTGGTGACATCGGATGACGTTGCCTCAGGAAAGCCAGCACCGGACGGCTATCATCTGGCAATGAAGCTCAGTGGCGCCAATAGCGTTGCCAGCCTCGCCATCGAAGATTCTGCCGCGGGTCTCTATGCGACAAGAGCAGCGGGTCTGCGCTGTCTCTTGACCCCTTCCCCCTGGGATGCCGAAGCTCTTCGTGTTGCCGGTGACCAAGCATCTGCAGTGCTGGACCACCTGGGGGACCCTGGGCTACCAGCGACCGTGCTTTCCGGTGCCTCTTGCCAGGAGGGGTTTGTAACGCTGAAGTATCTGGAGACCTTGCTGTCGGTTCCAGATCGATGAGCTCAATCCAGCGCACACGCCTGGCGGGGCTTCAGAACAGTTGGGGTGCAGGGATCAAGAGTTCTTGGTCTGGACCCTGGTGGCGCCGGAGTGCCTCATTGCTGCTGCTTCTGCTCGGATTTTTCATCGGCAGCAATCTCCCCGTTTACATCCTGGATGCTGTAGGGCTCAGGACCTACACAGCGTTCTATGCCCTCATCGTCTGTGAACTGATGGTGCTCGGGCGTCGTCGTCTCCCCTGGCTCGACAACCTGCGGCTCGGATTTGTCTACGCCGTTGTTTTGGAGGCGTTCAAAGTTGGATCCTGAAGGCCAACGCTTCATTCCGAACAGCGACCAGCAACGGTTGCTTCACCATCTCGAATTGGGCGAACTGGAGATTTGGTTTGCTGAGCAGCGCAGGGCCAAGCGTCATCAGGTGGCCCTGGATCAATGGCACCCCAAGGCGGCGCCGGATTGGTTGTGGTCTGTTGGACTTCCTGTTCTGAGCCTGGCGGAGCAGTATCAGGGAGAACGCCGTCTGCTCGGACTCAGTGCTCTGCCGGGATGTGGAAAGACCACTCTTGGGCTATGGATTGAAGCTGCCGCCAAGGCTCTTGGCCTTTCCATACAGGTGGTTTCGCTGGATGATTTTTATTTCGAAGCTGATCGGCTTGATGCCGCGATGCGCGGCAACCCCTGGGGTGTGCCCCGCGCCCTCCCCGGCAGCCATGACTTGGAGCTCCTACAGGACTGTCTTGAACGAAGGCGTCAGGGTCAGGAGGTCTTGATGCCCTGTTTCGATAAAGCCAAGCGACAAGGGCGTGGAGATCGCAACGGCTGGCGTCGTTGCAATGCCGACCTGTTGATTTTGGAGGGTTGGTTTGTAGGGTGCAGATCAAACGTTGACTCAGCTGGAGATGAGCCCCATCTCGAGACCCCTTTAACTCCCCAGGAGCGGGAGTGGCGCCAGAAACTGCAACCGATGCTCGCCAAATACGAGGCCTCTTGGAGTTGTTTTGATCAACTCTGGCAACTGCGAGCAATTGACTTCAACGCTCCATTGCTTTGGAAAAGGCAACAGGAAGCAACCCTTCAGTTGGAACGAGGAGCATCGCTTTCCAACTCAGAACTGGAACGTTTCATCCGAATGATTCTCTGCTCGCTGCCATCGAGCAGTTTTCGACAGATGCCGGCGGATGTTGTGTTGGAGGTGGATTCGGATCGCACCCTGCGGCGAATCCACCTCCGCGGTGGTATTCAGGATTCAGCGTCTTCGGACTCACTCACCGGGTAGACAAAACCCTGGGCCCGGCCGCTTAACACAGACTTGCCGATAGACATGGCACGCTGTGCTGCGACGGCTGCCTTGGCCTTCCATGTGGCACTGCGCTGGTTGCGCTTGGCCTTGGATGTTTTCTTCTTCGGGACGGCCATTGCGCCTGGTGTATTTCCAAACAGAGATTGTCTCGTTTGGAACCCCCTTGCGTCAAATCGCTAGGCTCAACGAAGTGCAGCGTTGACGTGGTAACAGGTTCGGACAGCTCCAGTGGTTCCGCTGCCCCTCAGAAGGTCCAACCTTCCTCGGTTCAGGGTTTCTGGAAGGAACAGGACTCGGTGAGTTACTCCACCCTGCTGAAGGACATTGACGCAAAAGTCATCAAGCAGTTGGATCTTGTCCCGGGCCGCAGGGAGGTCAGGGTCCAATACAACGATGGCCGGCAGGTCACAGTTCCCGTTTTCGCCAACGACAACCAAATTCTTCGGGCCGCTGAGAGTTCAGGCACGCCCCTGACGGTCGTTGATATTCGCCGCGAACAAGCAGCTCGGGAACTAGCGGGGACCCTTTTTCTGGTGCTGCTCGTGGTGGTCGGTTTATCGCTCTTGCTGAAGCGTTCAGCCAAGATGGCGAATCGGGCACTGGGTTTTGGGCGCAGTCAACCTCGGTTGAAGCCACAGGAAGACCTGCAGCTTCGTTTTGAGGATGTTGCCGGCATGAACGATGCACGGCTGGAACTTGAGGAGGTGGTCACCTTTCTCAAGCAGCCCGAGGCATTTATTCGGCTAGGAGCGAAGATCCCAAGGGGTGTGCTGTTGGTAGGCCCCCCGGGAACTGGAAAAACGCTACTTGCCAAAGCAATTGCAGGGGAAGCGGGGGTGCCCTTCTTCTCCATCGCGGCCTCCGAGTTTGTTGAGCTTTTCGTGGGTGTTGGTGCGAGCAGGGTTCGCGATCTCTTCCGCCAAGCCAAGGAGAAGTCCCCCTGCATCGTTTTCATCGACGAGATCGATGCGGTGGGTCGCCAGCGGGGTGCCGGTATTGGCGGCGGCAACGATGAACGGGAACAGACCCTCAACCAACTCCTGACGGAGATGGATGGATTCGAGGAGAACTCGGGCGTCATCCTTTTGGCGGCCACGAACCGCGCTGACGTGCTGGATGCGGCGCTCTTGCGTCCAGGCCGTTTCGACCGCCGCATTGATGTGGGGCTGCCCGATCGCCGTGGTCGCGAGGCCATTCTCGCGGTGCACGCCAGAACTCGGCCACTCGATGATTCCGTCTCTTTGTCGGATTGGGCAAGTCGGACCCCTGGATTCTCCGGTGCTGATCTGGCAAATCTGCTTAACGAAGCAGCCATCCTCACGGCCCGCCAGAACGTGCTCCGCATCGGTCAATTCCAGCTTGAAGGTGCCTTGGAGCGGATCACCATGGGGCTGAGCAATCGTCCCTTGCAAGACAGCGCCAAAAAACGGCTCATCGCATACCACGAAGTGGGTCATGCCCTGGTGGCCAGCCTTATTCCGGCTGCCAACGCGGTGGACAAGGTCACTATTCTTCCCCGGGGCGGAGCCGGTGGTTACACCCGCTTCATGCCCGACGAGGAGGTGTTGGACTCCGGCTTGATCACACGGTCGTCCTGTCTAGCCGATCTGGTGGTGTCCCTTGGCGGACGGGCTGCAGAGCAGGTGGTTTTCGGATCGCTCGAGATCACCCAGGGGGCCAGTGGAGACCTCCAGATGGTGGCACAACTTGCGCGGGAGATGGTGACGCGCTTTGGCTTTTCCAACCTCGGACCGATGGCCCTTGAAGGCCCGGGCACCGAGGTTTTTCTGGGGCGCGACTGGTTCAACCAACGACCTGGCTACGCAGAGTCAACTGGCCAAGCCATTGATGCCCAAATCCGCCAGCTTGCAAAAAATGCCTTAGCGCAAGCCATCGCTTTGTTAGAGCCGCGCCGGGAGTTGATGGATCAACTGGTGGACGTTTTGATTGCTGAGGAAACGATCAACGGTGATCGGTTCCGAGACATTGCTGGCCTCCCATGAGACGCCTCCTTCTTCTGCTGCCGCTGGTTGTTGTTGCAGCCCGGATGCAGATCGAGTGGCTCTGGTTTGATCAGTTCAAGTGGACCAATGTTCTGCTGGAACGCTGGCTCCTTCAACTTCTATTGGCGGGGGTGGCAATGCTGCCCTTGCTGGCAGCACGGGCCTGGTCCAGGCAATTCAGACAACAGAATCCGACATCATTCCAGGGGGTCAGCCTGGCTGGATGGTCCTACGGCACCGCCCTGCTGATCTGCGCTGGTGTGGTGATGATCAGTGCACTGCTGACGCTTGATCTTTTGGCGTTGGCCGTCCGTGATCCGTTTCAGTTGGGAGAGTGGCAGCCACACCTATGGCCCTACAACCGGATCAGCTCAGTTGTGGCCCTCGTCCAAGTTGGGGGGATTGGCCTGGCGATGGCATGGCCTCTTTTGAGGCCATGGTTGGCACGGATCATTGCGGCTTCACTGGTCGTTATCGTCAGCCGCGGCTGGGGAATCTGGTCACTGGCCCTCTCGATTCCCAACGAATCCCAGAAAGACCCATTGCTCGGAGCCGATCTGAGCTTCGGGTTGGGGCGTTTTGCCGGATTGCATCTGGGCCTTGAACTGCTGGTCTTGGGCGCCGCTTTCACCCTCTGCTTTGAGCTCTGGCGTGTCCTGGCGTGCTCACAAGCCATCTCTGACTGGGCCAGTCCCGCCTTGGCGCCGCGACAGATTCATCTGATCAGGTCATTGTCAGCATTTCAGGTTTTCGGAGCAGCAGGCCTTGTGTGGTTATCGAGGCATCAGCTCCTATGGTCCCAACATGGCCTGGTCGCTGGGGCCGGATGGCTGCAGGCCCATCTCACCCTCCCGTTTCGTGCTTTCGCCACGCTGCTGCTGGTGCTTATTGCTCTTGCGCTTCTGTTGCCCTGTCGGAGGCGGCTGCGTCAATATCTTGCATTGGCCTTGGCGACGCTAGTGGCACTTGAGATGGTGGCCACACCGCTGGTCCGCTGGCTTGTGGTACGGCCTCAGGAGATCAATCTGCAAGCTCCTTATCTGGCACACGCCATTCGGAACACCCGATGGGGTTTCCAGTTGGATCTGATCAAAAGTGAGGCCAAAGAACCTCAATCACGGCTCAGCGCCGCAGATCGGAAGAAAGGCGCCAGCACTTTGGAGAATGTGCGCTTGTGGGACAGCGGTCCACTGCTGGAAGCCAATCGACAACTGCAACAGCTGCGCGTCTACTACCGCTTTTCCAATGCAGCCGTTGACCGTTATCCGCTTAACCAAGACAGCGATTCAGCGCAACAGGTAATTCTCACGGCACGTGAACTGGATCAATCCTCGTTACCGAGTCGATCAAGAACCTGGCAGAACCGTCATTTCATCTTCACCCACGGCTACGGATTCACCGTCAGTCCGGTGAATGAACGCAGTTACGACGGTCTGCCCTCTTATTTCATCAGTGGTCTCGGTGCGGAAACCCGAATTCAGGGAAATGAAGCACTAGGAATTGAACGTTCAGAGGTGAATGAAGCGATCCCTGTTGGTGATGCAGCGCTCTATTACGGGATGCTCCCTTCGCCCTATGCGATTGCTCCGACAGATATTCCGGAATTCGATTACCCCGAAGGCGACATCAATGTCACGACCCACTATCGCGGATCGGGTGGAGTACCCATTGGATCCTGGCTTCAACGCTCAGCAGCGGCAGTTTATCTCCGTGAACCTCGACTGCTTGTAACAAAGGCGATCAACGAAGATTCCCAACTGATGATCCGACGCGATGTCCGCAGCCGCGTCAAAGCAATCGCACCATTCATTGATTTTCGCGGTGAGCCTTACTTGATCTCAATTCCAAACGCTGAGCCAGTCTCCATCAACACGATCAAGCAGGCATCTGAGCGACGCCGGCAACATCAGTACTGGGTCGTCGAGGGTTACACCCACAGCTCCACCCTGGCCTACAGCGCAGCAGTCTCACCAGAAGATTCTGATCGGTATTTAAGAAATTCGGTGAAGGCCATCGTCGATGCCTACAACGGCAGTGTTCGCTTTTTTATCTCAGAACCCAATGATCCGATTGTGAGAGCCTGGAATCGCGTTTTCCCGGACTTAATGGAACCGATGCAGGCGATGCCCCAATACGGTCGTGATCACCGCCGAGTTCCTGAGGATTTCTTCAATGTTCAGGTGAATCAACTAAAGCGTTATCACGTTACGGATCCCAGAATCTTTTATAGCGGAGATGATGTTTGGCAGGTCCCGAGTGAGATCTATGCAGGTCGAAAAGTTGATGTTGAGCCTTATCACATAACTGCCCAGGTTCAAGATAATCAAAACTCTGAATTTCTTCTGCTCCAGCCACTTACTCCACTAGCTCGGCCAAATCTGACAGCGTGGTTGGCGGCGCGAAACGATGGTGATCACTACGGAGAATTGGAACTGATCGACTTCCCGAAAGACAAAAATATCTTAGGCCCAGAACAAGTGCAGGCTCTGATTCATCAGGATCCAGAGGTTAGCCAGCAGTTTGGGCTTTGGAATCAGGAGGATCTTGAACTTGTGCAGGGCAATCTTCTTGTGCTTCCCGTTGGTTCTGGTCTTCTTTACGTGGAACCGGTGTATTTGCGCACTAGCAAGGTGGGGCTGCCCTCCTTGGCCCGCATTGTCGTCAGTGATGGTCGATCTGTTGCGATGGACCAGAGCCTGACCCTTGCCTTGGATCAACTCATGAAAAAAGCCCCACCCGTTTAACAGGCAGGGCTGAAAAGAATACCGAATGGGTTAATTGAAGGATCAGCCGATGGCCGAGAAGTACTCCTTCGAACCCTTGGGATCAGGCTTCATTGTCTTTTCGCCAGGCGTCCAGTTCGCAGGGCAAACCTCGTCGGGATTGGACTGCACGTACTGGAAGGCCTGAAGAACACGCAGGGTCTCATCCACGTTGCGGCCAACAGGCAGGTTGTTGATTGTGGCGTGCATGATCACACCATCGGGATCGATAATGAACAGACCACGCAAGGCAACACCCTCAGCCTCATCGAGAACGTTGTAGGCCGTGGAGATTTCTTTCTTCAGGTCGGCAACGAGGGGGTAGTTGATATCGCCCAGGCCGCCTTGGTTGCGAGGGGTTTGGATCCAGGCCAAGTGGCTGAATTGGCTGTCAACAGAAACGCCGAGGACCTCGGTGTTCTTGCTGGAGAAGTCGGCGTACCGGTCGCTGAAGGCCGTGATTTCTGTCGGGCAAACGAAGGTGAAATCCAGCGGATAGAAGAACAGCACCACATACTTGCCCCGGTACTGGGACAGGGTGACTTCCTTAAACTCCTGGTCCACCACTGCGGTGGCTGTGAAATCAGGGGCCTGCTGGCCCACACGCAAGCAACCGGTGTCGGTCATGATCGGGGAGTGAATGAGTGAGCTGAAGGACCCAAACGACTTATCACGTAGTCGAATCGACTTCCAGTTTCACTAGTTAATTTATCACGGCTGTAGCCATCCGTCGCCGTAAAATAAGATGATGACTTACCGACTCACAAGCTGGGATCCAGCTCTTCTGCGCAAGTTCAGTTCCACCGGACATTTCCGTCTGCTGAACCAGTTGAAGGGAGATCTGCGCAAGAAACCCTTGGATCGAGACAAGCGCACTGGGCAGCTGAAGAGTTTGGGCTGGAATCGCGGAGCAACCCAGCGGTCGTCTCTATCGAGAATCTCCGAGCCAGCACAGACACCCGTGGTTCAGACCATGACGTCTCTCAACAATGATGACCAGCCAAAATCGTTCCGCGACCGTCTCAACGCAATCGATATGCGCTGAAGCCGATCTCCTGAGATGTATGATGGGTACTGGCCTGTAGGGCCTGCGTCAGAGTAGCTCAGCTGGTTAGAGCACAGGATTCATAACCCTGAGGTCGGGAGTTCAAGTCTCCCCTCTGACATTCATTGGTTCAAGCTGAAAGCAGCCGCTGGTAATGCAGTTGACGATGAGCTTGATTCACTCAAGCTTTTCGGGCGGGCAACTTGACCAGTGGGTTGAGCGCTGCACCACCGGCGCGACGAATCTCAAAGTGCAGGTGGGGTCCTGTGCTTCGACCGGTGCTTCCCATCAGTGAAATTCGTGCACCACGGGGTACAACCTGCCCTTTTTTGACTAAAAGCCGGCTGTTGTGGGCATAACGCGTGGATTCGCCATCGCTGTGGGCGATTTCCACAAGATAGCCATAGGCACCGCTCCAGCCGGAGAAGGAAACAATCCCATCACGAGCAGCAACAACTGGCGTTCCGGTGTTGTTCGCAATATCGATACCTTTATGCATCCGACCCCAACGCCATCCATAGCCAGAGGTGAAAACACCCTTTGTTGGCCACTGATAACCAACAATGGGTGGCTTCAGGCTGTCGGGTTGGTCGGCAGTCGGCAGCAGTATCTGCTCAGGCCAAGCCGCACCTCCACTACGGAGCGGGCGAACGGCAAGAAGTGACTGACCTGATGAAGCCTCGGCGATCTGGAGTTCGCGACCAACCATCAAAGCATTGAGTTCAAGTCCGGGATTCCAGGCCTTGAGTTGTTCTCGGGTCACTCCGTGACGCTTGAGGAACCCAGCCAGGGAATCTCCTTTTTGGACTTTTGCAACGGTGCTGACCGGCGGTGGGGCAGCAACAGGAAACGTCTGACGTTCGCTGGAATGATTGAGTGACGACAACGTCACAGCAACAGCCCTCGCTGAGTCAGGTAGAACGAACCACGTACCTGACTCAAAAACATGAGAGGCAGGCACGCTGTTCAGGGTGGCAAGAACCTCTGGTTCCAGCTTGAGCAGCTCAGCAAATCTCCTCAGTGATGTTTCACGAACAACCTTGAAACAGATCTGATTTGTCGTATCGGCTTCCCTGACAACTGCAACAGCTGCCAGCGTTTCTAGAGCTGGTAGGGGGGGCAGATCGGCAAGTTCAAAGGTCGCAATATCTGCAATACCGGGCACCGTGCTCCATAGACCCAAAGACATAACAGGGGTTACAGCAGCTGCCAGAGCAAGCGATGCGCGCATGAAGACCCTTAGACGCGTTGACGGTAACGACCCGAACACCCCAGTGCAAGGGGGTTTGGAGCAGTGGTGCGATCACCACAACCGCAATTGCTGACCAGCCACGTAGGTCACCAAAGCGCAGGCAACAGAAAGATTGAGGCTGCGCACGCCGCCACGGCCAGCATCATCAGCCGCTCCGGGCATCGGGATCGTGAGGATGGTGTCGCAGGATTTGCGCACAGATTCCGGTAGTCCCGTATCTTCACGCCCAAACAGCAAAACATCGCCACGTTGGAACGTGAACGAGGAAAGCGATGCACCGCCGCGACGACTGCAGCCAATCAACCTCTGTTCTGGATGAAGCTCGGCTTGGAAAGCCAAGAAATTTGAAGCGATTGAAAGCTGAACGTGGGGCCAGTAATCGAGACCGGCACGGCGAACACTGCGGTCATCCACCTTGAAGCCAAGGGGTTCAATCAGGGTTAACGGCAGATTGAAGGCCGCCGAAGTGCGGGCGATGTTCCCGGTGTTAGGTGGAATCTGGGGCTCGAACAGAGCAATACGAAGTGGCGCGGTCTCAGTCATGGCACCACCTGTCCAAGGGCATGAAGATCCAAAGCACGACCCTGGAGAACGAGCCAGGCGGCGTCGGCAACGCGATCAAGCTCTTGAGCAAGGGTTCCCAGACGATCTCGGAACAATCCACCGATGCGTGTTGGAGGAACAACGCCCCAGCCTGTCTCTTCGATCACTAGAACAAAGGTGCAATGCGATGAGGAGATCGAGGCGATCAGTCGTTCACAAAGGAGATCCCACTCCGTTGCATCGAGCTCCAGGTGATGAGCGACAAATCCTCCGAGAGCATCGATCAAAACAGATTGCCCAGGATCAAGATTGTCGATCACTTTCACAAGCTCATCTCCGGATTCAGCGAAGCTCCAATGGTCCGGTCGACGCTGCCGGTGGGCCTCCAGACGCTTCTGCCAATCACGGTCATCCGGTCGGAAGTTAGCCGTCGCGATGTAGGTGACAACAGGATGTCGATGCAACAGATGTTCAGCCCAACGGCTCTTTCCACTGCGGGCTGGTCCGCTCACCAAGATCAAGCTGAAGTTGTGGCTTGAATCGGGTGGCTCAACAACGGTTGTTGAATCAACCACTGCCATTCATCCCCTTGAGAGTCGCGACGGAAGAAGGAGAAACACGGTTGAGATATCTGAAAATCCAATACTTGAAGATCGTCGCTAACACAACCGGGAACGTCGCGATGAACAGATTGACGAAACTCTGGCTAGATGGAAGTCCGAAATGTCCCGCAATGCCTTCCAACAAAACGGACCAACCTTCCGGGCTGTGGTAACCCACGAAGATGTCGGTGAACAAAATGATGGCGAAGGCCTTGGCGGAATCACTCAGTCCGTAAACGGCCTCATCCAAAAATCCTCGAAGAACCCGTAGTTCGTCACGGCTAACAAGACAAACCACGGCGAAGGCGATCAGACCGGCTAGATCTGCAAAGACATTTTTGATCGCCTTGAGACTTTCCTCATCAGCATCGTGCTTGAGTTCTGTCGCCTTTTCTGTGAGTTTGTCGCGCAGTTGACTACCATCAAGAGGTTGGACTCCCTTGAGTAAGGCATCAAATTCAAGCTCTTGCTTGTAAAGACGAAGTTTTTCAGCAGCCTTCTCTTCCAGCTGAGGCTTGGGGTAACTCAGGAAAGGCAGTTCGGGTGAAAACTGATTCACCGCAGGGGAGATGAGATAGGTCCCCGCAATTTGCGAAACCAGTAAGGGAACCAGAACGAGAAGCAGCAGGACCCTCAGTGAGATCAGAGTGGTATCACGACGGCGTCGATAGCCGGCTACGACGCTGTCCTCGGTTGAAGGATCCAACTGAAGCCGAATGCTGTCGAAGACACCCAAGAGTGAACGGGGCAGGGCATCCGGTGAGCGGCTGATCGAGGGTGAACTGCTGGATCGTCGGGATCCATAGCGGCTAACGACGGATTCAATCAGTTGGAGTTGACGCAGCTCCTGGGAATCCAGTTGGCCCCGTTGATCTGAAAGGTTGGCTGCTGAATTACGGCAGATGGCCAGTGCCGTTTTAAAGCGACGCAAAATAGTGGCCTGAACAGCACGCGGGACGGAAAGCTTGAGGTCCGGTCGGATCTGCCGGTCGCCGTAATACTCCAGTTCAAGACTTTGGATGAGCAGAGCCGCGTCGTAACCACGCTCAAGATCCCCAGACAGTTCAACGCTTTGGCTAGTGCTGAACAGGTTGATCCAGTTACGGCGGCTCATCGAAGTCGTTCAATCAGCGTGAAAACACCCACCAGGTGGCCATCGGAATGATGGTTCCAAGTACCAAAAGGATGATGACCCACTTCGTGGCATCACTCTCAGCGGTTTCAGCCTTGGTGGGGATGTTGGTTGGCAAGGTGACCCTTTCGATCTCCTGCGGAGGGCCGGGATCTTCCCCACCAGAAAGAACAGTTGAGAGTCGAGTAAGACCATCGACTGATGCCTGGCGGTAGCGATCACCCTCTCGAAGCGGCACGGTCATTGTTGTGCGAGCGGTGCTTTTGAGTAGGGTTGATGGCAGTTGAGCTTCCAGCTCCTGATTTGCAACCACGGCGGACCGCTTGTTGGCGGTTTCAATCAACATCAAAAGCAACGGATTGCCGGTGGGGGAACTCCATGTCTCGAGAAGTTCCTCACCGAAACTGTTCAAGCTGATGCCGTAATCCAAACGTCGTAGCGTGATCAAACGGGCATCCACCCGTTGATCCTCAAAACTGCGCAATTTCGCTTCCAATTCGCCACGACTGGCGCGGCTGAGCACGTCTGCATCGTCGATCACCAGCGCATCCGGCAGGCTTCCACCCAAGGCACTAGGTGCGATTGCAAGGCTGGCAGGCACCCAAAGAAGCAGACAAACCCCGAAACTGAGGAAGCTGGCCAACAGGCGTCGGGCGGAAAGGGACATCCCATCAAGCGTTATTACCGACTCAGTCTGCCGTTAGCTGTCCAGCATGTCGCGGTTCAGGGCTTCAATTGCTTCAACAACCATGCGGGCTTCGTTGTCCGGAAGCGTCATTTGACGGATGAGCTGATTCAAGAGGTCGGTCTCCTCTGCTGTGATCTTTCGGTCGGCATGGACAAGATGCGCCGCTACAGCCAGGGCCGACTGTTGCTGTGTTGGATTGAGTTTGGGCAGGGCGGTGGTAATCAAGCCCTGAACGCCCTGCTCCCGCAGCAGCAGCAGCAGCCTGTCAAACAAATCGCCCATTGCAGCTTCAGATCTGTCGTTGTAGAGCGATCGGTACTCCAGCTGACAACGCAGGGCATGTGCTTCATCTCGCCCCAGCTTTCCATCACAAGCAACGGCGGCAAGGGCAATGGCGGCAAAAGCCTCAGGGGTCGTCATGGCAGGGACGCACGTGTTCGTATTTGAGCAGGATGATTGCGTTCTGACAGCACCCTTTGTTGATGCCAGATTCCGCCCGGGCCGTTCTGATCTGTGCGCTCTTGCTACTGGGACTGACCGTAACGAATGCGGGCATGGCGGAGACCGTCACACCCGAACTCCAAAGGGCAGAAGTTCTGGCGGGGATGGCAGCGGTGGGATTGATGCTAGTGGCGGTGCTCTGGACACAGGCCAATCCCAAATCAGCTGAGAAGGTGCCGTTGAAGGGAGAGCAGGGTCTGGTGATTGACGATAAGTTCAACGATGTTCAAAAACAGGAGCTGGCCTGGGGCAGCCACATGCTGCTGACTGCAACGCCAGCGGCTTCAGTGCTCGTGCTTTGGCGTCAGCATGTCGTGCTACGCCGGGGCCTGATCAGTCAAGGGCATTTCCAACCAGGAGCAATCACCAGGCGGGCCATGGAGCGTGAGCAAACCATCTCCTTGGTGAACACAACACTCTTTCCGGGACGGGCGGAATTCGACGGAATGCTGCCGTCTCTCCCTGCCATCATTGTGTGCCCTATGGGAAACGACGGGGCTGTGATTGTGGGGGGCTGGTCGCCCCGTTGTTTCACCCGCTCGGATGAGCGATGGCTGGAGGGCTGGACCCAGCGGCTCAGAACGACACTTGGGTCCGGCGAGGTTTCTCCTGTGTCGCCGGACTCAGCTTGATCGTGGATTCAACCCGTGCTCCGGATTGGCCGAAACGAATCTCGCCATCATCCGAAATCTTGGCCTCCATCCGTGAGGCCCGAGTGATCTGCTCCGGGTTGGTCCGCTGAAGAACCACATCGCCATCGGCCACAACCTGTTCACTGCGCCAGTTCCAGGCGCAACGCTGGGCAGTGAGCGTTTCCATCTTCTGCAGCACACGACAGCCACTAGAAATAATCACGGTGCCGCTGCGCTCATCAAGCTTGAACCCCGTGCCCTGCACCTTGCTGTTCTGCAAAACAGCCTGAACCGGTTGATCGGATTGGAGTTGCTTTGCCGAAAAAAGCCAACGCGTTAGACCGGCGGTGATGCGTCCGCGGTCGTTTTCGAGCACAAGCGTGACCGGTTGTTGGAGGTCGAGGTAACCCTCGCGGGTGTTGCCATCCAGCCCTGAAGCGCTGAGCGTGCGGCCATTGCTGCGGACGGCCTCCACCGGCCCCGGTGCCTGCATCAAACCGCTCCTCAGATTCCAGGTTCCGCTGCCACCTCGCACCACTGTGGAGGCAGCATTTGATTCATCAACACGGTTCAGCTGGGTTGGGCCGCTGAACACCAGCAACTCGTTGTCTTGCTGGAAGGCCAACTCGCGGGAACGAATTTGCGTCTGGCCATCATTGGCCTTGGGCCGTTGATTGATCACCATGCGCGACTGCGATGGCGTCCAAATCAGGTTGTCTCCCTCAATTGTTAGCCCTCGTTGGTTCAACTGCTGTAGCTCAACGGATCCTTCAAGGACAACGAGTTCTCCATCCCGCAACACCGTGGCGAGATCGGCGGTGATCCGGTAGTGAGGTTGATCGTCGCGATAGAGGATGCCCTCGGGACGTCTTGCACGAATGGTTCGACTGGTCAGGTCATAACGCGCCTCGGGGCTGGTGAGATCCCAGTCACGGTTGCCATCGTCGGCGCGTTGACTCAAATCCAGCGATCGGAATACGAACGAAGGCGTGGGTTCAACCGTGATAGGCCGGCGGGAACTGCAGGCGGCCAGCAATGCGCTCGCGGCAAGGGCTGCCGTCAAACCACAACGTGACAAGCGACCCAGCATCCTTTCTTCAGAGCGGTTCATCCAGTTCCAACCGCTGCATTACAGGTGTTGGCTTCGGCAGTGTGGAACCGCTGGTCAGCCTGCCCCAATTCAGCTGATTCGACCAGTTGTTTGAATCCAGGCTCTGGCCAAGCTGTGCAAGGATCCGCTCGCTGAGGTCGGGCAACAGCGGGGCGAGCAGAAGACCAACAAGACGGGTGGTCTCCAGAACAGCGAATAAATCTTCGGCCACGCTCGTCTCTTGGCCGGGTTCCTTCATGCGACTCCAAGGAGCCTTGTCATTCAAATGGCCGTTCGCCGCAATTGCCAACTGAAGAATCGACTCGGCCGCAGTCTTGAACGCTAACTGCGGCATCGCCTCCATCACTTTGCTGACGCTTTGCGCGGCCTTGAGGGCCAGGGGATGGTCAGGATTGGAGGCAGACCCAGCAGGGGGTACGCAGTCATCAAACCACTTGCGGGCCATCGACGATGTGCGGTTAAGCAGGTTGCCGATGGTATTGGCCAGGTCGTTGTTGACCAGATCCACAAAGCGTTGTTGCTGGAAATCTCCGTCATCTCCGAATTGGATGTCCCGAAGGAGATACCAACGAACGGCATCGGTGCCGCATCGATCCAGCAACAGTTCCGGGTCCAGCACATTGCCAAGGGATTTGCCCATTTTCTGGCCCTCCCGGGTGAGGAAGCCATGGCCAAAAACCTTTTGTGGTACAGGAAGTCCGGCAGACATGCACATGGCAGGCCAGAAGACGGCATGGAAGCGAAGAATGTCCTTGCCGATGACGTGCACGGAGGCGGGCCAACCGCAATAGGCAAGCCGATCAAGAGACACCGGGTCCCCGTCATCGAGCAGCGCCGTCAAGTAGCCGAGCAGGGCATCAAACCAGACATAAAAGGTGTGGCCGGGATGGTCGGGCACAGGCAATCCCCACGACACATTCACCCGCGAAATGGAGAAGTCGCGAAGCCCCTGGGCGACAAAATTTCGAACTTCCTGACGTCTGCTGGCGGGGGCAATGAAGTCATCCCGAGCGACTAATTCCTCGATGGCGGTTTGATAGCGAGAGAGTCGAAAGAAGAGATTCTCTTCATCGCGCCATTCCAGAGGCTTGCGGTGGATCGGGCATGACGGGGACTCAGCCTCGGCCGGATCATCCTTGTATTCCTCGCAATCGACGCAGTACCAACCGGTTTGTTTCCCGGCAACGATGTCGCCGGATCCCTTGACCCGCTCGTAGAACTGCTCCACCAGCTTGAGGTGCCTCGGGTTCGTGGTGCGAACGAAGCGGTCGTCTGAAATCCCCCACTGCTTCCAAAGGTCGCGGTAGCGGCTGCTGACGCGGTCGCAGTGGTCCTGAGGACTGAGCTGCAGACGTTCCGCCGTGCGTTGAATCTTCTGACCGTGCTCATCAACGCCGGTGACAAAGGTCACCTCTTGCAGGCATAAGCGCTCGAACCGTGCCAAGGCGTCGCAGGCCAAGGTCGTATATGTGCTGCCCAGATGCGGCCGATCGTTGACGTAATAGAGCGGAGTCGTAAGGGTGTAAGACATCAGAAAAATTCGAACTCCGCTGCACCGCAGCGACGTCAGACTCTAACGATCATGCCTATCGCGATCCACGCCCCAAACCCCCTCCAATGACGCAACGCGACGTGGTGGTTTGGGGCGGCGGTTGTGGTGGTGTCGCAGCTGCGCTGCAGAGCGCAAGATCAGGGGCTGACACGACACTGCTCACCCCAGGCCCCTGGCTGGGGGGCATGGTGAGTTCGGCTGGAGTCTGCGCTCCGGATGGCCATGAATTGAGTTGCTGGCAGACGGGACTCTGGGGTGCTTTTCTCCGACAGCTGGAGCTGGAGGAACCGACGGGCCTGGACCACAACTGGGTGAGTTGTTTTGGATACCAACCGCAAACAGCCGAACAGATCTTGCAACGTTGGGTGGCTACTGAGCCGAAACTGGAGTGGCGTCCTGGCTCCATGCTGGAGGAGGTGGAATGCTGCCAAGGGCGCATCCATTCCCTAAAGATCCGCAGCACTGATGGGGTGGAGACCTATGCCGCGAAGGTTTTTATTGATGGAAGTGACCTGGGTGATCTGCTCTCCCACACTTCAGCCCCCTTTCGCTGGGGTTGGGAAGCCAAGGAAATATGGGATGAGCCCAGCGCCCCTGCACAGTCCCGGCTGGAGAGCGAAGCTTTCTTTCAAAACCAACCCATTCAGTCACCCACCTGGGTGGTGATGGGGCAATTGCATGGGGAGCTGGTTCAGCACCCTGTTGATGCAATTCCACGGAGCCCATTTCATCGGAGCACCGCCAACTTCGGCCTCGAAAAAACTGTGACCTACGGCCGACTGCCAGAGGGCCTCGTGATGTTGAACTGGCCCCTGGAGGGCAATGACTGGCATCAAGGCCTCGATCGAGCCCTCAGCGCTGATGGCCAGGTTCGTGCTCAGCTGGCCCGAGAGATGCAGGGGCACAGCAAGGATTTTCTTGCTGCGCTGTCGGAATGCAGCGGCGGTTGGATTGCTCCCGGCAACGCCTTTCCGGGAGAAGACCCCAGCCTGGCTTTGATGCCGTACTGGCGTGAAAGTCGGCGGCTGATTGGTCGAACAACGGTCACGGAACGCGACCTGCTGCCCATCTCGACGGGCGCTTTGCGGGGACCGCTCCCAATCGATGCCCAGGGACGCTGCACCAGCATCGCTGTGGGGACCTATGCCAATGACCATCACTACCCAGGGGAAGACTGGCCGCTTGCTCCAAAGAGTGTGCGTTGGGGCGGACGTTGGAGCGGTACACCCTTTTGCATCCCATTTGATGCACTGATCTCGGATTCCCTCACGAACCTCGTGATGGCGGAGAAAGGCTTCAGTGTCAGCCACATGGCCAACGGGGCAACGCGGCTTCAACCGTTGATTCTGAATCTTGGCCAGGCGGCTGGTCTTGCAGCGGCCCTGGCCGTTCGACAGGGGTGTGCCATTGGCGATCTGGCGGTCGATGAAATCCAACTGGCACTGATTCACGAGCCACAAGCCCCTGCTGCAGTGCTCCCGATCTGGGACTGGCCCCACTGGCATCCCCACTGGGTCGAGGCCCAAACGCGAGGCCTAGCTCAGCCGGATCAACTGAATGCGAGGGGCCATCTTGCAGGTGCCTCAAGCTCCGATCTGAAACAGCCAGGGTTGAATCAAGCACCGAATCAGCGTCATGAAATCGATCTGAGCGGTGTGGTCAGGGGCAACGCTAAGGAGGGGTACCTGTTGCAGACGGCAGAGGAGATCTGGCCTCTAATCACCCTGGAACCGGCGGTTCATCACTGGCTGGCTGCTTCTGATCACTCAGGCCAACGGCTTAACCTCCGTGGCATCAAAAATCCCTGGGGACCTTGGATCCGGATCACTGGGGTGCACGTTCACCCCATCTGAAGCTGCAATTCACCGCGCACGGGATCAGCGCGACCCACCTTGAGCTCCAGGGTGTCGCCTGGCGCAGGGTCTGTTGAAGCGACACAACCAACCAAATCCATTGCCAGGTCGCTGACATGAACCAGGGCCAAGCGATCCTGGGGGCGCAACCATCGCAAGAATTCGGCAGACCAGACGGTGCTCTGACGTTCCGCAAACCAAACCTGTTGCCAGTGGCGTTGATCCTCGCGACTGATCTGAATGGATTGCCGAAGCGGGTCGTCAAGATCGTCGATCAGTTCCCCCAGACGCTCCTCGCTCATGGGTGGAACAGCCGAAAGCTGGGCAAGGATCTGCCGGTGAGCCACAAGATCCGCATACCGACGTATCGGTGATGTCGCCTGCACATAGGCGGCCAATCCGAGGCTGAAATGGGGCATGGGTCGTGTGCCCTGTATGCCACGACTCAGGCAACGCTTGATTGCCGCATCGCGCGCTGGTCCCTCTGGGATGCGGTCAAGTTCATCGCTACTTGGCAACTCCGCTGCAGGTTGGCTGCGGTATGGAAGCGGGAGTTTGTGCTGTTGACCAAAGTTGGCGACAACTGCCCCCATCAGCAGCATCGCTTCACTCACCATCAATCGAGAGGGTGACGGATCAATAACCTGAAGGCTCAGTACAGCATCGCTGCGGCGGAAGCGTCCTTCGGGTCGGTCAAACATGACGGCCCCGTTGGAGCGACGCCAGCGCATGCGCTGCTTCAACAGCCTCGCTAAATCCGACAAGGATTCATCGCCCGGGGGGGCCAACTCGATCAGCTCATCCCCGTCGGCGTAAGTCAGTCCGTAGCGGGGTCGGATCCAGCTGCGCGCTATCCGTTGTTCCGTTACAGCACCATCGTCATCAAGGCGAACGGCCACACTCAAGGCGGCACAACGCTGCCCGGCCAGCAGGCTGAGGGGACCGGCTGCCAGCTCCAGAGGGAGCATGGGCATCATACCCTCCGCCAGGTACAAACTGGTGGCCCGACGTCTGGCTTCCTGATCGAGGGGGGAGTCGATGCCGATCAGCCGACTGGGATCAGCGATGTGGATCCAGATCCAATCAACGCCGCCACGACGCTCCAGGGAGAGCGCGTCATCAACTTCGCGGGTTCCCGCATCGTCCAGGCTGTAGGTGGCCAGGTCGGTGAGGTCGATTCGCTGCTCATCCCCAGGCAGCTCCTCTCTGGACAACGCAACGAGGCGATTCGCTTCCTCCAACAGATCAGTGGGAAAACTGCAAGACCAGACGCTGCCTCTCAGGCCAATGGGCTCATTGGGATCGAGCAACCCACGCACGCTCAACCACTGCCGCAGATCGGCGGCATCAGATCCGATCGATAACGGTGCCGACCATTGCTGGAGATCCAAGTCGGAGCCCACCGCCGCGGGATTGTCTTTCAGCAGCTGAATCCAGTGGCTGAAGCGCTCATTCCAAACCTGGCCCAGTTCGAGGCGTTCATCGTCGCTGAGGGCACGCTCCGCCCGGAGCAACGCGAGCTGCCGTTGTTCATGCTGTTGCGCGTGGCGCTCAGCACGGCGTTGGCGCCGCAGACTGGCCCGTTCCTCCCTGGTGAGCGGTTGGATCATGCGATCACGCCTCCAGCGGAACAACTGCTGGGGCCCAAGCAACCAGCTCCAGAGGGCTGCCAAACCTTCGAGGTTGAGGGGTGTCAGTACAAGCTCTCCCAGTTCGCAGAGGCTGAGTCGAGCCATTCCGCCTGGTTGATCTGTTTCAAGCAGCTGCCAGGCCTCAACGACGGCCCGGGCTGATGGGGCACTGTCCTGCACCTGCTCGGGGGCGGGCAGAACGCTGTTATCGAACAGATGATCCGGATCGATAGCAATCAGGTCTCGCAGGGGGAGGCCCTGATCCCGACGTTGACCGCCAAAAGAAACAACCGCCTTGCTGCCCTTGATGGACAGAAGACGGCCGATGAGTGGGGAACCCTTAAGAACAACCGCGACGGTGTCTCCGGGTTGGATGGGATTGTTCAACGCCGGAGGATCAACCTTCGGGGTTCACGAACGGCAGAAGGGCAACGATGCGTGCACGCTTGACAGCGTTGGTGAGATCGCGTTGCTGTTTAGCGGTCAAACCGGTGAGGCGACGGGGAAGGATCTTGCCGCGCTCGGTGATGAACTTCTTGAGAAGATCCACATCCTTGTAATCGATGGGATCACCGGGCTTGATTGGCGAGAGACGCTTCTTGAAGAAGGAGCTGGACATGACTCAGGAACGGATGGAGGAAAGACGGACCTGCAAGGTCACTTGATCTCCTTATGGAGCGTGGACTTGTTGCAGTGGGGACAGAACTTTTTGATCTCCAGCCGTTCGGTGGTGTTCCGGCGGTTCTTTTCCGTCGTGTAGCGAGACACGCCGGGTGAACGCTTGGCGGGATTGGACCGGCATTCGGTGCACTCGAGAGTGATCACGATCCGGACGCCCTTGTTCTTGGCCATAAAGGACGTTGCGCCGCAGGTGCGAAGCGAATTGACAAACATCGAGCTTACCCCCCGACCTGACAGGAACTGAGCAGCACTCCAAGGGGGACTTCCTAAGATCGCGCGCTGTCTGGCTTTGATCCGATGCGGGTATCCATCTCCTGGCTGAAACAGCTGGTCCAGATGAATGAATCCGTGGACGATCTGTCGGAGCGTCTCTCCATGGCGGGCTTTGAGGTGGACGATGTTGATGACCTCAGCGCGCGCGCCCAGGGCGTTGTTGTCGGACACGTGCTCGAACGGGACAAACACCCCAATGCCGACAAGCTCAGCGTCTGCAGCGTGGATGTTGGTGCCCAGGAGCCGATCCAGATCGTCTGTGGTGCCAGCAACGTTCGCGCCGGAATTCATGTTCCAGTTGCCATGGTCGGAGCGACCCTCCCCGCCGTTGGTTTGACGATCAAGGCCGGCGAACTCCGTGGAGTTGCCAGCAACGGGATGATCTGCTCCCTGACGGAACTGGGCCTGACGGAGCAATCCGACGGCATCGCCATCCTTGATGGGCTCCAGGCAACGCTGCCTGCGACGGGTGCACCAGTGGCACCACTGCTGGGCCTTGATGATACCGTCTTGGAGCTGGCGATCACCGCCAATCGCCCCGACGGCCTGTCCATGGTCGGGATTGCCCGAGAGGTGGCGGCCCTGACCGGTGGGAGCTTGAGCCTGCCCCAGCTCGATCTTGATCCCAGCACTAGACCGCTGACCACGGAAATGGATGGTTGCTTCTACTCGATCACCAGGATCGAGGGCGTGGATGGCTCCAAGCAGTCACCGACCTGGTTGCAGCAGCAGCTTGAGCGCGGCGGTGTGAACAGCGTGAATGCAGTGGTCGACGTCACCAATCTGGTGATGCTGGAGCAGGGACAGCCCCTCCACGCCTTTGATGCCGATGCGCTGGAACAACTAACCGGGCAACCGGTGGATGCCCAGAGTTTTGCCGTCCGTCCCGCTCGCGACGGGGAAACCTTTGTTGGTCTGGATGATCAGAAGCGCAGCCTCGACAGCCGCGTTCAGGTCGTCACCTGTCATGACCGTCCTGTGGCCGTCGCGGGGGTGATGGGAAGTCTCGAGAGTGGGGTGACCGCCCAGACACGGAATATCTGGCTGGAATCCGCCATGTTTGCACCGCCGCGGGTTCGCCAGTCCGCCCGGGCCCTCGGGTTGCGCACGGATGCCAGCAGCCGTTTCGAAAAAGGCTTGCCCGTAGAGATGACCCTGGGTTGTTCGGCTCGGGCCTCTGCGTTGTTAAACAAGGAGTTCGCCTGCACCGAGATGGGTCGCTGGGTTGGTGGGGATGGCCCCGCTGAACCCGCACCAGTGATGTTGCGGCGCAATGCACTGCATCAACTACTTGGCCCTCTCGTCGGGGCGGACGGCGCTGAAGATCTGGACGACCGCAGCATCGAGACCTGTTTGACAGCCCTGGGCTGTCAACTCTCAGCCCTTGACGAGGGGTGGCAGGTCATAGCGCCACCCTCAAGACGCCAAGATCTGCAGCGTGAAGTTGATCTGATAGAAGAAGTTGCGCGTCTGGTCGGCTTCGACCGTTTCGGAACTCATCTGCCTGATCCGCTTGAACCAGGAGTACTGACACCGCGCCAGCAGGCGGAACGGCGCTTACGGCAGCTGTTCTGTGCGACGGGCCTTCAGGAAGTGACCACCCTGTCCCTTGTTCCGGGTTCAGAGCAAGAACAGCGCATCGCCATCAGTAACCCTTTGCTCGCCGATACCAGCCATCTGCGCACCAATCTCTGGGAGGAACATCTGCAGATCTGCGTGCGCAATCTGAAGGCATCACAGCGCGGGTGTTCCGTCTTCGAGATCGGTAACACCTACAGCGGATCACCGAAAGCGGTGAACCAAACAGCTGTACTCGGTGGCGTGATTTGCGGAGATCGGCGCCTCTCCATCTGGAGAACCAGTGGTAAACCGCAGGCACCGGACTATTTCCAGGCCCGTGGTGTTCTGACCAGGGTGATGGAAACCCTGCAACTTGAGCTATCTGATCGTCGCCTGTCTGACGATCCACGACTGCATCCCGGCCGGGCCGCGACCCTGGTCCTGGAGGGTCGTCCCCTCGGCTGTTTCGGTCAACTCCACCCTGCCCTGGCTGAGGAGCTGGATCTCCCCGAAGCGACATATCTGTTTGAACTTGATCTGACGCGTCTATTGGATGCCGCCACCCGCAGCAACCGTTGGACCCCGTCCTTCAAGGCATACCCGACCGTGCCCTTCAGTGAACGTGATCTTGCCGTCGTAGTCGATCGTTCCAGTGCAGCTGCGGACCTGATTCAAGCCATCCGCAAAGCGGGCAAGCCCCTGCTGGAGCAGGTGGAGTTGGTGGATCGGTTTGAAGGTGCGCAACTCGGTGATAACAAGGTCAGCCAGGCCTTTCGTCTGCGCTATCGCGGCAGGAACGAAACCTTGACTGACGACAAAATCCAGCCGGTGCACGACAAGGTGCGGGCTGCTTTAAGCAAGCAGTTTCAGGCCGAGCTCAGGAGCTGATTCGTTTCATCAGCGCTAATGACTCAAGGTGAGTTGTTTGGGGGAAGAAATCAACTGGCTGAAGAGTTTCCAGCTCGTAGGGGCCTGATGGTGCAAGTAGTACTTTGAGATCCCTTGCCTGGGTGGCGGGATCACAACTGAGATAAGCCAGCACTTCGGGAGGTTGTTCAAGAATGCTGGTCACAACGCGGCGATCGAGTCCCCGTCGGGGTGGATCCAGAACGAGGGCTTGGCAGTTCTCAAGCTGATAGGCGAGCAAATCCGCCACATCACCTGGATGAAATTCACAGCGGGAGGACAGGCCGTTGTGCATGGCATTCAGCCGAGCCTGCTCTACAGAGTCGGGATTCAGTTCCAAACCTTGAACATGAAAGCCTGCCTTTGCCAGGGGTAGAGCAATGGTTCCGACACCGCAGTAGGCATCCACTACGGATGCACCGGCGTGCTTGAGCAATAGCCAGTCGATCAGCCGCTGAACGATCCGTTCAGCCTGCGGTGTATTGACCTGAACAAAGGTGGTGCTGCTCAGGGAAAGCTTGATGCCGCAGAACTTGTCCTCGATCGTGGGAACACCGGCAAGGCAATGGGTGGTTCGACCGAGAACCAGGTTGTTGGCCTTGGGTTGAAGGTTGAGGCAGACCCCTTTCACCGCGGGCCAACGCTGCACCCAGCTCTGCGCGAGATCCTCAAGGCCTCGAAGCTGGGCATGGCTGCTGATCAAAGTGATCAGCACATCGCCAGTGGCGCTGGCCATACGAAGCCCGAGGTGGCGCAGGCCCTGGGCTTCGAGCAGGTCATGGTCGGCCGGCCACCCCCCTGCATCCAGGTCTTGCTTGAGTGGTTCCACCAACGCGTCAAGGCGCGGATCCAGCACCGGGCAGTGGTTCAGGTTGACGATCTTGTGGGTCTTCGGTCGGAAGTAGCCGGCTTTCAGGCGACCGTCCTGGTCTCGCTTCAACGGAATCAGGGCGCGGTTGCGATAGCCGAAGCAGCGGTCGGCATCAACAAGAGGTGCCGCGGGGGGAACATCAATGCCCCCGATTCGCTGCATGGTCTGCTGAATCTGCTTGGCTTTCCAACGGGTTTGGGCGGGGTCATCCAGGCGTTGCAGGGTGCAACCACCGCAGTCATCGGCAAGGATGCAGGGTGGACGGCGCCGATCCTCGGAGGCCGAGATAAGCTCCACGCGTCGGCTCAACCAGCGCGACTTCTGGCGTTGCTGCAGCTGAACCGTGGCGCGCTCCCCCGGCAAGAGATCGGGAACAACGATCACCCAGTTGTTCCAACGAGCCAGAGCCTTGCCGTCGCGGTCCAGGTCAACAGCCTCGAGCTCGATGGTGAGCCCCGGCCGCGGTTCACTGCTGTTCGGGCTGTCGACTTTGGTCATGCTCTCGGTACCCTGCCATTGCAATGGCGTAACACCCGGGCGGTGAAGGGTCTGGTGAACGGGTCGAGACCACTAAACTCCACGAAGCCTGCCCAGTTCCATGAGCGTTGTCCGGGATCTCATCCTCCAGGCCGATGACGATCTGCGGTATCCCACCAGCGGAGAACTCCGCACAATGGTGGATTTCCTCGACCAAGGCGCCATGCGCGTTTCTGTGGTCAAGGTTCTGACCGAGAACGAAAAGAAGATCGTCGACGAATCCGCCAAGCAATTGTTCGGTCGCAAACCCGAGTACGTCGCTCCTGGCGGCAACGCTTACGGTCAGCGACAGCGAGCTCAGTGCCTGAGGGACTACAGCTGGTATCTCCGTCTGATCACCTACGGAGTTCTTGCCGGCAGCACCGAAATGATCCAGGAGATCGGCCTGGTGGGCGCCCGCGAGATGTACAACAGCCTGGGTGTTCCGATGCCAGGCATGGTCGAAGCCATGAAGTGCATGAAGGACGCCTCCCTGGCCCTTTTGTCTGAGCAGCAGGTGAAACTCACATCACCTTATTTCGACTACCTGATTCAAGGCATGCAAACGTCAACCTGATCCAAGGCTCGTCATCGCTTAAAACCGGGCCTTAGGACCAGGTTTTTTTTATTGCCAATTTTTCCCATCCGAGACAAGTTTTAAGACCCAGGCCGCGTCGCAGACGAGCTCAAGTAGACACTAATGTTCTCAACGGGCCAATTTGAGTTTCTTTATGGGTCTAGCAGTAAATCCCGATTGAGAAACAGGGGACTGAGCCAACCTCACGCCTTGTTACGTCAAAACGCCCGCGAAATTATTGCGTACCTGTGTCTACAGCAGGTACGCAAGTCTTAAAACAGTTGAAATAACATCGTTTTGCGTTCATCGCTTCTAGACTGGACTGAACCTGGACTGCAATGCAGTGCATCAAAAAAAATATGTTCTTACACGAGACCGACTTACATCTCTATGTCATATGTCACATCTATGCACCGAACAAGCGAAACGGGCAATTTTTTAGATTTTGATGATTAGCGTTAGTCCCAGATAAGACTCATCAAGAGCCTCTTTTTGAGTCTCTAGTAAGACTAGTAAACGCACTCAGAGATTAATTGCTAGGCGTTGATGTGAGTGGGCAGGCCGCGCGATGGATGAACGACGGTTTGAGCGACTGACCTGCAAATCCGGTTGAACAGCATTGTTCCAGTGCTGCTGAGCTTGAGCTTGCTGGGGAGCGTCGGCTGCTTCGTGATTGGGGCGATTGAAGTCTTCAACGCCTTTCTTCCTGATCATTCGCATGCCTTTCGAAGGCAAGAGCATTGCGGCAAAGACGATCGCACAGATGTTGGTGAGAGTTGATTACTTCGTGATCGGCATTGCTGCTCATCTTTGGCTTCGGAATTTATGAACTGGTGATCTCAAACCTGGATCCAATTCTTAAAGGTGGCGCAGAACAGCACATCAGCTTCCGCTCGGTGAATAGACTGCAGGGAGAACAACCTCTCGAACGTGATTGTTGTGGGCCTGCTTTACGCAGCGTTCAAAAAGCCCATTGGCTTAGAGGTGAACAACTCCACCGATCTTTGGCCTTATAAGGCTCTATGGCCATGCTGTACCTCAGCGCTTGGTTGATTGTTTGCAGCCATGGAACGGAGTACAGAGTGTAAAGCGAGCGTCTTATAAGCGACTCAATTTGAGTCCAATATTGGGACTTAGATGGGACATATGTTTCACCGATTTCGATACAGCTCGCGCAGCAGTCGATAGGCCTCATTTAGTCGGCGCATCACATCGGTGCAACCACCTGCATCGGGATGTTCTTCAAGGGCCCGTTGCTTGTAAGCCTCACGAATGGAGCTCAGGGTGACCGAGGTCCCCGCTTGCGTGGACAATCCCAACAGCTTGAGAGCCCCATGGACCGTCATCGTGGATTCCAGGGTTTCAAAGGACGTCACCTGACGGCTGCGACGGAAACGGTTCACAAAGCGACGGATCAACGTCGGCATGCGTTCCGCCAAAGATGACGTGGCAAAGGGGTCCTCGAGCGCTCCGGCCACTACCATCACCCGCCCAAGGGATGGGTCGCGGGACTCCCAGGTGGCACAGAGCGTCTCAACGGCTGCATTAGCCGCAGACCATGTGAATGGACGCCCATCACTGGCATCCGTGCTGGACCAAACATCACGTGCCAGCCAGGTCATCGCGGCTTCGATCACTGTTGGTCCCGGTGGTTGGCCATACAAGGATCTCCAGTGCTCTTCGGCTGCAGCAATGGCATCACGTAAATCAGCAGGATCCACCGTTGAGACAAGGGGATCGTTTTGAGTGGAATCCCTTAGCTGCGAAGAACGGAGGCTTGCCTTGAGCTGACTGGTGCGCTTGCTTACGAACCCAGGAAGGTCAATGCCAGAAGATCCACTTGAAGAGATGCTAGATGCAGATGTTGGGGTTTCTTCGTCACTTTGATGCTGTCTGCCCTTTGAAATCAGAACGAGACTGGTGACTTCATCGGAACTGTTGGGCGCAGTTGGTTCTGCATTGTCCAGGACCGTTGTGACCTCAGGATCCGACGATGTCTCGCCGGGCTCGAGCAGATACTGCAGCAGCATTTCGAGTACACGACCACGGGAACGTGCGCCGTATTCACCCTTGAGCTGGTCAATCAACTCGACCATGGGCTCTGACATCTCGACTGAGATGCGTTGACGTTTTGAGTCCTCGCCGCTCAAAAGTTCAATCCACCTTAAGGAAGGTTATCGACCCTGAAGCTGCAGCAACCATTGCTGTTGAGATCGAATTAAATCGCCGTAACGCGGAGTGGTGACGGGAACCACTGCAGGGATTAAAGGAGCAGGCTTGACAACAATGGGCTGCCTTTCAGGGGGAGGGGGCGCGGTCTTCGGTCCCACCTTCCGTGATTTGTTGTCCGCAATTTTTAACTTGGCGTTTCGCTGCTGTTGCTGGCGGCGGTGAATCATGGCTAATTGCTGATCGGGAACAACACTGAGGAGATGGCCTGGGGTGGCATCGGCTGGGTAGACCAGACTCACCCTGACCGCTTTGCTGGCGCCAGGAGCCAGGTTCAGATCCGCCAAAGCCAGGCTCTCCCCAGAGCGCATGCCCACGTGAACCTCTTGGAGGGTTCGATCCTGAACAATTTGCAGGGACCCTCGAAAGGCCGTAAATGTTTTCTTTCCAGAGACAACTGGGTGACTGAGCACCAATTGATGGGGTCCTGCACCAGAAAGATTGAGCGACACGTCGTAGCGCACCCCGTAGGTGCCGACATTGTTCAGAGCGGAATCGACCATCCGTGTGGTCAATGGATTGACCTGAACATCGCTGGTGCCGAAATGATGCCGCTTCGTACTGGTGAGGGGTACATGCAATGGCCCCTGATTGAGGTCATGGCTGATCTCAGCCTTGTAGGCGTCGCCAAGGGCAACGCCGGCCACACGGGAGAAGACGCGACCCAACTGAATCTCCTGAATTCGATTCAAGTAAATCCGCCCAGGTGCCAGACGCCCTGATTGCAGTACTGCAAAGAGATCAAAATCCTGTGCTGATTGTTCAGCAGCAACAACAGCCATCGTGAAAGGACCATTGCTGCGTCCCCTCAAAAGGCCGTTGGCAATGCCACGGGCAGGAAGCACAGTGCGTACTACAACGCTTCGTCCTCCAGGCGGGATCACCACTCGTTCAGGCAACTTGCGGTCCAGTTCTCCGCGAAGCAGTTGAACGGCAGTCGCATCTCCCGGCCCAGTGTTCCAGGGCCGCTTGCCCAGGGGCTTGACCCCCATCAAGCGATTCGGGTGATAAGGCGCTTCAAAACTGTTTTTGACCGAACCACGGTCGAAATACAGCGTGATTGGCGTCGATCCTGGATTCGTCGCAATCAGGGCCAGGGTCATCAAGCCTCTGGATCGACGTCCCCCGAGCATGGACTGGTCTTGGGGGTAGTACTTGTGGTGCATATGAACGCCGAACTCACCATCGAAGGTGTAGGTGGCGTTTCGCAGCGGCTGGTTGGACTCGGTGGCGACAGCCGAACCCGAAGCGGTGTTCACCAGGATTCCAGGCCCAGTGACGATCTCAGGTTGATTTGAATGCAAAACCGGGACGTTATTGAACGTTCCGTTGAGGGGGCGTGCGCGTTGACCTGCCATCAAGGCCACATACGCCCCAGCGCGGCACTGCAGTCCAAATTCAAGTCCCGCAAGCGAGACGCAGGTCAAGACCAGTACTGGGACTCGCCTGAGACTCATGCGGCTTGGTGTTGTGGTGTTCGAAAGAACATCGACACCACGGTGAGAGGGGTGAACCCACACCGTAGTTAAACCTTCTGTCACAGCCAAGTGATTGCAGAGTCGCACCACGCTTGAAAATCCGTCAGGATTCACGTGATTGCATTTGTTGGCATGCTTCCTCCCTTCTGCTTCAGCACCAACACGGATCACTCAACTCTTCGCCGCCAGCATCAGGACCGGAAGCTGTCCATGCTGCGGTTTTGGCGTGATGGAGCCGAACGACAGCTGTCGGCCCTCAACGCCGCCATCAAAACACTTCAAGAGCAGATGGAGCGGGATGCTTAGGCATCCAACTGACCATCTTCAACCACTCAGCGAGGCTGTTCAGGCCACGTTTAACGGGCCGTCTAACAGTCATGACTCAAACACCAATGTGTTGCGCCGCTTGCCTCAGGCTCATTCCCACGATGACGACCATCTGCAGGGCACGTTGATCGTCCTCAAGACTCCAGAACATCCTCCTCACCCAGCTCCAGGCATCTGAACGCTCGACAAGCTCGATTCCTTCAGGTGTCCCTTCCACCAGATCATCGTTGAATTCCACCGAGTGCTGCTTGCTGCGGTATTGGTGAACCACCAGCGCATCCGAGGGATTCAGTAAAGAACCTTGCCGCTTGCGCATTACCCGCATGGCCTGTTCCTCAACGGCCCGGGGGAGACGAATCAAATTGACTTGTCGCGAAGAAAATTAAGAATGGCTCCCCGAATATCTGCCTTGGCGAAATTTGTAATTCCACTCCCCGCTGAGAGTCATAGCTCTTGCAAGCCTTGAACAAGCCCAGAGAACTCACTTGGAGGTGGTCGTCAGTCTCTAGGCCTGTTTGTTAGTCGTAATGACGTTCAAAGGGGCGAACCAATTGCAGATTGTCCTGGATCTGACGGTTCCGACGCAAGATGCAGTGTTTGTTCAATGAATGGATTTCAGTTGCTTTTCAGCGATAGCAGTGCGTGCCACGCCATGACATCCGTGCAAACACGGCACTGTTCGGACCCATAAAGAAGCTGTGCCTATCGCTACATAGCTGGGCACTGGAAAGGGGTCTAATGCTTATTGCAACGCTGTTGTCTTGGATAAGCGAGCCTTCTGCGAGACGTTGGTGAATCGTCTGGGTCAAGAGTCGTTCGATTCCACCGCATCGATCTCCAGGATTCGTGGTTTTGATGGCGAACCTCCATCCCAGAGCAACAACTTCTGCTGTGTTGACGCCACAGAAGAGATCTCTGAATTCAGGGGATTGGTTGAGATCAACGCAACTCAGTATTGCTTCATCGCACAGATCAATTCCGATGATCAGCACCGTGCACGCTTTATCCCTGCCCAGGAAGTCCTTGAGGAACCATCAGGCGTGCCTAGAAAGATGCAACCGATCATTCAGGAAATGATTCTTGGCCGGAAACGCGGGGTCATGCTGATCCCCGAATGCGAAGACGATGCCGTTGACGTGATTGCCGGTTTGATCGAACAGGGATTCCATGACCTGGCTTCCGAATACCGGGATTTCATCATCGGTCAGTTGGAGAAAGCCAAGCCCCAGGCTTGAGCGATGTCTCACCGCTTAACCAACAGGTTCTACAACCGCGTGAAGCAGTGCTTCTGGCCCTGACCGCTCAATCCATGCGCGATCGGATGCCTCGGTACTCAGCAAGGAACCGGCGAAACCGAGAGCATTGACGCTAAAACCACGGATTCCTTCCATTCGGCGTCGAACTATGGCCATCCAATCCCGCGAGAGCAAAAGGTTGTAAGCCCCCCGGGGACGGCCGTCATGCGCGGGGGTCCCCAGCTCAAGGTCTCGAGCCAGAGACAAGTAGATCTGGTGGAGCACTTCACCATTCGGGTTTGGGTTCATTGGCACAACTCGACAGCTGTGCAAGAGAGGGTCTCCCGGCAGATCGGTTGTGCCTTCGGCACAGCTTTGGAACCAATCCTGTCTTGCACAGATGGGTTCCAAAGCTCCCCGGGGCAATAACTGCAGATGCCGGTGTGGCTGACTAGCACCCGCATCAGGACCACTGTTGAAGAACCAGAGTCCTGTGGTTGTCGCATTGACTTGCGCGAGTGCACACCAATCGTCGATAGACAACCAACCGGTCTGTGGCTGCCAGGCCTGGGTGATCAGCAGCATGTGGCCCGCCTGAACGGGAAATTTGTTCAGGATCACGACGTGGGAGTCGCCGATCTGCTCAACCTCCAGACGTCGATCCCAGGGGAGAAATGGATTCGGCTTGGGGCCTTCGGCGCGCAAGTGTTTTGGTGTCGCACTAAGGAGATGCCGCAGTTCGAAACGACCTCCTCCATTGCTCCTCAGGTGGTCTAGCGAAGTTTCGAGCGGAACAAGAGCTCCGGATGCTGTCGCTGCAACCGCGACTTCCGTCGCTTTGCGAAGCAGATCACTGGTCATGCCATTTCAACCTTGCCAGCGAAACTCCTGCGTAGTACCTGCCGAGGATGGCATTGAAGGGAAGTCAAGGTGCTGAGCCCCGGTTTGACTCATGCTGGCGCCGAGGTGGCCGTGAGCTTCAGCACTGACTTGCGCGTTCGAGGTGTACGAGGTGTCCACAATGCCACCGCCGTAACTGAGGATGATCCCACAGGTCTCCCACGTGGCTGATCGACTGGCCGAGGTGGTGCATGTCTCCCCAGCGAACACCTGCCAATGGGCTGTATCACCCAGGTGGTAGGCCCCGTTGCTGGTCTTGCGAGATGCGCAATCGCATAGGAGCGTGCTGCAACGGCTTGCGCCTTCAAAGCTTCCTGATGCAACTGGCTGGGCATTTCAGCCACAAACACCGAGGCAACATAAGTTTCCAGATCAAGGGAGATCACGGGAAACCAATCACGCTGGTTTTTGAGCAGCGAAACATCCTCCAGATACGTCTGGTTGATCTGAACAGGCCCGACGGAGCAGTGAATCTCCTGTTGGTTTAATGAAGCGATCCTGGTGCCAAGCTGCTGAGTAGGGATCACAAAGCCTTGCTCGTTGGGACAAAGCACCTTGCGACCAGGCCAAAAGGCTGTGACAGCTCTCTGCTGACTAAACCGACGCAAATCTCCAGAGGCACGTGATTTGCAACAGGTCGTGCCTTAAGAACCAAGTTCTCAGCCCGCTGCAAGGGGTCGTTCGCGGATGGTGCAGTGGAGCCAACGGTTGAATCGGTCGCGATCAGCACAAGCAGGCTGAAAGGGGGCTTTTCAAGCCGTTGTGGGAATGGCCGAGCGGCCGAGCCAACCAGCCAATCAAGGCTGCCCTGAGCAGGCTTCCAAGCACTGCAGAGGGCCAGACGTGATGGTGAAGCGGCAACAGAACTGCTCAGCAGAACTTGCGGCCGATGATGCCTGATTTCCGTTAGACGATCTCCACTCAGCAGCAAGATCACATGGTTGAAGCAGCCTCAACCACTTGGGTTGGCTTGGCGCTGGTGGTTGGCCCCGGCGGGATCGGATCAGCGGTCGCAGCGGAACTAGAGCGGACCTGCCCTGACTTGAACGTTCTGACAGCAGGACGTCATGGACCGCCGGCATCCTCACTGCAGTTGGACATTGAGAACGACACTGATCTCAATCAACTGAGCTCGAGCCTGCGTGCCGAGGGGCTGCCCCTGCGTTTGGTCTTCAACTGCACAGGCCGCCTGCATGGGCCTGAGCTTCAACCGGAAAAACGTCTTCAACAGGTCGAGCGTTCCCCGTTGGAGCAGCAATTCGGCATCAATGCCATTGCTCCGATCCTCCTGGCCAAAGCGATCGAACCTCTGCTGGTGCGTGATCAACCTTTCCATTTCGCCAGCCTGAGCGCTCGGGTGGGCAGCATTGGCGATAACCGCACAGGGGGCTGGTATGGCTACAGAGCGGCCAAGGCAGCTCAGAACCAGCTGCTGCGCTCCCTGAGCATCGAATGGGCCCGCCGCTGGCCCATGGCGACCGTGAGCCTGTTGCATCCCGGTACAACAGACACAAACCTGTCTCGACCTTTCCAGAGCTTTGTGGCACCGGACAAGCTGTTCTCTCCAAAACGGGCCGCCCGGCAGTTGGTTGAGGTTTTGCTGGAACAAACCCCAGACCAGTCAGGAGCCTTCCTCGCCTGGGACGGTCAGTCGATCGATTGGTGAGAGTGTTGCTTCAACTGTTCAAGGCTGACCACGGTCAGAGCCGTGTCTTCCGTCGCTTCCAACCGCACCAGCGGTGCAACGCCATCCTCGTAGGCCTGCTTCCAGCGCGGCGCACAGATACACCAGTGGTCCCCTGGTTTCAAGCCCGGAAACTGAAACGCCGGTATAGGCGTCATCAGGTCATTGCCCTGGGCCTTGCTGTAACTGAGAAACTGATCGGTCATCACGCAGCAGATGCTGTGCTGGCCGAGATCAGTTGGATCGGTTTGGCAGAGACCATTGCGGTACCAACCCGTCATCGGCTCACAACTGCAACTTTGCAGTGGGTCGCCAAGAACGTTCCTAGCCGGTGGAAATTCGGGGCTACTGCTGGACATCTGAGCGCTGAATTGAAGGTGAGTCTGCCCAAGGATTGGCACATTTTGACCTCAGACGGTTGACGAACCCCTAGGGGAGCGGGTTAAAGGTCATTCAGTCATGTCCACTCGATGGATTGGGAGTTCACTGAAGACGCTGCGTTTCTGGCGCTCTGCGATGCGTTTCGCGAGAGCGGCGAAAGCTCAGCGATCGAGTTCCTTGCCAATGGAGAGGGAGCCTTTCATTTTCAGGACCTGGCCCAGAACGCCGCTGGCGAAGGTCTGGATCTGAGCGAGTCCAGCGCCCTCGAGTCGTTCCAACAGGAAGTGATCGACACGATGGAGAAGCTCTGCCAGGACTGAGTCCGGCAGAGGCTGTTTCTCGTAAACAGGAAATCATCCGTAGAAGAAAGCGATCTCCTTCTCCTTCAGACCATCCCATCCGGCCTCTTGGAGCCTTTGATTGAGCGTCTGATAGTCGAAATGCTTGGCTCCGGTCTTGACCACCCGGTTGCGCATCGACTTCAGAACACCACTGCGAGCACGCTGACTTTCCAGATCCATCGCGTGGTTGTAGAGAGCGAGCATCGCTTCGGGGATTGGACTCCCATCGAGATCGATGCCCGCTTTGATGGCGGCATCAACACCATCTGGTCCGGCAATGGACATGGTGAACAAAAAGAGGGCGTCTCAGGCTATGGGACACCCTTCAAAGCTCAGGCGCTGAAGTAACGCGCTTGAGAGTGCAGTGCCACCAGTGCTGTGGTGCTCTGCTCCGGTTCGAGCTGATCGCTGGCATCCATGCTGAGGCCAATTCGATCTGCACTGAGCCATTCCAGCTGTTGCCTGGAATCGGCCACATTGGGGCAGGCTGGGTAGCCGAAGGAATAACGGCTGCCGCGGTATCGCTGCGCCAGCACATCCCGTAGCGCAATGACATCGGGATCAGCGAAGCAGAGTTCAGCGCGAATCCGTGCGTGCATCCATTCCGCCATTGCTTCAGCCATCTGCACAGCAAGGCCGTGGAAATAGAGGTAGTCGCTATAGCGATCACCTTTGAACAGCTCCTGTGCCACGACGGATGCCTTTTGGCCCATGGTCACGGCCTGCATCGGCAACACGTCAGTGGGGCATCCCTCAGGGTCTAGATCGTTGAAGAAATCGGCAATGCAGTAGCGCTTGCCCGACCGCTGACGGGGCAGTTCAAAACGGCCGAGTTCCCGTGTGCCATCGGCATCGAACACTTTCAGGCTGTTGCCATCTCTTCCAACAGGGAAGTAGCCGTATGCCGCCCGAGGGGTCAGCAGTGACTCGTCAATGCAACGCTGCATCCACTCCTGGAGCACCGGCTCTGCCTTCTCCACCAGCATGGCCTCATAGTCGTCCCGGCTCTGCTCTTTCGTTTTGCGAAGCATCCACTGGCCAGCGAAGAGAGCGTTGCGATCGAGGTAGTGGAAGACCTCAGCGATGTCGATATCGCTCTCGGTGATCACAGCAGACCCGAGGAAGGGCGGTACCAGTGCGGCCTCTGCGGGGACGGCGTCGGAACGATCCGAGCTCACTGGCGGCAGATCCACTGCTGGGGCATCCGTTGCGGAGGGGGAAGTCTCCTCAGCTTTCTTGGAGGTTGTCGAATCCTCATCCAAGCCAACGCTGTGGGGAGCATCCGCCAGGAAGCCCTTGGTGTTGTTCCAGTTGTCGCTCCGCTTCGCATCCATCAAGGCGTCCATGAAGCGCAGATCAGCGAAGGCATCCCTGCCGTAGATCACCTTGCCGTCGTAGACCTCACGGCAGTCCTTTTGCACGAATCGTGGCGTCAGCGCAGCGCCGCCGAGGATCACAGGAACATCGATCCCGGCGTCGTTGAAGGCCTGGAGGTTGTCCTTCATAAAGGCCGTGGACTTCACCAGGAGACCGCTCATGGCAATGCAATCAGCCTTGTGCTCACGCTGGGCCTCAACGATGGCTTCACAGCTCTGCTTGATGCCCAGGTTGATCACCTCATAGCCGTTGTTGGTAAGGATGATGTCCACCAGATTCTTGCCGATATCGTGGACATCTCCCTTTACCGTGGCGATCAGGAACTTGCCCTTGCTGGTGCTTTCGCCCTCGCTTTTTTCCATGTGTGGCTCGAGATGAGCCACGGCTGACTTCATCGTCTCGGCGCTCTGCAGCACAAAGGGAAGCTGCATCTGGCCGCTGCCAAACAACTCACCCACCACCTTCATGCCGTCCAGCAGGAAGGTGTTGATGATTTGCAGAGGTGGATAGGTCTGAAGGGCCTCATCCAGTGAGGGCTCCAGGCCGATGCGTTCCCCATCGATGATGTGTTGCTTTAGCCGTTCCTCGATCGGCAGATCGGACAAGGAGGGGCCTGAGGCCCGGGCTTCCTTGGTGCTGACCCCGTCAAACAGCGTGGTGAGCTCGGTGAGCGGGTCGTAGACGCAGATGCCGTCGTCGAAACGGCGGTTGTCGTTGATCAGATCACGACACACCCTCTGGTGGTCATCGCTGATCTTGATCAACGGAAGAATCTTGGCGGGGCTCACGATTGCTGAATCCATGCCGGCTTCACAGCAGTCATGCAAGAACACCGAATTCAGGGTGATTCGGGCCGCCGGTGACAGGCCGAAACTCACATTGCTGACCCCGAGTACCACATGGACGCCGGGAAGGTTTTCCCGGATCATCCGGATGGCATCCACAGTGGCGCGCCCATTAAGGCGGTCTTCCTCGATGCCGGTGGAGATAGGCAGGGCCAGGGGGTCATAGAAGATCTCATGGGCCGGGATGCCGAATTCCAGGGCATCGCGGTAGGCCCGTTGGGCGATGGCGAACTTTTTCTCGGCCGTTCTGGCCATGCCGTCTTCGTCGATCGTGCCGACCACCACAGCGGCTCCGTAGCGGCGGGCGAGCCCAAGCACCTTGAAGAAGCGCTCGTCACCGTCTTCGTAATTGGTGGAGTTGAGGATGCATTTACCCCCCGCCACCTTCAGGCCCGCCTCCATCTTCTGCCACTCGGTGGAGTCGAGCATCAGGGGCAGGTTGACGTTGGTGACCAGACGGCTCACCAGCTCATGCATGTCCCGCTCGCCATCTCGACCGACATAGTCGACGTTGACGTCAAGCACGTGGGCGTTCTCCTTCACCTGGCCGCGGGCCACCGACACCAGACCGTCCCAGTCTTCCTCCGCCAGTAGTTCGCGCACCTTGCGGCTGCCGCTGGCATTTAGCCGCTCACCAATGATCAAGAAGGAGTTGTCCTGGTGATATGGAGTGACGCCATAGATCGATGACGCGGCGGGCTCGTAATTGAGACTTGGGCGCACATTCTCCGCGCTGGCGCGATCCCAGCGGGAGGGGCGTTGCGCCGGCTTGAGCTCCTGGGCCAGTTCCGCCAGGCTGCCGATGTGGGCGGGGGTGGTACCGCAGCAGCCACCGATCACCTGCACGCCGAGGTCTTCAACGAAGTGCATCAGCTGCATCTTCAGCTCAACCGGCGTGAGGCGGTAGTGGGCCACACCGCCGACGTTTTCGGGCAGACCGGCATTGGGAATGCAGCTGACGGTGAAGGGGGAATGATCGGAGAGGTAGCGAATGTGCTCCTTCATCTGCTCCGGCCCGGTGGCGCAGTTCAGGCCGAGGATGTCAATCGGGAACGGCTCAAGGATCGACACCACAGCAGCGATGTCAGTGCCGACGAGCATGGTGCCGGTGGTTTCCATCGTGACCGAAACCATCAGGGCCCGCCGCTCACCGGTGGCGGCGAAGGCCTCTTCAATTCCCTGCAGGGCTGCCTTGATCTGAAGCACGTCCTGACAGGTTTCGACGATAAACAGGTCGACGTTGCCGGCGATCAGCCCCTCAGCCTGCTCGCGGAACGAAGCACGCATCGTGTCGAAATCGATGTGGCCAAGGGTGGGCAGCTTGGTGGTGGGACCCATGGAGCCCGCTACGAAGCGGGGCTTCTCAGGTGTGCTGAATTCATCAGCCATCTCACGGGCCAGTTCCGCTGCCCGCTTGTTCAGCTCGAATGCCTTGTCTTCAAGTCCATATTCCGCCAGCACGATCGATGCAGCCCCGAAGGTGTCGGTCTCAATGACGTCGCAACCCACCTCAAGGAACTGGCGATGCACCGCCTTGACCGCATCAGGTTTGGTGACCGCCAGGTTCTCGTTGCATCCCTCAAGGTCAGGACCGCCGAAATCATCCGCGGTGAGCCCGAGACACTGAAGACTAGTGCCCGTGGCACCGTCGAACACGAGCACAGGGCGCTCAGGCCCATTCAGGTACTCAAGGAATGCAGAGGTGGTGGCTTGCCGATCTGCCTGCGTCACCACCATCAATGCACCCCTGAAGAGGGTCTGATCTTAAGAAAAGCTCAGGACGAACTTCAGGCTGTTCCTATCAGGAGATCGGAATTCGAGTCACCCAGTGCTCATAGGCGGGGTCCCGCCCTTCGGTGATCCCCACAAGCTTGGCCTTCAGCGCATCCATCACAGGCCGCTTGGCATTCAGCACTGTTGATTCGATCTGACGAATCGGCGTCACCTTGGCGGCCGTGCCGGAAAGGAACACTTCATCGGCGATGAACAACTCGGTTTTGTCGACCGGACGTTCAATCACAGGGATGTCCATCGCTTTGGCCAGCTCAATCACGCTGGCGCGGGTGATGCCCTCGAGGATGTCCTGATCAACTCCAGGCGTGATCAGCTGGCCATCACGCACCAGGAACAGGTTCATGCCGCTGGCTTCACTGATCTTGCCGCGACTGTTCAACAGCAAGGCTTCGTCGAAACCGCTCTGCACGGCTTCCGTCTTGGCCAGCGAACTTGTGATGTAGGCGCCGGAGATCTTGCCGCGCAGCGGCAGGGACCGGTCCTCCTGGCGGGTCCAGCTGCTGATTCGACAGCTCACCCCCTCCGGGGACAGGTAATCCCCCAAGGGGAGTCCGTAGATCAGGAAATCGGTCTCGATATTGTGCAGGCGCGGGGCAATGCCCAGATCGCTGGTGTACACAAAGGGCCGCAAATAGATGGGCTGGTCAGGCTTGTTGGCCTGCAGCATCGCGGTGAGGGCCGAAAGGATCGTCTCCTCACTCAGATCCGTAAGCAGCAACCGGGCGCTCTGGCTGAGACGCCGGGCGTGCCGATCAGCACGGAACAGCAGCATGGTGTTGCTGCTCTGGGGATCGGGAATGGCGCGCATGCCTCCGAAGGCACCGGTGCCGTAGTGCAGAGCATGGGTGGCAATGGAGATCCTGGCCTCCTCGAAGGGAACGCACTGGCCCTGAAACCACGCATAGGGCAGGAACTGATGCATCACCGTGATGGATCCGACCGCTGAATCTTCTCACCACCAGTCACCGCAAAGACGGAGAATGGGGTTATGCATCGCCTCGCCACCTGTCCGGGTCTGGACCCACCGGAAGATGTGGTGCTCGTTGAGCAGCCGGGCGCGGATGTGCTGTTCCTCACCAGCGCAGGCACGGACATCAGCTGCCTCGACGCCAGCCTGCCGAGTAACCCGGCCTGGAACGATCAGATCCGGGCATTGCCCCTGAGCTGCCTGGACCACCCCGCGCAGCTGGACCACTACCTCAACACCACCGCCCAGGCGGCGAGATTGATTGTGGTGCGGCTGCTGGGCAGTCGTGGGCACTGGAGCTACGGCCTAGAGCAACTGCAGCGCTGGCGCGCCGAAGCGAAACAACGGCAACTGATCGTCCTTGCCGGAACGGCTGATCAAGGCAACGAACTGCATGGGCTGGGCTCCTGCAGTGCTGAACTGGCCGATCGGCTGTCGGCACTGCTGCGGGAAGGCGGCATCGACAACATGGGGCAGTTCTTGAAGGTCCTCGAGGCTCTGATGGAGGGCAGCCCCCCATCACCCGACAGCGTCGCGGTGGTGCCTTGCCCCGATCCGATGCCCTGGGATTGGCGCGATGAACCGGGGACCGCCGTTGGTGTGGTGCTCTATCGAGCTCAGTTTCAGGCCGGAGATCTAAACCTGGCGGATGAACTCACGGCCGCACTGCGGCAACAGGGACTGCGACCCTGTCTGCTGTGGGTCAGCAGCTTGAGAGACCCTGCGGTGCAGGCCGGCGTCCACGACCTGTTGGAACAGCAAAACGCTGAGCTCGTGATCGCAGGCACATCCTTTGCCTCGGTGCAGTCCGAACAGGCCGGCTTGGGCAGCCCGCTCTGGGATCGGCTGGATCGGCCGGTGTTGCAACTGCTCAGCAGCAGCCGCAGCCGTACCCAGTGGCTGGAGAGCAGCCAGGGGCTCAATCCGATGGATCTGTCCCTGCAAGTAGTGATGCCGGAGATGGATGCCCGGATCACCTCGCGGCCCTGCAGTTTTCGTGAGCACCGGCAGACGAGCGGACCTCTGGCCACCGCCATTCCTTGTCTGCAGCCAGATCAAAAGGGGCTGGCGTGGCTGGTCGAACACAGCCGTCGATGGGTGGAGCTGCGCCAGACCAACTGCGCCGAGCGGCGCATCGCCATGGTGTTGGCCAACTATCCCGTGCGCGATGGGCGTGTGGCCAATGGTGTTGGCCTCGATACGCCCGACAGCACGGCGCGGATGCTCCGGTGGCTGGCGGACGCAGGCCATGACCTGGGCACAGATGCCTTGCCGGGTACAGGCGATGACTTGATGCAACAACTGTTGGCCGGTCGTACCAATGCACCGGAGGGACAGCACCGTCCACCGCTGGATCATCTGCCCCTCACCACTTATCAGCAGTGGTGGGGCTCCGTTCCGGAGCCGGCTCGACGCTTGATCGAATCCCGATGGGGGCCTCCGGAGACCGCCTGCGATCTGGATCCAAACCAGGGGTTTGCCATTCACGGCCTGCGCTTCGGTCATGTGGTGGTGCTGATCCAGCCGGATCGCGGCTATGACGCCGACCAGATCGCCGATCTCCACTCACCGGATCTGTCGCCACCACACCGGTATCTGGCCCAGTACCTCTGGCTGCGCAGCGTGCATCAAACCCAGGTGATGCTGCACGTTGGCAAGCACGGCAGTGCGGAATGGCTGCCGGGCAAGTCAGTGGGGTTAAGCGATTCCTGCGGCCCCGGCCTAGCCCTCGGCCCCATCCCACATCTCTACCCCTTCATCGTCAACGACCCCGGCGAAGGATCTCAGGCCAAGCGTCGCGGTCACGCCGTGGTGCTGGACCACCTCACACCGCCCTTGGGTCGTGCTGGGTTGCACGGACCACTGCAACGGTTGGAGGGGCTGCTCGATGAACTTGTGGAGGTTCGCCAGCTGGGGGGGCAGCGGGCCCACGTGCTGGAACAGTCGGTGCATGCCAGCTTGCTAGACCTCAACTGGCCTGGAATCCCCAGTGAAGAGGAGATTCGCCGACAACCACAGCTGCTGGAGAGCTGTCTTGATCAGGCGGAGACCTATCTCTGCGAGCTGAAGGAATCGCAGATCCGCACGGGCCTGCATCGGTTCGGCGTTGCGCCGTCGGCAGAAGCTGCCGATGAACTGCTGGTTGCCCTGGCTCGTCCCCCAAGGCAGGGACAGCCGGGCTTGCTGCAAGCCATGGCCCTGCAGGCAGGTCTGGGCTTCGATCCCTGGCAGCAGGACGAAGGCGACAAGCTCTCGGAGACGGACCAGATCCGCCTGAGGGTGCTGGGCGGATCGGACTGCCGTCGGGTGGGGGATGGTTGTGCATGGCTGGAGCAACAGGCTCAGTTGTTGATCCGTCAGGTCGTCCATGGGGAACAGTGCGACGGGATGGCGGAACCCTTCCAGACCTGGAACCCGGAGGATCCCAGCCTGCTGAACCTGCGCAGCGACCTCTGGCCCCGCTTGAGCGGTTGTGCCGCAGCCGAAAAAGCGGCGTTCCTTCGGGGCATTCAGGGTCAGCGCATTGCTGCTGGACCGTCAGGAGCTCCGAGTCGCGGCCGCCCCGATGTGCTGCCCACAGGCCGGAATTTCTATTCCGTCGATCTGCGGGGCTTGCCCACGGAAGCCGCCTGGGACCTGGGGCGACGCTCAGCGGAGCAATTACTGGATCTCCATCTGCTGGAGCAGGGTGAGCCCTTGCGCCATCTGGCGTTGTCGGTCTGGGGAACGGCCACGATGCGCAATGGCGGAGAAGACATCGCACAGCTGCTGGCCCTGATGGGTGTTCGACCGGTCTGGGATGGCCCTACCCGAAGGCTGGTGGACCTGGAGGTCATCCCACCCCGCTTGCTGGAGCGACCACGGGTGGATGTGGTGCTGCGCATCTCCGGACTGTTTCGCGATGCCTTTCCCCAATTGGTGGGCTGGGTGCATCAGGCCCAGTCGATGATTGCGGCCCTCGATGAACCGGATGAACTCAACCCCCTGGCCGAGCTCACCCGTCAAGGGGGACCCCAGGGCCGCATCTATGGATCAGCCCCCGGTGCCTATGGAGCCGGTCTGCAGGCTCTGATCGACAGTGGTGCCTGGGAATCCCGAGCAGACCTGGGCCAAGCCTTCCTCAGCTGGAGCCAGTGGTCGTACGACGGTGGCGCCGCCCCCAGCCTCGACCGTTCCGGTCTGGAACAGGCCTTGGGCAGAGTGCAAGTGGTGCTTCACAACCAGGACAACCGCGAGCACGATCTGCTCGATTCCGACGACTACTACCAGTTCCAGGGTGGCCTGAGTGCAGCGGTGGAAGAGGTGTCGGGAGCACGTCCGCAGCTGTGGTTCGGGGACCATTCCCGCTCCGAACGGCCTCGCCTGCACCGGCTCGAAAAGGAACTGGACAAGGTGATGCGCAGCCGGATGCTCAACCCCCGCTGGATCGAGGGAATGATGCGACACGGCTACAAGGGTGCCTTCGAGATGGGGGCCAGCCTTGATTACCTGTTTGCCTACGACGCGGCCACCGATCGCGTTCCCGATTGGTGTTACGGCGCTCTATGTGATGAGTGGCTAAGCCAGTCGCGGATTCTTGACTTCCTAAGGGCAAGCAATCCCTGGGTGCTCAGAGACATGGCCGAGCGACTGCTGGAGGCCTCGAATCGAGGCCTTTGGACTGCAGCAACGGATGGGCAGCTGCTGCACCTGCAAAAGCTGGTGCACAGCAGCGAAGCCCAAATTGAACGGGGCAGCCCTATTTGCTGAGGTCGCGCACCATCTGACGGAAGGGATCGATCGATCCAGGCTTGGAGGACGGAGCAGCGGACCCCGTCTTAGCCACCGGCTCTTCCTGAGGCTTCAATTCTTCCTTGCGGCCAAGGGGAGCGGCATCCGCAGGAGCAGGGGTGTTGACACCGGTGATGGCAGTGCCCTTAAGGCGCTTGTTCATCTCCGCCGTGCTCATCTGCTCAGCGAAGGTTTTCTTCACAGGTTTGGGGATGCCGGCCGTGACTTTGAAGGACTCTTCCTGCTTGACAACGCCGCCGAGACCTTCGCTCCGCTTCTCGAGCTTCTCGGTTTCAGCAGCCACCTCCATGATCTGTTCCTTCGTTCCGGGGTTTGCGGCCGTACCGGGGAAGGTGCGGCGAATCGTCTTCGACTCGCGCATGTAATTCACATCCCCCAGAGAAGAGGAAGCATCAGCATCAAGAAAAAATTCGGCCGGCTTCTCCTTCGCTGGCTTGCGCGGCTGAATCGTGGAGTCGGACTCTGCGGAATCCTTTTTCAGCAGACGATCCAATAAGCCCATGTCGACCGGAACTGAGATGTGACGAACTTAGCGGCCGCAAAGGTCAATTCCATGGGTATCGGTGCCACACGTACGCAAAAGGCCAAGGTTGTTCAACTGACGATCGATGGCCTCACAGATCAACGGACTGGCGGACCAGGTTGGTTGCATGTCGTAGTCGTACCAGGCCTCTCCTCCATCGAAACCGAGACAGGCGGCCTCATCAATCAACACGTCATGGCTAAGGCGGTAACGGGCGGGATGGGCCAACACCGCCAAACCACCGGCGTCATGTATGGCTTTGACCACCGTTTCCGCTCTGAGAAGTTCTCCGACGACGGCATCACCTTGGTTGTAAGGCTGAAGCGCAGGATGGTTGAGCTCGAAGCCAAGAGCGAGCACATGCACGAGGCATCCCTTCAGCAGTGTGCTGATTTCCATGCCGCTCCACACAGTGGGGAGCACCGCACCGCTGCCGTGCTGCTGATCCAGCCAGGTTTGGATCTCCCTATGAGCTTGGCTGCTGTGGTGATCCGTTACCGCCAGATGCTGGAGTCCGCGCTCTGTGGCCTGCTGAATCAGGGCCAGCGGTTCGAAGCTGCCGTCGCTGCAAACGGTATGGCAGTGAAAGTTGTGCGTGGTGGGGCAGCTCGACGGTCCCACCTTGTCGAGAACAGCCTTGAGCGGATGGGTCATCTCAGCCCTCATCTCAGGCCTTGGCGGAGGCTTCGGCCCGCAGGCGGCGCCAACGGGCATAAAACTGAATCGACGCGGCCATGAACACCACTAAGGCGACGATGAACCAGGTCGCTGCGCTGGTGGGGAACTGCGTTTTGAACACCACCAGCATCACCACGATCACCAGCAGCAGCGTGGGCATCTCATTGAGGGCTCTCAGCTGCTTGCCCGACCAGGCACAGGTGCCGGCGTGGAGTTGGCCCATCAGTCTGTAACAGAACACGTGATAGGCCAGCAAAGCCGCCACCAAGGCGAGCTTGGCGTGCATCCAGCCCTGCTGAAGCCAGGAGGGCTGGGCCAGAAGCAGCCCGATGGCCATAGACACCGCCACCGCCATGCCGGGCGTGGTGATGATGTTGGCGAGACGTTTCTCCATCAAGGTGTACTGATCGCGGAACGGCTGCTGCAGTTCCGGCGCCAGTTCCTCGGTTTCAACGTGGTAGATGAACAGGCGTACCAAATAAAAGAGGCCCGCAAACCACACCACAACCCCAACGATGTGCAGGGTCTTGAACCAGAGGTAGGCCTCGGGCGAAAACGTCATCTACACAACTGCTCTGAAGCGACCTTACGCAGGGTTCAGGTGAGGGCGTCAAGAAAATCGCTGGCTCGGCGCTGATGGGCTGCCAGAACGTCTGCTGCCATGCGATCCAGGTTGCGGGCCATCATCGCCAGCCGGTAATGGCGCCTGAAGAAGTCCTGATGGTGATGGATGAAAGTCCAGAACAAGCCATCCCAGGTGTCACACCACTCCCCTTTGCGGTAGTCCGACATCTTTCGCACGTAGTTCGAGCCTGAGAGATAGGGCTTGGTGGTAAAGATGCCGCCATCGGCGAACTGGCTCATGCCGTAAATGTTGGGCACCATCACCCAGTCGTAGGCATCGACAAAGAGCTCCATGAACCAGGTGTAGATCCGGGTTGGATGGAATCCGCAGAGGAGCATGACGTTGCCCAGCAGCATCAAGCGTTCGATGTGATGGCAATAACCGGTCTCAAGCGCATTTCGGATGGCGTCATCAATCGGAGGTAAGCCCGTGGATGCGGTATAGAAGGCGGAGGGGATCGGTCGGTCTTCAAAGTCCCAGAAATTGCCGTTGCGCATCTCCACCCCGTGGCGCCGGTACATCGCGGCCATGAACTCCCGCCAGCCGACGATCTGGCGCAGAAATCCCTCCAATGAATTAAGCGGGATATCACCTGCCTCAGCCCTCTCCAGAGTGCGATCCAGCACCTGCTGCGGTGTGAGCAGACCGGTGTTCAGCATCGGCGTGAGCACGCTGTGCCACATCACCTGGTGCTGAGTGCTGATCGCATCTTCATAAGCCCCGAACTGGCGCAGCCGCAGATCGAGAAATTGATCCAACCAACGGGCTGCATCGCCATGGGTTACGGGGTAATGGAACCTGTCCCAGCTGCCGATGCCGGACACCCCCTCCTGGAGGAGCTGCTGCCGGGCGGCGTCGACAATGGCGATCGAACCTATCGAGCGTTCGGCCGGTGGCTCAGGAACAAGGATTCCCTTGGGGAGCTTCTTGCGGTTGTCGGCATCGAAACTCCAGCGACCGCCAACGGGCCCACCATCAGGCTCGATTAGGAGATCCAGTCGCTTGCGCTGCATCTCGTAGAAGCGACCCATCAGGGGCTTCTTGCCGGAGGCAAAATGGTCATCGATGACTACCGATGGGGTGAGCAGCATGGGGGTGGGGAAGATCTGCAGGCTGCAGTCGTGACCTGATGCAAAGGCGGAAATCCGTTGGGTCAGAACATCGTCCACCGGATCCGCGAGATAAAAAGAGCGATATCCCTGATTCAGCAGACCCACCAGGATCTCCGCGGTGTTGCCCGCCTGCCCCTGCAAGATCCGCAACACGGTGAAACCCTTGGCCTCAAGCATCTCGGCATAGGAATTCATCGAGGCCCGATGCAGAAGAAGGCGCTGCCGATGCACCTGGATCGGCCATCGCGGATCCGAACCGAACAGCAGCGGATCCTCGATCAGGGCTATGGCCCGTCCCGGATGAATCGCGGGATGGTGCTCAAACAGCTGATGGGGAAAAACGAGACTGAGATCCACCGTCAGATGTCCTCCCCTGCAAGACGGCATGCACGCCGTCCCAGAGCGGAGGCATAGGCGCGATCAACGGGCCCGGCCATGGGGCTCAGCTGGCCGGCCCGGCAATTCATCACCACTTTTTCGCGATGCCCCTGCTGATCGTTGAGCCGTAGCACCAACTGCCAGTGGTTCTTGGCACTGCGTGTGATGCCATCGGCACACACAGGCCCCGTGCACAGGCCAGGGGACGCCCAAACCGGAGTAGCGAGCAGAAGCACTCCTGCCAGAGCCATGCAGAGATGAAGGATCACGCGGAGGATTCCTGAGTCTGTTCTTCTAAAGCAGCCCTGGCATCAGCGTCGGTTCCGTCGTCTGAAGGGTGGAAGAAATCATGGATATCGCGGGCCAACGCCGGGCCCACGCCAGGGGCCTTGGACAAGGTCTCAAACGATGCCAGTTGGATGGCATCAATCGAATGGAAATGAGCCAATAGATCCTTGACCCGCTTGGGCCCGACCCCAGGGATGTCCGACAGGCGTGAACGCTTCATCCGCTCACCCCGCTGCTGGCGGTGGAAGCTGACGGCAAAACGGTGGGCTTCGTCCCGCAACCGACGCAGGAGCACAACACCGAGCTGGTCCGGTTCACTCTCCAGCGGCTGGCTTTCGCCTGGGAGAAAAACCTCTTCGCGCTGCTTGGCGAGGGAGCAGACGTTGAGATCCTCATGCAGATCTAGCTCACGCAGGGCCTCCATCACGGCGGAAAGCTGGCCTTTGCCGCCGTCGATCATCACCACATCGGGCCAGTCGTTGAGGCCATCGGTCTGTAGGGCGCTGCCGCCCTTGTGACGCAGCGCACCCACATCCACTCCCTCCGCCTTGGCCCGGGCCCAGCGCCGAAAACGGCGGCGCATGATCTCCGCCATCGCCATGAAGTCATCGCTGTGGCCAGAACGGATGCTGCTGCTGCGGATCTTGTACTTGCGGTAATGCTGCTTGGCAGGCAGTCCGTCGATAAACACCACTTGGGAGGCCACTGCATCGCTGCCCTGGATGTGGCTGATGTCGTACCCTTCGATCCGACGCGGCGGGGTAGGCAACTCAAGCAGTTGCGCCAGATCCTCCGTGGCCAACGACTGCTTCTCTTGGCCTTGCTTGGCGCGGAGCAACTCAAACTCGGCATTGCGCTGCACCAGTTCGATCAGGTCAGCCTTCTGCTGCCGCTGCGGGCAGTGGATCTGCACCCGACGCTCCCGCTGTTCGGAGAGCCAGTCCTCCATCAGCTTCTGTTGGGGTAGAGCGTGCTGCACCAGCAGCTCGGGGGGCACCTCAACGGAATCCACCTGGCTGTAGTGCTCCTCTATCACCCGTTGCAGAATCAGGCCCGGTTCAAGGCTGGAAGCATCGGCGGTGTAGCCGAGACGTCCCACCAACTTCCCGGCCCGCATTTGAAAAAGCTGCACGGCCGCCAGCCGCTCATCAAAGGCAAGGGCCAGCACATCCCGACTCACGGAGGAATCAGGCAGGCTCATCTTCTGGTCAGCGGTGAGCTGATCCAGCCCATGAAGTTGATCGCGAACCCGGGCTGCCGATTCGTAGTCCATCCGCTCGGCATATCGCTCCATCTGCTCCTGAAGCAGTTGCTGCAATTCATCGCTGCGGCCCTGAAACACCATCGCCACCTTGCGCAGGGTGCGGTGATAATTATCCGAGCTGATTTTTTCCTGACAGACCCCCGGACAGCGCCCAATGCTGTAGTTGAGGCAAGTCCGGTCGGGGTACATCGGACGGGGCCTTTGTCGCAGCGGGAACACCCGTTTCACCAGGAACAGCGTTCGGCGCAGCAGCCCGACATCGACATAGGGCCCGTAAAAGCGATCCAGAGGACTGCGAAAGCGCCGGCGACGAGTGATGAAAATTCGTGGGTAAGCCTCACTCCAGGTGATGCAGAGGTAGGGATATTTTTTGTCGTCCTTCAGCAACACGTTGAAGTGCGGCTGATGGTTTTTGATCAGGTTGGATTCGAGCGCGAGGGCTTCCGCCTCGCTGTCGGTGACAATGAACTCGATCTCACAGACCTGGCGCGTCATCAGCCGGATCCGAGGCGACAGATCGTGGCGGCTGCGGAAGTAGCTGCGCACCCTGCTGCGCAATGCCTTTGACTTGCCGACGTAAAGAATCCGGTCGTCGACGTCCCGCAACAGATAACAACCCGGCTCAGCCGGGATCTCTTTCAGGCGGCGTTCAAGGCGTTCTGGCTGCTTAAGCAGCGGTGTACCGGAAGCGGCATCCACTAGGCAAGCTCAGCCGCCGTAATTCCAGCCGGTGCTGGCAAGATTCAAGGCCTCGCAATCTGCAATTAGACGCGCCGTTTTCACTTCGCCAACGAAAACTGTGTGGTCACCGTGCTTGATGGAACCAACGAGCTCGCACTCCACACCCCCGACGGCATCATTGAGGAGAGGCAGACCGAGTTCGCCTTCCTCGAACGGTGCAGCTTCGAAGCGACCACCAAGAGCCTTCTGAGGCTTGAAAAAGACAGCCGCCAGATCCTTCTGATCTGACCTCAGCACATTGAGGGAGAACTTGCCTGTGGCCTCGATGATGGCATGACTGCTGCTGTCAGCCCGAACGCCCATCACCACCAAAGGCGGTTCAAAGGATCCCTGGGTGACCCAGCTGGCAGTGAAACCGTTGACCTCATCGCCGTTGCGCACGCCGCAGATGAAGAGTCCGTGGGGGATCTTGCGAAGCAGGACCTTCTTGGCGTCGGCGTCGAGGCTCATGGCATAGATGCGGTGGCTGAAATCTAAACAGCGATCCGCTGCATAGGATCCGCCCATCGCTGATTTCCGATGCGGGCGCTCTATCCCGGAAGTTTCGACCCCCTTACCAACGGGCACATGGATCTGATTGAAAGGGCGGTGAGCCTGTTTGGCGAAGTGGTCGTTGCTGTGCTCAGCAATCCGAGCAAACTTCCAGCCTTCAGCGTCGACGAACGGATTGAACAGATCCGCACGGCGACGCTCCACCTCTCCGGCGTCGAAGTGATCAGTTTCGATGGCCTCACGGTGAACTGTGCCGTAACCCATCGCGCTGATCTGATCCTGCGGGGCCTACGAGCGATGAGTGATTTCGAATACGAACTGCAGATCGCACACACCAACCGCTCGCTGACGGAAGATCTGGAGACGGTGTTCATGGCCACAACGGCACGCCACAGCTTTCTCAGCAGCTCTGTGGTGAAGGAAGTGGCCCGCTTCGGAGGATCGATCGACCACATGGTGCCGCCAGAGGTGGCGAAGGACCTCAACAGGCTCTTTAATTCGGCTTTCCCTGCCAGCTGAGATGAACGACGTCCGGTTCTCCATTCTCGATCAACTCGATCATTTGGAGGAAGTTGTGTTGGAGGGCAGCCGGCTGCCCTTCACCGGAGGACGTCTGGTGAACGAAACCGATGCCGTAGAGCTTCTTGATGCCGTCCGCGAAGAATTGCCGAAGGAGCTGGAGCGGGCCGTCAAATTGCTGGAGCGCCGGGATGAGTTCATCAACACCGCCCGCAAGAGCGCCGATGAAATTGTCGAGCAGGCCCAGCGTCAGCGGGAACAACTGGTGAACAACGCCGCCATTCGTCAGGAAGCGGAACGGCAGGTGAATGAGATGCGTGACCAGACCCGCCAGCAGTGTGAACAACTGCTCCAGAAGACACGACAACAGGGCGCCAAGTTGGAACAGGAGATGCAAGGCAAGCTGGCGCAATTGGAGCAGCAGTTCGCCTCTCGCCGCCAGCAGCTTGAGCAGGAAGCAATGGAGCGTCGCCAACAACTGGATCAGGAGGCGATTGAACTCAAGCGGCAACAGGCCGAGCGACTTGAAGCCAGCCGCCAACGGGCCCAACAGCAAATCCAGGAGATCGAGAAAACCGCTATTGAACTCAAGCGCCAACATGCTGAGCAGCATGAAGCTAACCGCCAGCAGGCTCTGCAGGATCTCGATGCCATTCGCCGTGAAGCCCTACGATTGCAGAATGAAGGCCGTGACGAGGCCGAGCGAATCCACAACGACGCGCTGCAGTTCCGCCAGCAGACACAACAGCAGTGCGAGTCGCTGATCCAACGCAGCCGCCAGGAGGCCGCTGGTGTTCAGGACGGCGCTAACCGTTACGCCGAACAAACGTTGGGTGAGCTGGAAGTGCGCCTCAAGGAAATGGCCCAGGTGGTGATGGCCGGCCGTCAAGAGCTCTCCAAGATTCAGACAATCCGCTCAGCGTCGCTTGGGGACATCGTTAATGACTCCAAGACCGTGTCGATCAGTCGCGCCCACCGGGCAGCGTCCCGGCTGCGTTCCATGCGGGGCAACGGCTGATCCGCTGGCTAGCCAGAAGGATATCCCCCATCACGGTGTTGGGTGCATAGGCCCCGTTGGCGATCATGCTCACGTAGCGGGGTCCACCGGGCGTTTCAAGAATTCCGGAAATCGATCGAACACCGGTGAGAGTTCCTGTTTTGCCCCAGAAGCGACCCTGAAGTGAAGTGCCGCGGAAATAGTTGCGTAGCGTCCCCCTCTTACCAGCAATCGCCATTGAGGCCTGGTAATAAGCCGCAAGTGGGTGTTGCGCCATGCGCCATAGCAAGATGGACAGGGAACGGCTCGTGAGACGGTTTCCCCGTGAAAGTCCGCTGCCATCCCGAACCCGAATACCTGTCATCGGGAGACCCTGGGCTTGCATCCATAGGGTGGTGGCAAGCGACGCACGATTCACATCCCAGATGTTCGCCGCCTCACGTATCAGCACCTCAGCGGTGAAGTTATGGCTCTCGGTGTTGGCTAGGCTGAGTAAGGCGTGCATTGGCGCAGAATCCTCGCTGTGCAACACCACACTCCCCTCGTTACTCTGCTCGAGGGCAGCTTCCCGGGTTTGCTGATCGACCATCAGCAAGTGGATCTGTCCCCCCTGCTGACGGACGGTGGAGTGAAGAATCCGTTGCAACCGGGCCGCTGGATCCATCACTGCCATGTGCAGGGCATTGCTGGTGAGGGCGAGGCGGGTGATCGGTGCGCCGTAGGCGTAAGAGCGATCCGCAGGATCCCAATCAGCGGGCCACCAGCGCTGACGCGGTTCCTCTCGCACCATCAACTGAAGAGGCGCAACGGCAAGGCTGGCGGGGGTGAGGGAGCCGCCCTGGCCAAGAGCCACCATGACGAACTTCTGGATCTCGGCAATGCTGAGGTCAGGATCGCCCTCCCCCACGATCTCGAGAGATCCATCGGCGTGACGCAACAGCTGCGTTTTCAGCCGGAAATCGGGGCCAAGCCGATCCAGAGCAAAGGCCGTGCTTACCAGTTTCTGATTCGATGCGGGGATACGGGGAATCCCCCCGTTCAGATCAGCCAGCAGCTGACCACGTTGATCGAGAACGCTGACGCTCCAAAGTCGCTCTTCCGGCCCCACGGACGATTCCACGGCTGTTTGCAAGGCAGGACAAAGGGCCCCACTGGTGAGCAAGGCCTGGCCCTGACGTTGAACGACCGGTGGCGGTGCCAACAGCGGAGGGGCTGCCCTGATAGGCAACTGGGGCGCCAGCACCAGCAGGGTGACCAGGGCGGAGCGAATCACAGAGGCGTCACTCCGCTGACAACACCGTTCAAGCGGTAGAGGTGTCCTTCCAGCTCAACAGGCACGCCCACCTTCAACTTAGTGCCACCAATCACAACACCTGAGGATTTGATTTCAGCCTGGGCCTCCATCACAAACCGGGCATGCCGGGGCAGGCCCGTGCGGGGGGCATCAGCGATCACCACCGAACCATCGGGCTGGACCGCCGTAAGGGGGTTGGTGAGGTCATCCACCGACACAAGGGTCACCCTCCCCACTGGTTGGTTGCGGATCACGATGTTGAGGGCTGCTTCCTCCCGGGCTGAATTCAGTAGCTGTTCGGGATCAGCGCTGTACAGACGATGAACATCAACGCTGACCTGCACAGGCCTCACAGCACCCGTGGCTTTGGCGACCGAATTTGAGAGCTTGGGGGACCAGATCACCCCACCCAGAGCTGCCAGGGCGACGACTCCAGCCACTGCATCGATGGGGGAAAGGGATCGCAGCCTGTTGAGCACCATCGAAAGGGACCTTGAGCACGAACCTTAAAGAGTGTCTGAGCCTGGATCAAGCCAGACGGAGCTCAATTGCGCAGACCATCAAGGAAGCGGTCCACGCCTGAAAGCTGTTGCTTGATGCTGTCAGGATCTTCCCCGGCCAGAAGTGCTGCTGTGGTGTCGGGATCCGGACGTTCAAGAAGAACCTCCAGCTGCCGATAACCATCGGGATCCTGGCGATAGAGACGCCAGTCATCGGGGAAGCAGCGCATTAGCGCTCCTCCCTCTAGTGGCTGAAGCCAATAGGCCTGCTTCCAACTAGCCACAAAACCCTTTCGGCGCTCCCGAGCCACGCTGCCAATGCCCACAGCAGCATCTTCAAGACGCCCATTAAGCATCAGAACCACTCCAGCGTGGTTCTCACATAACGCCTGGAACTCTTCGTAATCGGCAGGGGAGGGATTCACCGCAAGCAGCAGGCGTGTGTCGGGGGAGTCGCTCTCTGCACGTTTCAGCTGATTGAAATCAATAATGACTTCTTTGAGGTCTTCTGCATCACGCCGGGCCAGGGCAGCAGCACCAGCATCGGGCCAAACCATCAGCAGCTTCTGATCAGCAGCGATGAGTGCACGTGCCAGACGCACCGCCACCGGTAGCAGTCGAAGACCCTCAAACCGGAGGCTCGCAGCCCAGCGTTGACCTTCGCCGGATCCCACCGCCGCCAGTGCGGCGTGCAGCATGTCCTGCTCCGCAGCGAGCAGATCCGCGGGGAGGTCGAGGCATGCAGCGTCGAATTGAGTCATTGCCAAAGCATGTCAGGAAAACGCCTCCAACACCGATTCAAATCGGCCGGGAACGGAATCGAGATCTTGATCCGACAGCCACGGGCCAAGGGTCAACCGCAGGCCCGACTGCCGTTCGGGCACTGGAAACCCCATGGCCGTGAGTACAGCGCTGTCGGAACTCTTGCCACTGCTGCAGGCACTACCGCTGCTGCAAGCCACCCCCGCCGCCGCAAGCCGTCGCACCAGATCGCGTCCCGGCAGGGGCTGGCCATCGGCGGTTTTCGCCAAAAGGGCGATGTGGTGCGGTAAACGATGATCCAATGCTGGACCGCAGAGCTGGAGCTGAGGGAGCTCAAGCAGGCGTTCGAGCAGTTGATCCCGTTGACGACGGATCTGCGTTGAGCACCCCGGGGGGACGTGGTGGGTGACGGGATTAAAGTTGGGAAGGGCCACCAGGGCTTCGGCCATGCCGCTGACCAAAGCAACGGGTTCGGTGCCTGAACGCAAGCCGTGTTCCTGGCCACCACCGCCTTGTAAAGAAGAAAGAGCAACACCTGGGGCACGAATCAGCAAACCCACGCCCCGAGGACCACGAAACTTGTGGGCGGAGAGCGTCATCAGGTCGACCCCAAGCTGCTTGAAGGGAAAACTGCCCTGAGGCACCAATTGAGTGGCATCGCTGTGGATCACGATGCCGCGTTCGCGGCAGGCCCTAGCGACCTCGATTACGGGCTGCAGCGCACCCACCTCACCCTGGGCAGCGATTAGAGAAACCAGGCGTGTCGGAGCCGACAACAGTCGATCGAGCTGGTCGAGCCGCACCACGCCCTGACCATCAACCGGCCATTCAGCAACGCTCCAGCCCAACGCTTCAAGTTGTTGGGCCGCAGCAATCACCGCTGGATGCTCTACCGCAGAGATCACCAACCGGCTAGGGGCAAAACCGGCGGCACTGCCAAGAAGGGCGAGGTGGACGGATTCCGTCGCCCCTGAGGTGACGATCAATTGATCTGCACCGACACCGAACCGCTCCGACATAGACCACCGGGCCCGCTCGAGGGCATCCGCCGCTGCTAGCCCGGCACCATGGAGGCTGCTGGGGTTTGCCCAGGCCGTCTCTTGCAGTTGTTGCATCACCGCTAACACCGCTGGCAGAGGGGGTGTCGTGGCTGCAGCATCCAGATAGAGCTCAGGGCGTCCCACGCTCGAACCGGTCTTTGGTGCGTTGTTCCAGTGACTCACTTGCGAGATTGAGCATTGAATCGAGAGAGGTGCTGCTGAGGAAGGCCTGCACCTTCTGCTGTGCCTCATCGCGGAGGCAGAGGTCGGGACGTTGACACTGGTCAGCACAATCCTTGAAGCAATCGAATTCGGCGGCGGTCGCCTGAGACGTGGGAGCATCAGGGGCTTCCCTGATGGAAGCCATCGCCGAACCTGTCGGCACCAAATCCGGCGTGAGCACACCGTCAAATACCGCTTCGGCGGGTCCTGTCATCAGCACGGAACCGGTGCGATCGCGCCACTCAATCATCAGCGGACCACCAGGTAGCACCACCTCGGCGCAGTCATCAGCGAGGCCCAGCAATACCGCCGCCACCAGGGTTGCACAGGCCCCGGTACCGCAGGCCAGGGTGGGTCCTGCACCCCGTTCCCAGGCCCGGATTTCCAGCTTCTCACGGCTATGCACCTGCAGGAAATGAACATTGGTCTTGGCCGGAAACGCCGGATGCACCTCCAACGCTGCGCCCCAGTCATCAAAGGGAATGCTGGCGAGATCGTCGACGGGCACCACCACATGGGGATTGCCCATGCCAACGGAAGCCACCTTCAATTGCTCGCCCTCCAGCAACAGCACGCCCTGCGGGAGTCCGTCTTCGGGCATCAGGGTTGTGGGGATGCCCTCGGAGGTGAGGAAAGGCGGGCCCATGTCCACCCGCAACTGGCCATCGGCTATCAGTTCGGGGCGAATCATTCCCGCGAGGGTTTCGATGTTCCAGAAGCGGGAGGGTGCATCGCCGTCGGTATCAGCCAGATAGCGAGCCAGGCAACGGATGCCGTTGCCGCACATTTCGGCCTCACTTCCATCGGCATTGAGGATTCGCATCCGCAGTTCCCCCTCCGACTGAGGAGGCAGCGCCAAGATAAGGCCATCGCCACCCACCCCGAAGCGCCGATCACAGATGCGTCGCACCCAGGCGGGATCGGGATCGCTGATGGCATCGGGGAGTTGTCCCTGCCGGCCCTCAACGATCAGGAAGTCGTTGCCCAGTCCCTGATATTTGCTGAACGAGAGCATATGTTGCAATCCTAGTATTTGCAAGGAGTTTGGCTCGTTCACTAGGCCCAAGGTCTAGGCCCAGATAGAGGTGTACACATGACACATCATGGCAAGCCATTCGCGCTGTACTGATCACAAAGCAAATACGTCCGAAGCCAGCCAAGAGCCAGGTCACACCCGCAACCTCACGCCTAATCGCCTGCCCTAACCCCACTTGCTACTGAGCCAGGGCCTAGATCCTTTGGTACTTGCCAAACCCCACTCGCTTTGATTAGTACAGCAGTACTGATGCAGAGAGTTATGGAGGAATGGGATTTCATTGACGAACGCGACTTGAAGAACTGGAAAGGCAGCGTGGTCTGTATGACCTGCCAGCACTTCATCTATGGCGTCGACCAGCACTGCCACACGATGGTGGGATGCAACCTCAGGCAGAAGCAGTTGCAGCAGGGACAGCACCTAAAAAAGCGATGCAAACTTTGGACACCAACATGGCGAGCTGAGGCTGGCTGGGCTCCTGAAGCCGGTTGAAAAGTTTCTGAGTCCCCACCGCCAGATGTGGTGTGTCGCCAACAAAAAAGCCTGCCGCAAGGACAGGCCGGGTGA